>NZ_CP150233.1:5420462-5730693 GCF_037974265.1 Paenibacillus sp. FSL R5-0623 | reverse complement strand
CATTGCCAGGTTTGGCGATATCAATATTGCTCCAATCGATGGATTTATAGCGGCGGAGCAATCCAAGCTGGATTTAGGAAATTTGCTTCAAACGTTTCAGAAAACACAAAAAGAACAACAGGTGCAAGCTGAGCGATTGAAACAGGATGCCGTAGTGCGATTAACACTATTAGGGGTTCCAGAAAAAGAAGCCAAACATAATGTCAGCAAGATTACTTCAGATATGCCTCAAATTCAAAACATCCAAGAGGTTGTACAGGAGGCTTATAAGCTTCATCTTGGTCTAATTGAAGACAAGCAAGCTACAAGCAAGACACAACCACAAATTGATGATGAACGCGACTTGAGAAAGCTTGTTAAGGCAGGGAAAGAAAATGGTTTTACTGCCTACCAGGCGCTAAAAGATGCTGGATATATTGCCTCTGATTTTTCAATAGATACTGGAAGTGAACTCGGATGATGCTCCAATTTCCGACTCCCTATCATGATGAGTTATTACAAAGTTTGCTTGCCAGAGTTGGGATTCGAAGTGGGAACATAAGCAACAGGGCTATCTTAATGGACATATTCGGAACAGATAGCTTCACAGCATGCTTGGAGTTGCAACCAGGCATCAGCAATATAGTTTCAAATTTACCTATTGGATCAACAATATCAGCAAAACAACTCATCTACCAGAATACGATGTACCTCTTTTATAACGCTTTTCGGGATGAAGAACAGGCGCACGCCATATATATCAGTATGCTTGATGAGCATGGAAGGGATCTGCATAATGCCATTGGTTTAATGTCATCATCAGTCCAACCGAATACTCACTTTCAATATTGCTCCTTATGCAATCAGGAGAGCATAAGACAGCATGGAGAACTATATTGGACGCGGCTATTTCAAATCCCAGGTGTTCGAATTTGCATCAAACATGGCATATGGCTTTCTGAAAGCTCGGTTTTGACGAGAGAAAGAACGAAGTATGCATTCATAGCTCCAACACAGGATAATTGCACTGATCATTCTGTTCGAGAGATTACTGATAAGGAAATGTTGGGCCAATATAGTTGCATCGTGAACAACATTGAGAAGTTGCTCAATTTTAAATATAATCATCGTCCAATGGAGTGGTTTCATAAACACTACATAAATCAGTTGATGCGGAAAGGCTACGCCTCAGATAAGGGAAGAACTGATTATAAGCGATTAAGAGCAGAATTTATTGATTTTTACGGAGTTGAACTGCTGGAGATTCTCCAATCATCAGCAAATGGTGAAAGTAGCTGGTTAAAGCTAATTTTCCAAAGGCATCGAAAGGGGTTTCATCCTATTCGCCATCTGTTGGTCATGCAATTTTTAGGATTGACACTGGACGAAGTTTTTAATAGCGATCCATCTGAAATAGATGGTCATGAGAGTAAAATATCTCTGCCAAAGAGAAAAATTATGAAGAAAACAATGACTGAAGAATATAGAGAGCAAGCTAAAAGGGAGAGACGAGAAGTATGGTTGCAAATGCGAAATGATTATCCTCATCATGGTAGATTGGAGTTGAGGAAGCTTAATCCCAAGGTATATGCGTGGCTCTATCTGTACGATCGAGAATTTCTTATGGAGCACATGCCCCAAAAGTTGCCACCGAAGGCTGGTACTACGCGTCATGATTGGGAAAAGCGAGATGTGGAAATTCTTGAAGAAGTTGCTGAGATTGCAGAACAGTTGATGAGTGAGGTAGGAAAGCCACGCCGCATCACTTTGGAAAGAATACAGGAGATTATAGGTAGCAAATGTTTAATGCCTAAGCATTTAAAAAAGATGCCACGTACTCGAACCTTTCTTGAGCAGGTGGTAGAAGATGCTGAAGCGTTTCAAAAACGTAGAGTATTGTGGGCAATCGGGGAATTGAAGTCGAACAATGAATCACTAACTTTAAATAAGGTTAAAGTGAAGGCTGGAGTAAGTAGGGTTCCAGAAGAATTTTCGCAGGAGTTTACTGTGATATCTCCAAAACACAAATAAGTAAAGGCCTGAGGAGTGCAATACCCTCAGGCCTTTACTTATTGAAGTATATATATTCCGAAAAGATACCTTTTGGGAATAAAAGTTGAGTTACGGTTAATAGAACAGAATTTTTTCAATAATGTCAAGTCATTGGGGATTATGTGGAAAGCACTTTCTCCTCATGGTAGTATAGAACTATCAAACTATAGAACTATCTTATTAAGCCTATTTCTTTAACAAGCAGTCAATTGAAGATAAGAGTTATTGGAAAACGCTTGAAGAAAGCTATCAAAATCGAACTACAATGGCAAATGCATTTACAAGAACTGCTACAGAGGTCAATGAGGGACCAGGTAAGTATATTAATACAAAAGTACGTGTAATACGGTATACCACACTAATGAATGAACTAAAAGAAGAACAAAGAATTGATGCTGATTGGTTCTATGACCAAGATTTTAGTTTTGATTTAAATCCCAGTCATAGACCATTACCCAAAGGGAAGTGGTTATTATTTGCTTATACGGGTGAACCACTTGAAAGTCAATTTAGAATAAGATGGGTAGTTGAGAATGAAGGGGATGAATGTGGTGGTGAAAGAACGTATTCACAAGAAGGTACAAGAGTATTAGAACATACAGTTTTCTTTTAAATATGATAGTTATTGGGAAGAAGTGGTTAAGGGAGTTGGATACGAAAAGGATACGTTGAAGATGATTAAACGAATGAATAAGTTGAATTACATATAGAAGTAAACCAGTAAAGCAATGATGGAGGAGATATATTTGTCTGGCGCAACTATCTTTAAGCTTGAAGAAATAAGCTTTGAAATTAATGAGACACAGGAGACTTCCTTTACAAGTGGAGAATCAGGTTTTGTATTCCATTTGAAAATCCATAATCACGGAAAAAAAACGAAAAAAGTCAGTTTTAAATCTATAAGCTATGTAAAAGAAGATAAAGAACAAATTGAATTTGATAGTTTTTTAAACAAATTACTTTCCAGAGAGGGTTCTATTAAAGCTGACTCGTTTAAGCTCGCTGGTCTGATCTTTACGAAGCCCCAATTAAGTGCGATTAAATCAGGAGACTCATTGTTCATCGAAGTAGCCGATGAACAATTAGGAATACATTACGAAATGAGATTCACTGCTAAAAAGAAGAATCAAACTTCAGTACAGTGGGTTGCATCGGAGATTGATTCAAGTGAAGTAGAGAAATCATTTACCCCATCTCAGGTGCAAACAAAACTGAGGAAAAATTTACAACGATTAGAACCATTGGAAGAGAGATTGGGTATTTACTTCGACAATTTATCTGTAAAAGTGGATACTGATTATAATATCACAGTATTAGGTGAAGTTTTTGCATCCAATGCTTCAACTATAAATGAGAATATAAATCTAACTCTTATAGTTTATGATGTTGATGGCAACGTAATAGAAACAGCAACCAAAACAATCTATAGTAATGATTTCTTTGGATTTGATGTTTTTCAATTGGTGATTTATGAAAATGACATTGCATTAAAAGCTGATAAACTTAGATTGTTTCCGAAGAAACATTAAGGAGCTATTATGAATTCATTTATTAAGGAGATTCAGAAAGATTTTTTGAAAGAAGCCCATAATTCACCGATTTTATTTTCTGATTTAGCTAACATGGAGAAATATATAGCTGAAAGCTATCAGGAGCGTTCCATTATTGAACTTCTTCAAAATGCAGATGATGCGGGTGCGAAAAAGTATTACATCAACCAAATAAATGATTTTGTCATTGTAGCTAACGACGGTCGACCGTTTAATACAACTGATGCAAAAGCAATATGTAGAAGTGGATCATCATCAAAAAGGCGAGATGGTAACACAATCGGGTATCGTGGAATTGGATTTAAGTCAGTTGTTAATCTTGCCAATCGAGTCCATGTACTTAGCAATGAGATAGAGATGACTTTTTCTAAAGAACTGACTTCAGGTTTAATCGATAGCAGTATTGAAGTTCCGTTAGTGCGTATTCCTCATAATTTCAATCCAATTGATCCAGGTATCGGAGCTGTTACAGAAAGGCTCATTTCGTCTGGCTATAAAACGGTTTTTGTTTTTGAAAGTTTATACTCTAATGTCTTAGATATTGAAATTAATAACTTTGATTCGAGTGCATTAATCTTTTTGAATAACATTAATGAAGTAATATTCGAATTGGATCAGTATGTAAGTATAACCTCTAATCGAAAATGGAGAGCCAATAAACAGAGTGTGCAAATTTTCATGAATAATACTATTGAAAACTGGTTAGTGGTTCATGAAACGGACAAAAAATCAAATGCAGTGGCTTTTTTAACGAACGAAACAGGACATCTAATTGCCTTAGAACAGGATCGTGCTGTGGTTCATGCCTTTATGCCAACAAAGGAGTATGTAGGATTACCGATAAAAATAAATGGTGATTTCTCGACAGACCCCTCAAGAACCAAGATTACTTTAGATAAGGCTTCCAGATTAGCAACAGATATATGCGTCAGTATTATTTTAGAACTAACTAAAGAAGTATTGTCCTCCTCACAAGAGTCAGATAATGTTAAAGGATTATTTGAATTATTATCATATTTCAAACATGAAATAGCATTAAATATGAGTTCTAATAAATATAAAGATAGATTTTTGGAAGAGTTAAAAAAAGCTTTTACGGATAAGCCTTGGTTTCATTACAAAGGTGGCATTTATGGAATGAGGAAACTGCGTGTTAACCCAGACTGGTTAAATAATAATGATTTTGAAGCTTTGTGTAGTAAATCAGATAATATACCTATAAGTAAAGCACTCGAAGGTCAATACCCTTGTTTATTACAATTTTCTAAGTCTTTGAAAATAAGAGAATTAACAATAGAAGATATATTAACTCAACTTAGTTCGTATGTTCCTTCTGTAACAGGGGGTGTTGAGACACTCGCAAAATGTGTAGAGCAGTACAGGTTTAATTTAGATATAAATAAGATCAAGCTTGTTAAGAAAGCGAACCTGATAAAGTTTGCATATGGCTTTGCTCCTTTGGAAAAAGCAAAAATCCAAGCTGAATTCGATGATGAATTCATAAAATTATTGGAAATTAAGTTAATAGATAATAACGATCTAAAATGGTTTTTTAAACAATTGGACTTTCCAATTGATAGTAATCGATTTGGGAGTCAAAAAGAGAAGAAGAATTTTGAATTAAAAAGTATGAACCGAGAGATAGATATCAAAAAGCATCAGGGATTCTTCACTACGTTGGACCAAAACAATAATAAAACGAGTTCAAGTTTACATGATGATATTGACTTTACTGCAATTGGTGAGATAAAGCACTATAGAGCTTCTGTTTCGAAGTGGCGAAGTGTGGAGAAAAACTTGGCGACTTGTCTGGAAAATGATGAAGGTGTTTTGAGAGTTGTAGATGTAAGCAAAAGTAATTTGGGATATGACCTTGAGGTCCACACAAAGAATGGAACGCTATGTGTTGAAGTGAAAAGCGTGAAAAGAATGGGAGAAGCATTCTCTATAACAAATAACGAATACTCTACTGCAAATCAATTAACTGATCAATATGTGATTGCGATTGTAAAGCAGACTGAAGAAGAATTAGAGGTTTGTTACATTGCTAACCCCATCAACACGTTAGAATTAGCAAAACGTGTAACTCAATGGGAGTGGATAGCTGATGAATATTCGGGACGGAAGAAAACATATAAGTTTTAATTTATCGCAATTGAAATTTTCAAACAATAAAAACAATCCCGTTCAAACAGCCGAGCTGAGTGAGGGGACAGGCATGAGGAAAGGGAAGAGCAATCAAACTTGCCAAGCCTAACCCTTGAACATCCCATCAGACGTACGAAGTTGGCATCTGAAGCTTAGCGTGTCAAAGAAACCATTGCTATATAAATTACAATTATAGTCCACCCACCAGCAAAATAAGTTTTTCACCAAGCCGACGAAGTTCAGGTATCCTCTCCTGATTATCGATCGGATTTTTTGTGTTTCTCCGACCTATAATTAAATATCCTCTTCACTCTATAGCGAGAACAAGAACCTTATTTATTCCGAAAAGGAACGTTTTCGGAAGTTTTAAGTGCATTATACTTATCTTTTTGGAGGACATTTGTACCATTTGTCGAATCAATAAGAATGGTGGAGCTTTTTGAATCTTTTGGGTATTGATTGGATTTTAAGATGAATGGAATAAATCATTCTAATGCGAACAGACTGTGTATGGCTTAATTTAGAGTTTTAGTGAAGTATAGTATTCTCACTTCCTATAGCAGGTGAAATGAGAGGCCAAGGAGGAAGGGTTATTTGTATATTTCTAAGCTAACGATCCAAAACTTTAGGTGTTTTCAAGACTTTACTGTTGAATTTAACGAAGGATTAAATGTATTAATCGGCGGTAATAATGCAGGGAAAACTACAGTAATCAAAGCATTGGAGTTTCTTTTTAAAAGAGGAAGCGCCAAAGCGCCTACCATAGACGATTTTAATAAAAGCCTTGATGTATCAACCCCACCAGAAATAACAATTACCGCAACGCTTAAATCCTCCAATACAGATACTATGGATGATAAGGCTATAGTTGCAAGCTGGCTTACGAAATTGGAAACGCCGTGGGAGGCAGAGCTAACCTTTAAATATTTCCTTCCAGAACAGGATCAAAAAAAATATATTGAGGAAAGTGCTAATTTATCTACACCAAAAGAACGTTGGTTCTTGTTAGAAAGAAATCTAAAACGATACGTTGCAAGAATCTATGGTGGGAATATTGTTAATAAAAATCGTGCTGAGCCTGAATATTTGGATAAAATTCATTGTGAGACATTAGATGCGCTTCGTGATGTTGAGAGCAACATGTTTACAGGAAAAAACACCCTGCTGAAACAACTGCTCATTCATTTTAAAGATAAAGCAATGCATACTGTGGATCATAGTGAAAAGACTGATGGTCAAAATGTGACTGTTGGTAATGATAAATTTGGTCAGCTCTCTCGTTCATTAGTTGATGATATTGTTGGACGGGTAAATCAGAAAGAATTCTTAGAATTCGCAGAAAAAACGGGTGCATCTGTTGGCGGCGTACCTGCTTTAGATGGGAATTTACAGGAGGGAGATGTATTGTCAGCCTTACGGCTTATCATTAGAGATCAGACTGGAATCGAGATCCCAATCATTAATAATGGCATGGGTTATAACAATCTCATTTATATTTCATTGATATTATCGAAATTCAAAATGATAACTTCCCCCGAGTACGGCGAAAATGCAAAGACATTTCCTATTCTACTAATTGAGGAACCAGAAGCACATCTTCATCCAGCTCTTCAGTACAATTTTTTGAAATTTATGAAGGATGAGATGGATAATCAAAGTTTCAGTAGGCAAATTTTTATAACAACACATTCCACGCAGATTACTTCTGCTGTTGGGTTGAAACCGATCATTTGCCTGGAAAAAGAAGGTGGGAAGCCTGTATTCGCAAAGTATCCCAGTAAAGTTTTTTCAGAAAGTAATGAAGATCAGGAATCAAGGAAATATGTAGAAAGATTTTTGGATGCAACTAAATCAGCCATGTTGTTTGCGAAGTCAGTCGTATTGGTGGAAGGGATGGCTGAATTGATTTTGCTCCCGATTTTAGCTCAAAAGGTGAATTGTGATATGGACAAGCACCATGTAGCTCTTGTTCGGGTTGATGCACTAACATTTAAACATTTTATTAAACTATATGGTGCAGGGGTTAAATCAGAAAACAGAGAGTATGCTTTGGAAAAGAGAGTAAGCTGTGTTATAGACTCTGATCCATCAAAAATCGTTAAGGAAAAGCAAGATGGAGTACGAAGAAGCTGGAAGAAATGTTGGCCTTTTGATTTAGACAGTAGTCCTGATATTTTTGACTACAAGCCGATATCAGGTGCAGTAAGAAATCTTAACGAACAGACAACAGCAAGTTCAAACGTTAAGGTATTCTATAAATCAGAAAAAGGGAAAACATTTGAATACGATTTAGCATGGGATAATTCTGAAAACACGCTTTTATTTACAGATGATGTTGAGATCGTAGAGGTAAAAGAATTGAGCGTGTGTACCTGGGCTGAGAAGGAAAAGGAGCGTGCAAAGCTTGCCTCAAGCTTTTTAATTCATGCTCAAGGCGTAAAGGGTGAGCTGGCATTCGAATTAGCAAGCAGGATACAAGACAATAGGTCTACTGTTATTAATGTGCCCGCACATATAAAAGGAGCGTTTGAGTGGGTGTGCTATAGAAACGAATTGGAGGAACGTAATGGATAAGGTCAGGGTTATCTCTTCCGATGAAAGGATTTTAGAGTTAACGAATCATTTCAAAGTTATCGCTGGTCCTGGTGCGGGAAAAACACATTGGCTTGTTATGCACATTCTAAACGTTCTTCAAAATGTGAGGAATCTTACGCCCACATCAAAAATTGCATGCATTACATATACAACTGTAGCAGGAGAAGAGATTCAGAAGCGGTTGGGAACCAATCAGAATAAAGTTGAAGTATCAACAATCCATAGTTTTCTTTATGCGAATATTGTTAAGCCCTATATATATCTAATGAAGGATGACAACGGAAATACGTTGGTTAATGTTGAAGAATTAGATGGTCATGACGATAACATAGCTACAAAAGGTAAAATATACGTTTGGCAACAAGAAGCGAAGAATGGAAGCTATTTGACTGATAAAATAAAGATCAAAAAATGCTTAGAAAACTTAGATTGGAAGCTTGAAGATGGTGAAATTAACTTGAAACCAAGAAAATTCTATCTAAGCAAGATCGGAAGGTATAGTATACGGTCAGAAGAACTGCTCTTATATAAGAAGCAGTTTTGGAAAGAGGGTGTAATTCATCACGAGGATGTGCTTTATTTCGCTTATAAAATTCTTGAGGAATATCCCGTTCTTCTTGAACATTTAAGTTCTAAATATCCGTATATATTTATAGATGAATTCCAAGACACAAATCCGATCCAGACAGAGATTATAAAGAAGCTAAGCAATACTGGTTCTGTAATTGGTGTAATCGGAGATTCAGCTCAATCTATTTATGAATTTCAGGGAGCTTCGCGTCAGGATTTTATTTCATTTACTCTTCCAAATCAAACTACGTATTCAATAGAAAATAATAGGAGAAGCGGTAGTGAAATTGTAGACTTTCTGAATTGCATTAGAATCGGTGATGAGCTGGAACAAAAGCCTACAAGGGATGATAGTGAGATTGATGTTTATTTTTATGAATGTAGCGAAACGACAGACATAAGCGTAACAAGCTTTCATGAATTGAGAAGTAGGTTCGGGCTTGATGGAGATTATTGTATATTAACTCGTAATAATGACACGGTAAAGCGACTTCGAAATGCTGAGGTTGAGGATATTTGGTCGATTTTTAATGAAGTAGATGCTAATAGGGAAAGGTTTATTAAAAGGATATTTACTGCGTATAAATCGGTTAAAGATAACCGACAAGAGGCAGGAGTAAAGGAACTCATAAAAGTATTTAGAACTGATAAGGATGGGGTTTTAAAGGAACCTTTTCAGGAGAGTCAACAAATTAGCTCTATAATGAAACGAAGTTTGGCAGTGGATCTGCTTGAATTTATGGCTGGTAGGATGGATGAGTTTTATAATGGCTCTTTATATGATTTTTATGAAAGTTTATTCCAAACGTTAAAGACTAAGAACTATGGAATTAAGAAGATTACAAGGGGGAAAATTAAAGAGTTTTCCGATGCAACATCCATAAAGAAACTTTTAGATAATCTTATCTTGCCAGAAGAAAAATCATCAGATATACGAACTATTCATAAGGCAAAAGGGATGGAATTTCAATCTGTACTGCTATATCTTTCAGATATTGATGAAGTTAAACAACTTATTAATCCTGATATTGATTCTAACGAAGATGATACTCGTATTCTATATGTCGCATTTAGTAGAGCAAAAGATTTGTTGTTTATAGCTTGTCCACCATTAAACAAAGAAGCTAAAAAAAAGCTGGCAACTATGAACATCAAACAATTTGTTCCTGACTCCACTGGACTGGTTAGGGCTTAGTGTCTACTCTCTTCGTGCAAACAATTTCACAGGCCTTGTAACCTGACTATTGAATCAAAAGGAGAAAACAGATGGATGAAAAATACTTATTATATATAGACATTTTAGGTTTCAAGGAACTGGTTGATAGTGATATCAATAGAGTTAAAGATTTGTATCAGGTAATCGCCAGTCTCAATGTACATCTACATGATGGCTTTAAGGCAATTGTCTTTTCAGATACGATATTAATATACAACAATTTTTCTACTCCTGACGAACAAACGAAAGCATATACAGTGATGTTCCTATGTGAGTTTGTTCAGGATCTTCAACATAGACTTATTGGTAGGGACATTACCTTCAGAGCAGTAATAACATATGGGCAATTTATTAACTATGAAATTAATCAAATCCCTTGTTTTTATGGAACTGCACTTATCGATGCATATCTCATAGAAAAGGAAATACCATGTACGGGGTTGTTTATCACTGATCGTTGCAATGCATCAAATAATATTTTTCGGACACAGCGTTACAGTGATGATCTAAATTTTGTATTCGTAACTCAGAATCTTCACCGATTAGAGTATGAAGGATATTCAAACGGCTGGTTAATTGATGAATTAGGATTAACAAGATATGTTATGGCAGAAACCCTCCATATTAAATTTATTTTTGAGAATATGCGAAATCATAGTAATTCTAAAGTGCGTACAAAATATAGTGCAACTTGGAACCTGTACGTGAATCAATATCCAAGAACGCTTGAACTGTTCGAACAGAACTCTTTTAATCTAAATGCTATATACCCTGAAATTGATTGGGATGAATGGTTGAAATTAATACCAGAGGATTACTCATATATTCAAGAAGGTGGATAATGATGATAAGTGGCTTAATATATAAACTTATTCAGTTACGAAATTCACCTATAAAGATTTTGATTATTTGACATCAGCATTAAATATCTCCAGATAAAATATCACTATAGCTAAGGAATGTCGTATGGATTACAAACAGTTAAGAAATGAAATAGAACAAGTACAGAGTTCGGTAAATCATATTTTGGAATATTTGACTGATAGGACGATTGAGGACTTGAGGACAAGAAGACGCAGTAAAGAAGTAGATATAAATGTTTTTAATATGAGTGACAATCCTAATATAGTGACTTCTACGGACTTCTTTTCTGTATTTAGAGAGGAAGTTGGGATTTACCTTTTTGAAGCTAATTTCTCGGAATATTATGATTACTGGTTGAAGAATACAGAGTGTTTAACTTTAGCCACAGTGAAGCATAAATGGTTTGAACAACTTAAGAGGCTGTGGGATGGAGTGGATAACAGCCCTACATTTTATAAGCGAAGAGCAGAGTATCATTATATATCTGATGAACAAAACAAATTCAAAAATGCTTGGATTCCCTTGTATATAGGTAAAAGCAAAAATGTTCAGAGTAGAGTTAATGAGCATATTGAAGGACGGTTCCAAAAGACATACGGGATGAAATTAAGGCATAGAGATGCATTGAAGAATGGTATTCAATTTAGGGTTTCGTATTCACCTTTAAACGAACTTGAGGATGATACTTTGTATGAACTTGTTAAAGTGATTGAAAATAACGTGAGGGCTATCTTCAATCCAATTGTTGGTAAAAAATAGGGAGTTTCATTTGCTGTGAACTGTTGAAGATAAAAGGGAGTTGAAATGAATATAAAAGAGCTTATATAAGAAGGAGTACCAAGTACAATGATAAATTTTGATGAAGAGTTCCCCAAAGAGTCTATTAAAATTATTAACAATTTAATTGATGATATCTATTCGTATTTTATGGAAATTGGGGGGAATCTTGAATTCGAAGACATATATGCTACTGTCTTCCCAGAACACATGCAAGATGACGAGCATTCAGCGATGCAAGATCTAAAAACTCTCCATAGTTATATACGAGATCGGTTTTCGCATAATTTAAACCCACTTTATGAGTATATGTTATTTAATATACTCTATTTCGTTTATGATTCATCTGATGATGGCTTCAATGTAGGTGAGATTGTATCCAAGTATTTAACTGATGATATAGTAAGAAAATTAGATGAAGATACCTTGAGAATTCTTAGGGATATTGAGACACCTCATGATTTGATTGGTATCATATTTGAAGATATTGATTTTCTTGATGTAGGTGAGTTATTTGAGATTTACAAAAATCAGCCCCAAATAGTGACAAACTTTTTCAACATTGATTTAGACTACTATGAAGAACTTATGCCAAAGGATATAAAAGAAGAGTATCAGAGAATCAGAGATAACCTTGCTTCTCATTCATTAGACGAAGTGAAAAAATATAGTGTAGATGAATTCAAAGAAGCAGTAATTGAAATGGTGAAGTATTTTAAAAATGTTGTTGAGCACCAAAAAGGGTTTGAGTTACTAAACACCTCTGAAGGTGGTGTGAACGAAAAGAAAGTACAAAGATTGTTTCAAATAATTGCTAAGTTATGCTTGAAAGATACAGACATATTAGTAAATCAAGAAGTAGATCTTGGAAGAGGATCTGTTGACTTTTACTTTTCTATTGGAAAAAATAAAAGAGCATTAATTGAATTAAAACTTGGCAAGCATCAAAGATATAAAGATGGTGTTAATTATCAGTTACCAACCTATCTTTTGGTGGAAGATGTTGATTTCGGCTATTTTGTACTGATTTGTTATACGGATAAAGAGTATGAAAAGTCAAAGGTATTATCTGAAACTGCAAAAGAGCTTAGTGCAGAATACAAAAAAGATATCAGATTTGAACCAATAAATGCATCTGGAACTTATAAATCGGCATCAGAGATTAAGATTAAGGAAGAGATGAAATTTGAGTAAATGCTCATACGATAAAAATGTTCTCAATTTGTATAGCAGAAAGTCATTGTAGAAAATGTGTCATTTGGGGCTAATTGAGTTTTGTAATGTTGATTGTTTAGTAATAGGTGAAAAACTTTTTTTGAAAAAGGTGCTGAGGAAAAATGAATTGTTGTGTTAACTGCTTTAATGACGAAGAGATAATTGAACAAATTGCAGAAAAAAACGATATTCAAAATTGTGATTTTTGTGATAGTGAATCGGTATATACGATTGCTGTTGAGGAATTGGGGTTATTCATTCGAGAAGGATTTGAAAGAGCATATGAACATGTAGAAGAATTTACAGGAGCCATGTGGGATTCAGACAGCTCATCGTATATCAGTGGTAACGGGCAAGAAGCTGGAGAGTCAGTATTAGATATTCTTTATTGGGAGAATCCAATTTTTTCAGATTTGCATGATGTAGAAAGTGCCAGTAAATTACTAAGCGAATTAATTGATTCAACAGGATTAACAATGTCTGATATTCAAGATGGTTGTATAGACCACATGAGTGATATTTTTAACCCTTGTTTTGTCTTTAAAAATGATTTATTTGGGGTAGAATCGACATTGGAGTATTCATCATGGGGGAAATTTAAGCATTTATGTAAATACTACAATAGATATTTTGATGTTGGAACAGGAAACACACATAGAGAAGATCTTTTAAACAAACTTGGTGATTTATTTCAATTAATGGGTGGAAAACTTGAGGTAGATACTATTTTGTTCAGAGCTCGAAAATATGAAATGAATGATAAAAATGCAAATTGGTACAGAGAAATTTCACCAGCACCTGCTAAATATGCTGTAAATAACAGGATGAGTCCTGCTGGTATTTCTTACACGTATTTAGCAACTCATATAGAAACCACATTAAAAGAAATTCGTACCAACAAAGGTGATCATGTTCTAATTGGAGAATTACAACCGATATTTGAACTTGACATATTAGATCTAACAAAAAAAATAGAAATTAAAACTAAAAGCATATTTAAAAAAGACTATAATCATAATGATAATTGGGTTAATGAATTCATATCTAATTTCATTGTAGAGATTAGTAAACCAATTAATGAGAATGAAAAAAATATAGAATATGTAGCAACGCAATTATTATCTGAATACATTAGAAAAATAGGTTTTGATGGGATTAAATTTGAGAGCAGTATTGCTTCAGGTACTTTTAATTATGTTTTATTTTGTGGTCCCAATACAGATATTTTGCGAGATTCGTACGAATATGAATATTATACGTATAATTATGATTATGAATTAGTTTACTTTAATAAATGGTTGAAATTAAATTCGATAAGATATATAGAGTGTGATGAAAAGTATGGTTATCAGGAGTTGTTATATATTGATACGATTGATGATATTAACAAATCGTTTTTTCCTTATGGAAGTGAAGATTTTGTTCATATTAATCAGATATATAACCAGTTAGAAAAGTTGAACCAAATTATATCGAAAGACTACGATGTTTATAAACATAATGAGCTTATTTCAGATTTTAATTTGATTGAAACAATTAGCAACTTAATTGAAGAGAATAATAAGATAAAAAGAATGATGTTCATTTCAATTAGTTCTGGATTTCATTTTATTAATATTACTGTTGGACTACGAGAAGGATTACATAAAAATAATTCTTTAGCTTGCTTTTCTTGCCTAAATAGGAATAAAAAAAATCTTGAAGATCTACTTATACCAGTGGATTTAAGCGAATTTGATCCTGAGTTCTAAGATGTTTAGTGTAAACTTTGACTTACGTTTTAATAACTAAAAAATTCCTGTCTAATTGTATTTTTAACGTCCCTAACTAAAATTAACTGTCCCCAAACCACCAAAGACTGGAGCCTGGTTGACGATTGCCCCAACCATTTCTCCAGTCTTTTTCTCGTCCATTAAAGCATCCCAGCAGGGAATTCCCATCCAAATCCCGAATAGGTAATCAAGCAGAAACCCAGGCTACTCAAGGCTTTTGGGGATTGAAAGCAGTTGATTCAAGATTTTACTCAGGCATTTCCCAGGCTCTTACCCAGGCGTTTTAAATGCCGATTCCCACTTTTTTCAGGTACTTCTCTTTCCTTTCAGGACACGAATTATTAGTCGTATTCGTTCACAATTGAACCAGTTTCTTTCCAGTTTTCAGGTCTTTTTTCTCAGCGTTTTGGGGACACGAATTTTTATCTCGGAAATGGCGGTAAAGCCTTGTGGGGTAAGGGATTGAGGGCTGGTGTTTTGGGGACAGTTATTTTTATTTTTCTACAGGATGTTTAACTAACTAATAATTCCTGTCCATTTCCCAATTAACTTTCCCCCAACCACCAAAGGCTGGAACCTGGTTGCCGTGTTTCTCGGGCCATGTTTCCAGTCTTTTTGTCTTTGTCTTTGAAGTACCACAGCAGGGATTTTCCATTCATTTCCCGAATAGGTGATATAGTTTCTATTTCTTAAGCTGATAGGCAGGTGTATAAATTGGAAATGAATAATGGAAAAGAAAAAACTCACCTTAGGGAATTTATGGCTTGGGCCGGGGAAAAGGGCTGGGACATAACGAGTAAATCCGGTTCGCAGTCACATTTAAACAGCAGCATTACTTCAAGATATAAAGGACTTCCTGATGAATATTTAGAATTTCTAAATGTAGTTGAAAAATGCGTTGCACCGGATGAGAAAACCTGGTTTATTTGTGAGGCTGAGTTCAACAATAGCACGGAGACCGCATTCCAATGGAATGAATTTGAAATGCTTAGTTTGGAGGCAGCAGAGGGTGATTCTATTTGGCAGTCAGAGATAACGGCCTGGTGGGATCATCACTTGCCGATCGTAATGTCTGTGGAAGATGGATATTCCTTCTATGCCATTGACTTAACAACCGACAGTGGAGCTATTGTCCGTGGATGTGAGCCTGAATTTGAAGAGGTTGAAAAGGTATCCGATTCGTTTGGAGAATTTCTGGCATGGATGATGTTGAATTCAGATTAGCGTAACCAGGAAAGGTTGATGCTTATACTTGTGGCCATTGGCCTGACATTAGATTAACCAATGAAAGAAAAGTTAGTTCTGCTTAAATTGAAGGAGTGAAACGATATAGGAATTCTTAATTTATGATATAAAATGGTTTATATAGCGTGTCTCTTCTCATTTAAGTATGTTCTAAGCATATTTTCTACATATAAAATATAAAATAATTATTTACTGTTCGTTCTAGAAATGATATGCTAACAGCAAGTTAGATCTAACTGCTTTTTTTTTGCACAATAAAGAACGATCGTTCTCGAAACTGAAATTACACTAATCTAAAGAGTATAAGGGAGAGAATAAGATGAAATACACCGTAATTACAGGAGCAAGTTCAGGAATTGGATATGAAACAGCATTGGCATTTGCAGCACGGGGCAAAAATTTGATTTTGGTAGCTAGAAGATTGGATAAGTTGGAAGAACTTAAATCGACTATTCAGGGTATCGATCCTAAAGTAAATGTTATCGTTCACACAAGCGACCTGTCTGTTACCGCAGAGGCGTAAACGCTATATAACGATTTGAAAGAATATCAGATTGAGACTTGGATTAATAATGCCGGGCTTGGAGAAGGCTCGTTCATTGCTGAACAGAATTTGGATAAAGTGGAGACCATGCTGCGTGTTAACATTGAATCTTTGACCATTCTCTCTACATTGTATGTGCGAGATTATGCGAATGTCGAAGGTACTCAATTGATTAACGTCTCATCCGCACTTGGATATGCCATTGCTGTAGGCAGTGTTGCTTATTCTGCATCGAAATACTACGTTAGTGCCTTCACAGAAGGTCTTGCCAAAGAACTGGAACTGAAAGGTGCAAAACTAAAAGCGAAGATCCTGGCACCAGCGATTACGGAAACAGAATTTGTGCAAAAATCAATAGATGCTGAAGGATTTGATTACAAAGCGAATATGCCTAAGTACCACACGGCCAAAGAAATGGCTGGCTTCATGGTAGATCTCTATGATCACAATGAAGTGGTTGTAGGGATTGTAGATCAGAACTATGATTTTCAGCTGACAGGTGCGATCTTCCCGGTGATTTCAGAATTGAATTAATACAGCAGAAGAATCTAGAGGATACATTTACAAAATCTCAAATAAGAAGAGGAGTACATCCAATTGGAAAAGATATGGAGTAAAACAAAGATTGGCAACATGGAATTGCCTCATCGACTAGCGATGGCACCTATGACACGCAGTCGAGCACAAGAAGATGGTACACCTGGAGAGTTGGCGGCACTTTATTATGCTCAGCGTGCAACGATGGGACTTCTGATTACGGAAGGAACACAACCTTCCGACGATGGAAAGGGTTACTTATGGTCACCGGGCATTTATACCGACAAGCATATTGATGGATGGAAAAAGGTAACGGATGCGGTGCATGAAGCTGGCGGATATGTTTACATCCAATTAATGCATGCTGGTCGCATGTCACATCCGGACAATACCCCGCATCATCGCCAACCGGTTGCTCCATCTGCAATCGCACCGGGTGTAGAAATGTTTACGGCTACAGGGATGCAGGATATCCCCGTTCCCCGGGAATTGGGTCAGGAGGATATTAAAACGACCATCGCCGATTTCCGAAAAGCAGTAGCCGCAGCGATCGAAGCAGGGGCAGATGGCGTTGAAATTCATGGAGCCAACGGATACTTGATCAATCAATTTTTAGGAGAAAATTCGAATACACGCACAGATGAGTATGGCGGATCTATAGAAAATCGTGCTCGCTTTGCGATGGAAGTAACCAAAGCCATCGTGGAGGAAATAGGGCCAGAACGAACAGGCTTCCGTATCTCACCAGGGACACCGCTGGGTGGAATTCAAGATGGCGAACAAGGCCCTGAACTCTATCGCTATCTTGTAAAAGAATTGGCTCAATTGGATTTGGCTTACCTTCATGTTATGCATCTTGGAGATGAGAACCTACTTCAAGACATTCGTTCGATCTGGCAAAATCCATTGTTGGTCAATCGGGCTGGAAGAAAGTTGGATGATCTTAGTGTAGATCTAGATGGTGGTCTCGCTGATCTGGTACCGGTTGGTGTATGGTCCTTAGCCAATCCAGATTTGGTGGAACGACTTCAACAAGGTGCGCCACTGAACGAAGCAGATCCGACAACATTCTTTGGATTGGGAAGTAAGGGCTACACGGATTACCCTACGATGGAATAATTAAAGTCGCAAGAGGGGCAACACTAGCACAAGCTGTAACGTGGCGTACAACTGAATTGTGCGCCATGTTCTCACATAAATTGAACTAATCATTTACACATTAACGGAGAGGACAGAAAGAACCTGAAAAAGCGAAGCGTTCGCCTTTATCACCGGATTTTCCCTTTAGAAAGGGGATCAAAAAAATCTGGGGATAACAGCGATTGGAAGGTTGTTCTGTCATCGTAGTGTCAGTGTAAATAATCTTGAGTTCAACTTTTATAGTCTATAAGCAAAGGAAGAGGGTAAATGATGAGAGCAGCTCAAATACAGAAATACTCCAAAAAAATCCAAGTGGAAATCAATAATATTGAGATACCTCAGATTCATAGCCGTGAGGTCCTTGTCAAAGTAAAAGCTGCGGGTGTAAATCCACTGGATATCTTGAATATGAATGGCAGTGTTCGGATGATTGCCGACTATACGTTACCTTTAACTTTAGGGAATGAATTATCGGGTGTCATTGAAGCCGTTGGTGATGATGTTTGGAATTTTAAAGTAGGTGATAAGGTTTATACCAGGTTGCCTCTGAATAAAATTGGTGCTTTTGCTGAATATGCAACTGTACATGAGGATGCCTTATCCATTATGCCTGGAAATCTATCTTTTATCGAAGCTGCGGCGGTACCCCTTACTGCCCTGACCGCGTATCAAGCATTGCATGATGTACTCCGAGCTGAACCGAATAAAAAGCTGTTTATTCCTGGCGGAACGGGTGGATTCGGGGCAATGGCCATCCCGATTGCCAAGTCTATGGGATTAACGGTTATTACAAGTGGCAGTGAGAGGGGCAGAGCGCGTAGTTTATCCATTGGAGCAGATCAATTCATTAATTATAAGACTGAGCGTTATGCTGACATTCTGTCTGATATCGATTATGTAATTGACACTTTGGGCGCGGATGAGATCAAAGCTGAACTGAGCATTTTGAAACCACAGGGGAAATTAGTCTCTTTGAAGGCAGGACCCAATTATCGCTTTGCAGTGGACAGTCAATTCCCGTTGTGGAAAAGAGCATTGTTTGGTCTCGTAGGTGCACGCTTGGATTCCATGGCACGTAAGACTCAAGCTGAATACCGTTTTTTATTTGTACATTCCAGTGGGATTCAGTTGCAAGAAATCACAGCTCTTGTAGAAAAAGAAGACATTAAGCCTTCGATCGATTCTACGTATACGTTTGATGACATTGAAAAGGCATTGATCAAAGTATCAACGGGTCACTCGCAGGGCAAAGTCATTGTTACCTTTTAAAGGCTCGTTAAGATCATACTCATGTTATTCAATGTTCGTTTTCTGAACAGGAGGGAAGCCAATGGCGAGAAGCAAAGAGTTCGAAGAGTCTGTTGTACTGGATAAAGCGATGAGACTTTTTTGGGAACAAGGCTATGAGAAGACGTCTATGACAGAGCTGGTCAATCATATGGGAATTCATCGTAAAAGCTTGTATGACACATTTGGCGATAAACATACCTTGTACCTGAAGACAGTAGATCTATATGATCACCAGATGAGCTCCGCCCTTGCAACAGGTGTAGAGCATTCTCAAACGGCAACGAAAGCACTTCAGTTTATATTTTCTTCTTTGATTCATGGAGAAGAATCTCCAGCATCAGGCTGCTTCATTGTTAATTCAACGGTCGAATTGGCGGCACGTGATGACGATATGAACAATCGATCGATAGAGATGTTTGCCAATACGGAGAAACTAATCAAGGACATTATGGTGTGGGGACAGCAGGAAGGTGAATTCACAACCGAGTACAACGCCGAGGTATTGGCGGAATATCTGCATAACGTAAGCATTGGGTTAAGGGGAATGGCCAAGACTTCGATGACCAAAGAAAAACTTCTTCGTATAGCGATGCTATCCATGGATCTCATACGGAGGTAGTCTATTTTTTTTACTATTATAGAACGTTCGTTCAAATATTGCTGTTCGCAGATGAAACACATTTTATAGAAAAGAGAGGCAGGCAACAACATGAGAAAGACAGTTCTAATCACAGGGGTCTCGGGTGGGATTGGTAAAGAGTTAGCAGATCGGTTTGCCAAAGGTGGACATCATATTGTGCTGGTAGCACGAAGTGAGGGTAAAATACAGGATCTAGCTCAGGAGTATCGGAAAAAGTATGGCATTCAGGCGACGGTTATTGCCAAAGATGTAGCGGCACCGGGGGTACCACAGGAGATTTATCATGAGCTGAAGGAAAAGGGCATTGTTGTTGACTATCTTGTCAACAATGCAGGTTTCGGTCTGTTCGGGACGTTTATGGAAACGGATATGGAACAAGAAGTTAATATGATTGACGTGAATATCAAGGCTTTAACCGTCATGACCAAGCTATTCTTGCCGGATATGATCCAACGTAGGCAAGGCGGAGTGATGAATGTGGCTTCATTGGTAGGTTTTTTCCCTGGACCGATGATGTCGGTATATTATGCGACGAAAGCGTATGTGCTATCGTTCACTGAAGCTTTGGAAAATGAAGTAAACGGTACTGGTGTTACGGTGACAGCACTGTGTCCAGGTCTGACATCTACCGGGTTTGTGGATCGTTCGGGTATGGGTGTCTCGAAGATGTTGCAGGGCCCGATCATGGAAGCAGGACAGGTAGCGGAAGAAGGATATCGAGGCTTCTTACGTGGCAAGACGTTAATTATGCCTGGTGTTCGAAACCGATTCATCGCGTTTATGCCGCGGTTGTTGCCGCGTAAGATGATGACTCGCATGATTAGATCCTCCCAGGACAAGACAGGACATTAAACATTTATAGAGTGTGCCCTTCATCTTGTCTTTTACGACAAACATACACAAAAACAGGAGGAAAGTTGAAAGGCACAAATTGAATTTTCTCCATCTCAAATAACTCAGCTAATTGTTTCCTCATATGAAGTGAGTACTGGTACAAGACTAATGTGCCTCCAGGTCGGAGCGCTGTATGGATCTGTGACAGGATGTTTTGTCTCATTTCTCTGGAAAAATTAAAAAAGGGCAGTCCGCAAATGATACTATCCAACTGTTGCACATGTTCTTGATTGATTCTTTTCAACAGATAGGATGCATTCGAATGGAACATGAATTCAGGATATGTTCTCTTCAGATTACTTCTCATTTTGGGGTCTCTTTCAAATAAAAACACGGTTGCCGAGTTCGGTAAATGTGCTCTCATGAGACGTGTGACAGCACCTGTTCCTGGCCCCAGCTCAGCAATGGTTCTAACCTCATCCCATCGTACAGACTGGACGATTTTATGGGCTAGAAATTTGGAACTGGGCAGGACACTGCCTACTCGTTTGGGATTCCTCAGAAATCCTTGCAGGAAAAGAAAGGGTTCGGGTGTTTTCATCGTGGTGTCCTCCATTATCAATGCTATTGATGTTTCACTGGATGTTAGAAGGCAAGCTTAGTTGGAATATAAATACGTTACGCGTATGTTCTAGTGTTAGAGTCCCCTGATGTAACTCCGCAATGTTTCTCGCAATAGAAAGACCCAGACCAGATCCTGATTGAATACCTTCGCTATTCCTCGAATAATCCACCTTATAAAAGCGATCAAACAGTCTGTTCTTTTGTTCTATCGTTAGGGGCATGCCTTTATTCTCTACTTCAATGGTAACGTGATTATGCCGCACACTCATTCGAACATGAATCGTACCCGGTTTAAAGGAATACTTCAGTGCATTCATGAGAAGATTGTCGATGGCTCGTGCAATCTTATCACTATCCAGGGAGACCATAATCGGAGCATCACCCAGTTTTTTCTCAATACGAACCTTATTCTCCTGAGCTAGAGGCTCGAATTCAAACAACAATTGATCCAATAGCTGACATAGATCAACCTTTTTCAAATCCAATTGGGTATCTATTGAGGTTAGACGTGTGTATTCAAATAAATCATCGAGTAACTTCTTCAAATGCGTTGCTTTGTTATAGGTGTTCTGAATGAAGCGGTCATACTCTGCTTTGTCTTGAAAGGATTCTGTTCTAAGAAGCTCAATATACCCGATTATGCTGGTAAGTGGTGTGCGCAGGTCATGTGAGATACCCGTAATCATGTCCATCTTGGATTTCTCTAACTCACGCTCTTTGAAGATCTGCAGCTGCAATTGTTCAGTCATGTGATTGATGTTAGAAGCGACGCGTCCAAGTTCATCTTGTCGATTGACGGGTACACGGTAGTCCAGATTGCCCTCCGAAATGAATTGAAGCCCTTGCTCTAATGTAATGAGATCTCTCACAATTTTTCGTGTGGAAAACAAAAAAATTAAAGTGAAAATTACGATGAAGATTGGTGTTAGAACATAAGGGAAAATGTAGAGAAGCGAAGGCCAATTAAATCTTTCACTAATTTTTGCGGCAGCTATGATCAACATATTATTTACACCCACAGAGCCAACAAACGAAATCAATAAACTGATCAACATTTGATATAGGATGTTAATCTGTATCTTTTTTTTAAAATGTGGTAATCGTTTAATCAATTTTATAGCCCACTCCCCATACCGTTTTAATATACTGAGGTTCCCGTGGATTCATTTCCAATTTCTCACGCAGGTTACGAATATGAACCATCACTGTATTATCCGAATACCCGTAAGGTTCCTTCCATACGGTTTCGTAAATTTTCTCGGAGCTAAATACTTGTCCAGGATGGCTGGCAAGCAGCACTAGAATGGAAAACTCCAGTGGTGTAAGCGAAATGTCATTATCTTTGAGCTTCACGGAATGTTTACTTGTATCAATGACAAGGTCCTTGATCAAAATAAGTGAATTGGATTCTGGTTTCCCGATCAGTGTTTGACGTCGTAACTGAGCTTTAACGCGAGCCAGTAATTCTAACGGGTTAAACGGTTTGACCATGTAATCGTCGGCCCCGGTAGTCAGGCCTGTAATTTTATCAATGTCTTCTTCCTTGGCGGATAACATAATAATGGGAGTGGTCGATACTTCTCTTATTTTAAAGCAGGCTTTGATGCCGTCCATAATGGGCATCATGACATCCAATATGACGAGTTGGACCGATGTTGTATTGATAATAGTTAGCGCTTCTTCACCATTGGCTGCTTCAATGACCTGATATCCTTCGTTACGTAAATAGACATGAATGACATCACGGATATCGGGTTCATCATCAACAACAAGAATGGTACTCATGATTCAACACTCCTTAAAAATTAGGATAACTTCAGTGTAAACGATAGCCCAGGATGTTTAAATTGTTTCCTTTTTGCGACAGACATAAACGAACGCAGGAGGGACATTCAAAGGCACGAATTCTAATTTTTCGATAATAAAGTATTCGGATAATGTTTTTTTCATTTGAAGTGAATATTGAAAGGCGATGAATAACCCTCCAGGTTTAAGTGCTTTATGAATCTGATCCACCAACGTATTTCTTAATTCAGGCTCAAAGTTGAAGAAGGGTAACCCGCTAAAAATGTAATCCAGTTGCAGAACACCCTCTTGATTCATAGATTCTACCAATCGAGCGGCGTCTGGATAACAGGAGAACTCCGGGTATGCCGTCTTAAGAGTATTCCTCATCGTTTCGTTCATCTCAAACAATAGGACTTTGGTGGAATCCTGTACTTGTTGATGAATATAGCGAGTGATAGGACCTGTACCCGATCCAAGCTCGGCGACTGCTTTTGCCTCTAACCAAGAGGCTTGCTTCACCATTTTGCTGGCGAGAAACCGGGAACTGGGTATGATACTGCCGACATGTTTAGGGCTTTGCAGAAAACTTTTCAAAAATAGTACAGGTTCATTGGAATTCATAGGGGTTCCTCCATAATGTGATGGTATGTTATCAGACCCAGTTAGAAATGGAATAATTGAAGCGTAGATAGGATGGGACCACCGAAGTAGATTCCCGCTGTAAAATACGTTAAGGTCCATAACAAAGCACTGGAATAGGAGATAAGAGCAAATTTTCTATACTGCACCCCGCTCAGTCCAATGACCAAAGGGAGAACATATCGCACGATTGGAATGAACAAACCGATGCACATCGCCCAATTGCCACTCTTATTCAAAATCAGTTCTGCTTTAACGAAGTGTTTATGATGTTGAAATCTGTGTTTTATCTTGGGTCCAAATAACTTCCCTGCAAAATAAGCAAAGGTAATGGCCGTTAATAGCCCTGATAAAATACAGAAGTATGTGATCCATGAATTGATAACTCCTGTGTGACTCAAAATGGCACCGCTGATAATCGTGATTTCATTTGGAATTGGAATCCCGAAAGGTCCTAATGAGAAGGCAAAATAAAAAATCAGATAACCATACTGATGAAGTAGCTCTAAGATCGTATTGCTGATCATTGTTTTGCCTCCTCTCTTGTTGATATAGCAATCTTAATGAAAAAAACTAAGGAATTAATGAGCATAAATCTGAAGAAAATCTAAAGAATACATAAGCAAAGTCAAACAACTGCGTTAAAGAGAAAAAGCCTTGCCAACTTAATGGCAAGACTTGAACAGGTGGAACTATTCAGGAGCGGTGATCAAGTTATGAATTTCTGAATATCAAATAAAGTTTGTCTCAAAAAGGAACGTATAAGCGAGCACAGATTCAATTACCAATATCTTTATCTGTACGGAAAGATGAGCATCAAAGAAGAGCCGAGACGTCATAATGACGACTCAGCTCTTTTTTGATGTCCCAGGGGATCAGACTTCTATGAAATCAGTTTATTGTAGGAAGTAGAACCATCTGAATTTGGTACCAGCAACCAAAAACAAAACAATCCATCCCCACAAAAACAACAAACGTAGAGGTCGTGGAATCAGTAAATATTCTGAGTACAATTTGCTGAAAAGTTTCATTACTGTAGTGACCACCCCTGCTAAGTTACTCTCTATATCCGCTTTCGAAAGAAAAAGAGACGATAAGATAACCAAGATCCCAATAAGTCTATATACCGTGGCGTAGGCCTCAAGGTGGGTTCTGGCGATTACAAATCCGATGATCGAAATAGATAATAGCAAAAGACCAAAGGGGATCTTATAACTCAGATGCAAAACCTCCAATTATATCAAAATTAGGTATATTATATCATGATAAACACCATAGGTCTTTTTTGTATCAGATTCAGCCATGCCTACTCATTCAATAAATAAATCGAACGCTATGATGCTGGCATGCCAATATATAGTGTAAGGAGGAGGGGGATGGATAATGAGTGAGCAAGATGAGTACATAGAACTTGTAACGTTAATACGGGCGGGGCATGAAGAAGCATATGGAGAATTATATGAGAAAACAGTGACGAGGATATATCAAACTGTACGATTTCTCATCAAGGACAAGTCTGACGCGGAGGATGTGGTACAGGAGATTTACATTCAGGCGTATCGGTCATTAGAGCGATATGATGCGGAGCGTGCTTTTCGTCCCTGGTTGATGGGGGTGACGATGCGACAGGTTCAGAGTTATCGACGCAAAAGGTTGATGCAGTTTCGGTTTAGCAAGCGGATCGAAAAATCTGTAGTTGGTATGGAATATGATTTTTCCACTGATTTGATCAACAAACTGGCCAATCGTCTTCTGCTGGAACAGGTGCGCCGTTTACCGTACAAGCTGCAGCAGGTGGTCACACTTCATTATTTGAATGAATATACGCAAGAGGAGATTGCTGACATATTGGCGATTCCGCTCGGAACCGTAAAATCGCGCATACATGCGGCGCTGGCGAAGTTGAGACAAAAAGAGAAGATGAATCCAAGATTGCGGGGAAAGGTGGAGGATCTGCATGAAACTCGATGAACAGTTGCGAACAGCCTACCAGGAAGAGACCCAAGACTGGTCCGTTCCTGCGAGAATTAAACATAAAATGATGGATGGTATTCGAAATGATTCACACATCAGAAGAAATCGAAAAAAATGGCTGGTCACGGGGATCTTGGCTGCTGTACTCATTATTCCCACCGGAGCCTACGCAGGGTACACCTATCTCGCAGACGGAATATATGGTTCACAGGAGAATATCGCTGCTATGGGGGGAACAGCTGAGGATTATATGAGGTTGGAAGCAAAGCTGCAGACGGCCAAGGCCCATTTCAGTGAAGAAGAATTTGTTCAATATATGGACTTGCTGAAGCAATTAGGGCAAATGGCCGTGAAGTATCCCGATTCTCAGGGCAATATGCATCCAGAGCAGTGGAATACAGTGGAGCAGGAACGATATAACCTTCTTGTAGCTGAGCTGGAACCGTTTTTTGAGAAGCTAGAAGCTGTGGGTGGAGGATCCTCCACCCAACTGATGGACGAGGAGCAATTTTGGAAGGAACAGTTGGAACAGGCAGAGAAAACATTTACCAAGGAACAATATCGTGAGTTCAAGTCTGTCTACGAACAAATGAAAAAATACAAAGTTATGGTGATGGACAAGGATGGAAGTATCCATGAGGAACGCTTGTCAGCGGAACAGAAGGATGATTTAAGGCAGCTAGAGAGACGCCTAATTCCCTATTTGAAACGGTTGGGGCTTGATGTGCGGTGAATCGGGTGAACTGTGAAAGAGGAGCAGAAGCGGAGAAGTGAATTCTTTCGCTTCTTTCTTGTTGTTGTGATCCATTACTTCCTCCCCTGCACCTTCAGCCGATATTGATGTGGTGTAGAGCCTGTGGTAGTACGGAATACTTTGCAAAAGTAGGAGGGGCTGGTCATACCGACACGGTGACCGATTTCGGGAACGGAAAGGGAGGACCGAGTGAGCAGCACACAGGCATGACGAATCCGGGTAGCTTGAGCATAAGCAACGATGGTGGTGCCAGTCGCTTTTTTAAATACATGAGATAGATGATAGGGGGACAGATGAAGAGTATCTGCGATATGCTCCAAACGAAAAGGTTCATGGTAATGCTGCTCAATCCATTGCATGATGGCTTCAGCATGAGGGTGAAGAACGTTTGCACTGGACGAGAGTACATCTTGGGAGCGGTGTTGCTGCCCGTCCTGCCACAGATAGCGAAGTTGTGCGAGCAGTTCCAATAAAAAGAGGCGTGTATCCTCCTCTATTTCATGAGGAAGCAGACCTGGATACGTATCTGCATATTGTTCCATTCGTTGAACGAGTGGGGATGTGGCAGCAAGTCGGATGGGCTGAATGGGGGATTGCTCTTCCAGCAGATCCTGTATGAAGTGGTGAGTAACGATAAATTGGGGCCAATGTGCCTTCAGTAGATCAAGTTCAACCATGAGTACATTTCGAATGAAAGGCTGCTGTCTGGAAACTTGAATCTGGATGTGGTGCAATTGAAAAGGACGAAAAATCATGAGCATACCGGGTTCAAGGGAGAAAACCTGACCTTCCGTTATCAACTGCCCATATCCTTCGTGGATATAGGTTATCTCCATCTGGGAATGAGCATGAAACACTTCGCGAAACGTAGTGTTGGATGTACGACGACAGGCCAGATTAAATTGTTCTCCCAGGATGATGGACATTATGAATACCTCCCTTATCATGCTCAAGATAGTTATATTTTACCACAAGATGAACGCATAAAAGCGCTTTATTATTGTGTATTGTGAAGGGAATAAGGGAGGTTGTAACGATGTTAAGAGTGGCGATTATCGGAGCAGGTGCAATTAGTGGAGCGCATATCTCAGCATATTTGGCGTTCCCTGAGCGATGTCAGATTGTTGCTGTGGTCGATATTTACGTGGAAAAAGCACAGAAGCGAATTAATGAATATGGTCTGGAAGGTGCACAAGCTGTCACGGATTACACAGATTTACTCGCCCTAAACATTGATCTGGTATCAGTCTGTACGCCGCCGTATACGCATGCTCCCATTGCGTGTGATTTCATGCAAGCAGGTGCACATGTGTTGGTTGAAAAACCGATGGCATCTTCCCTGGAGGAAGCGGATCTGATGTTGAGAGCAGCGCAAGCAAGTGGCAAGTTGTTATCCGTAGTAGCACAGAATCGTTTTACGACACCAATGATGAAGTTAAAAGGTGTGCTGGACAGTAAACGGATGGGACCGATTGTACATGTGCAGGTTGATTCGTTCTGGTGGCGGGGCCACAATTATTATGATCTGTGGTGGCGCGGGACATGGGAAAAAGAAGGCGGAGGCTGTACCCTTAATCATGCGGTGCATCATATTGATGCCATGCTCTGGATGATGGGACCTCCAGTGGAATTACAGGCGATGATGGCAAATACGGCACATGATAATGCCGAAGTTGAGGATATATCCATGGCGATGCTTCGCTTCCAGGAAGGGGCGCTTGGCATGATTACCAGTTCCGTCGTACATCACGGAGAGGAGCAGCAGTTAATTTTTCAGGGCAAAAAAGCCCGGGTATCTGCACCTTGGAAAGTGGTTGCTTCTACCGCGCGGAATAACGGATTTCCGGAACCGAATCGAGAGTTGGAACACCAGATTCAGAAGCTCGCTCACGAATTACCTGATGTTACTCATGTCGGTCACGCTGGGCAAGTTGAGAATGTGTTAAATGCTATTGAGACAGGATCACCCCTTTTGGTGGATGGCCAAAGTGGTCGGAATACGCTTGAACTGATTGTGGGTATCTATAAGTCGGCAAGTACGGGAGAGAAGGTTGTTTTTCCACTAGGGGCGGAAGACGCGTTTTACACAAGAGAAGGAATTATGCAACATGCCGTACACTTTTATGAAAAAAAGACGACGGTGGACAACTTCGAGGATTCGAGTATTACACTCGGGAGGAAGTTGGATTTTTAATGCAAATTTCTAGTATTTTTTAGACTATTTAATCATTTTTTTTGTGATAAGAGCAATATGAAAAACTATAGAACAAGTGGGTGAAATATCCAAGAAAACGCTGTTAGATCAATTGATCTGGCAGTTTTTTTGGTTGGAAACATACTTGGAAATTTTCTTGTTTTTCATTACCTCTCAATTTAATTGGAAATGAAAAAGGGAATTTCGGATCTGAACTAAACAATGTCTAGGACTGTTGTGAAAATAAAGGACTATATTCTTAGGTACAATTGGTCATAAATAACAAAAATATGTTGTAAAATTGCTGAAATGGGTCTATTATTTAATCTACTGTTACTTATTTATCCAAATGCTAGGTACTAAGAACCAAATTAGATAAGAATTTGATTATATTTAAAATGGGAAAAATGAATGAAAAATTGGAATTGTAAAATTCATGAAATTACATAATTTTCAAGAAAGTGGGTTAAAAGAACTGCATGGGGGATTTTGGGAAGTTAACAATCGGTTCTATGTTGTCTATTAATATTGTTTTATTTATCATTGGATTTTTAATGTACAGGAAATGGCGAAACCCAACATACTTAAAGTTTTTGGGAGCTTTTTCTTTAATGTTATTCGCAAATGCGGGTATGGCTCTGATGCCTCATAAGCTCATGTCTGCATATATGTTTTTCATATCACTCTATGCAGCTGGAATGATAATTGCTCAAATCGGGATATTTCGACTTTACTACAACAAACGAACAGACAAACTTTATGTACATTTAGGCGGAACTGGGGTTACTTTGATTACTGCCGCAATGTCTTTGTTCTTACCCGTACAAATGAGTTCCTTTTTAGTGTTTCTCTCTGTAGTAGGTGTGACATTGTACACACTCATCAAGATTTTTCCGGATGTCGGGCTAAATCCACAGTATTTTATGGTAACGATCCTTTTTGCAATGCAGCTATTGTTGCATCTCTCGGGCGCATTTACAGGTTATGAACTATTGGCAGAACTTAGTTTGATTTTGAGTGTTTTTGTTAGCTTCATAGTGTTCACGATGATTTTTGAAAAAATTATTGGGGTTATGCAAGCAGCGACATACACATCAACACGGGATGAAGTAACAGGTTTGTTCACGCAAAAACATTTTATTCATCAAGCTAATCAAGCTTTATCCAAAGGGAAGACAGTAGGGGTATTATACATAGAAATTCAGAATCCAACCCACATTTCGGAGGAAGAGTCCTTTAAGAGAGCGGGAAGAGCCGTGGGCAGGGCTTTGGAAGGTAGTGGATTTGCTGGACGTTACCAAAGTGATGTCATTGTAGCTCTTATAACAAGTTCTAATTTACCATTAGCAGAGCTGGCTAACTCCATAAGGATGAAAATTGATGTTGAAGCCTCAAGTACTGTACTGATTGGGTATATTGACACTAAGCCTGAATTTACACTGGATGATCATATCCGTGAGGCGAAAGAAGGCGCTATTCGAACGAAGCAAAGTGGGCTTAATAGAATCTTTGATCTAGACCAAAGTAAAATTTTAGCGGATTAATGGAGGCAAACATAGTGAATGCGGTTATCATTTCCAGTAAAGCTTCTACGCTAGTACATGAAGCCATAGGGAATACAGATGTTAGTTTTGAAAAAGTAGGTCGCTTTGAGAGTGGTCAGTTTATCGAATTTTGCGAAGCTGTAGCTAGAATTAACATCAATGCATTTATAACTGATTTAGACTGCACCGATTCAAATACTTTTCTACGTGGAATTAGTCAATATCGAACAGTGCGTTCAAATACTCGAATTATTGTCATTGCTCTTGATCGTTATGAGGATGACGGAGTCGTTCATGAATTGGCAGACATGGGGATCAACGTTGTTACAACCTCGCCAGGAACGAAGCCAAAGTCCATTATTCCAGCACTGCGCAATTTATTGCCAAGTCAAGGTGAGGTAACTGGGAATGGACAAGAGGATTGGGAATCCAATGATTCTGATCTTGAAAAGATAAAGGATCGCATTTATCGCTATACAGCGAAATTAACCTCTGCTGGCAGTTTTGACTCATCAGATGTCATGGATTTGGAACTTCCAGATGTGCCGATTCAAGAAAGAATCATTCTTAAAGATCGGATCATCGGAACCATTTTAGTTGCAGTTATGGGTGTTGAATCCAAAGTCGGATCAACTCATCAGAGTATATTAATTGCAAATTATTTAAAACGTAAAGGTTACTCTGTAGGTCTAGTGGAGGCCAATAGTTCAAGTGACTTTACAAGTATTGAGAACGCGTATGAAGGAACACAGGATTTCAAAAGCAATAACATCCACTTCTCTATAGAGGGCGTGGAGTATTACAAGAATAATAACAAATTGGATATTAACCATCTGATTACAGCAGGACATGACTACTTGATTTTGGATATCGGGAGCTTTGAAGAAAGTGACTGGAGTAAAGAGTTCTACAGAGCGAGTGTAAATATTGTGCTCGGTGCAGGTAGCGAGTGGCGACAAGGAAAGATTAGAAGATTTAGAGATTTACATAAAAAAATGGATCAGTCTAATTGGGTTTATTGTGTACCATTTGTTGAAAATCTCAGTATCCAAGATATTCGAAAAGATCTTCCAGGGAATCTTGTTTATCGAATTCCACCACATGCTGATCCCTATAAACACCAAGGAGATACAGACTCGGTATTAAACAAGTTGATGAAGAGCTACATGGGGGACTCTAAGAAGATATCTTCAAAAGCATTATTGTATGGTGTCCTTGGACTGTGCATCGTTATTATTATTGTTTTGATTATATTATTGGTCGTGAATAATTAAGATTAATCATGTTGGATTGAGAGGAGTTCGTTATGTCTAAGATTCGTTTTAGGCAGAAGCAGTTGCTTCTGTCCGCTTCCATTGGGGGGGCGATCATTTTATTTGTTTGTGTTATCGCTGGCTATTTTATTATTGACTATATTCAAGGAAGATATGTTGAGCGAACACTTCAGATTGAGCAACAACTTCAAGATGCACAGAAGAAGTTGAATGAAGATAAGATGAAAGTGATCGTACTGAATGATGATCATAAGGCCGGAGATTTAATTACAGAAGATGACGTGAGTTCTCTAGTTGTACCGGTTAGTACGGTACCCCAAAATACAGTAGAGCAAGCAGAGATTGTAGGGAAAAGGATTAAGATTGATCTTCAGAAAAACTCTATTATCACCACACCAATGTTGTTTGAAGATGGAATAACACCCAAAGACCTTAGAAACCAAGAGTTTAGTCTAGTACAGCTTCCTTTAAAGTTGAAAAAAGATGAATTTGTAGATGTTCGGATTCGTTTTGCAACAGGTCAGGATTACATAGTACTTTCTAAGAAAAAAGTAGAAGATTTAAATAATGGGACGATATGGTACAAAATGACTGAAAAAGAAATTTTGACGATGTCAAGTGCTATTGTAGATGCTTACATCAATGATGCCTCTATCTATGCATTAAGTTATGTTGATCCTTACATGCAAGATGGTGCAATCATCAACTATCCATCTAATCCTAAAGTATTGGATCTCATTGAATCTAATCCTAATATTGTTGGATTGGCAACAACGGCTCTCGAACGACAAGTAAGAGCAAAATTAGAACAAGATATTCAGTCCATGAGTGATGAAGACAGACAAAAGTATATCAGTGGACGTAATACGACGGAGATGAACTCAAGGGAGTACATTACTGAGACAGAAGGACAAGGAAACACACCAACATCTCAGCAAGATAATTCTCTGATGAATGAAAACTCAACTGATATGAACCAGCAAAGTAATACTGGGAATACACCAAATGCAACTTCAGACTCAGGTAGTCTTTTCAATGATAGCAATACACGTGAACCTGCACAGTAAATAAGGAGACCAAGATGAAACAAATACTTGTTATGGGCCACTATGATAAAACGGATTTTATGATGTACCTTGGTAAATTGTTGTCAATGGATCATCGGGTTCTGATTGTAGACGCAACGCAAAATAAGGATTATGAGTTCGTATTCCCTAAAATTGATCATTCTCTCACGATGAACACTCATGATCAATTTGATGTTATGGAAGATGTCCATTCATATGAGGACCTGATGCATAATCTGGAAGAACAGAAATATGATTTTGTACTCATAGATTGTAATGACGAGGCTTCGTTGGTTGATTGGCCAGAAGTGGATTTTGTTTATGTTGTGACTTCCTATGAGAATCCTGTTATTCAGAAAAACGTTAACCTTATTCGCGCGTACTTCCAGGGAGAAAAGTTATCCTCTGTTAACCTTCCGGTAACGAAAATTATTTATGAGGTTAGTAATCATCTGGACGAAAAATATATGGATAGTTTGCTGGATGAACTACCTTTATTGTGGAAAGAGAGTCTTGTTTATTATCCTGATGAACGTGATCAGACACTGAAGATTATTAATCAATATAAAAATACAGTCATGGTCAAACGTATGTCCAGTTCATACAAACTAGTCATTAAACAGGCGGTAGAGTTCATCCTTGGGTTGGAAACGTCAAAAGTTAACGCATTATGGAAGCGGGCCGAAAGGAGTAATTAACATGGGTAAAATTGCATTATGGGGTATGCAGCATGGATTAGGCGTAACCAGTGCAACCGCTGCTTTGGCTGCATTTATCGGGTTGGAGTATGATGTGAGAACTTTAGTATCTCAGCCGCAGCGGACGGACGGGGATATGGAGCGGTTTTTCAATAAAACAATTAATCAATATAATCGGCAATTTTTTGCCATTGGTGGATTGGGGCTCGACTCATTAGAGCGTGTTGCGAAGAGCAGTAAGCTTGAACGCAATAGTGTTAAAAATTATACACTAATGGTAGAGCGGAATCGTTTGGACCTTCTTTGGGGAAGTGAACGTCTTAATCGACCACAACAGGGTTCGATCGAAGCTGTGAATATGGTATTTCGTATGGCGGCAGAATACTATGGCATTTCACTTTTGGATGCTAGAAGTGGGCAGGATAACGAGGTCTCTAACAGCCTGATCAGGGATGCAGATTTGGTGGTTATCTGTGTGAATCAAAATATAAGTGTACTAGAAAAATATTTTGACAATCAAAGGAAGCATTGGCCAGAGGTACTTGAAGAAAAGCCACATCTGCTTCTTATGACGCAGTATGATCCTATGTCAAAATATAAGATCAAAAATATAGCCAACAAGTACAAGCTCAAAGCTCCTATATTGACAATTCCCTATAATACAAGCTTCAAAGATCATTTAAATGATGGTGACATTAAAGGTTTCTTTGCTAGAAATCGATTTGTCGGCAGCAGTCATGAAAATCATTACTTCATACAGGAAGTTGGCCGTGCTGCAAAAACAATACTGCATGAGATTGGTATTAACACCAAACTGAAGCGAATTGAAAGAGGGAATTAAGATGGGACTGAATTTCACCATTAATTTCCTCGCAATTGTTTTGATCGTAGCTGTTTTAATTGCGTATTTATTCTTGAAGCTGAACAGAAAACCTGGTCAGGTTGGAACACGTCAGAAAAATGAAAATGAAGAACGGTTCCAATTTGATTATCTTCTTGAATACGTTAAAACCATGATTAATGAGTACGTAAACAGTAACTTGTTGGATATGGGAATGACAAGCGAGGAATACAATCGTCGTCTGGGAGTTGTAGCTGAGCTAAGAAGTGCCATGAAAAATGCGACTTCAGGTGACATACAAGAGAAGATTTATCTTAAGCAATTTATATCTGATCTTTTGGAACGTAATTATGGTTTTAACGATGATAATATCGATAGAATCATTCCTTTTGAGGATGAAGATCAATTAACACAACAAGATAAATTTGATATTTTGCTTCATTTATATAAAAAGAAGCACGGATTTCAAGGTCTATCCAAGTTAATCGATAAGTATCAATTGGATCAACCAAAAAAAGTTATTGAAGATGGAACGGTAGATTCATATGTAATTACGGGTGATGAGATTGACTCCATTTTTGTCAAAGAAGCACGTGGTGGTTTGGAGTTTGATGATAAGTTAGCTATCGTTGTGCAGCGTGTATACCAGCATTATAAAGGGTTTGGCGTTATTGACGAAATTCGTGATATGTCCATTGATGGTGTATCTGGTGGGGTATCAGGTGTTCCAACCAATATGCAGATTGTGGAAGATGAGATTTCATTACTGCAAGGAATGAAGCAATATAAGTATCCAGGGTACCAGAGCGTATGGATTTTCTTTCGAGGTAAATCTATACATTTATCGTTTTTAAGTTTTGAAACCGACCTAGAATTGAAAAGGGTATGTCAGAACATCTATAAGTATGACAATCCAGGTCAACTAACGGAGACGAACGGTTTTAAAGTCAATGAAATGAAAGATGGATCCAGGGTCGTGGTTGTTCGACCGCCGTTTGCAGAGAGTTGGGCATTTTTTGTTAGGAAGTTTGATCTACCAAATATGAAATTGGATCATCTGATCTCATCCAAAGATGCCGTAAATGCTGAATTAGCTAGAGATATGATTAAGTACCTGATGAAAGGTGCGCAGGTTACTGCATTTACTGGACCTCAGGGTTCAGGAAAGACATCTTTGGTCATGGCCTCAGTTAAATACATATACGCTACGTTAACTTTGAGGATTCAAGAGATGACATTTGAGCTGCATCTAAGAAGACTATATCCACAACGTAACTCACTGGCATTGCGAGAAACCGAGAACATTGCCGGACAAGCTGGACTAGACCTTCAGAAGAAAACGGACGGTTCTGTAAACATTCTGGGGGAAGTCGCTACGGATCCCGTGGCAGCTTGGATGATACAGATGTCGCAGGTAGCAAGTCTGTTTACGATCTTTACACATCATGCGACCTCTGCACGTGAATTGGTATGGTCTTTGCGGAACTCATTGCTCAAAACCGGTGTGTTCCAGAATGAGCGTATCGCAGAAGAACAGGTAGCAAATGCGGTGCAATGGGATGTTCACATGCGTAAGGAAATGAACGGTAAACGTTACATTGAGCGAATAACTGAGATCACACCTGTTCGATTTGAATCGGATACGTTGGAGCATGAAGAAGTGTTATCCAAAGGTGATTCTATTGAGAGTAAGTTGGATGCCTTGGTCAATCTTCAAAGAGAAGTGTACAGAAGAAATAGTGGAAGAGTATGGAATGCACGAAATATCATTGAATACCGTAATGGTGAATACGTTGCTGTGTCTCCAATCTCTCCTGAAAAAATCGAAAAAATGTTGTTTAACATGAACGAGGAAGATCGTGAGAACTTCGGGCAGTTTCTGAATGCGCATTGGGGGCAGGCTCAATGAATAAATGGATATGGATCTTTGCCATTGCAGGCGGTGCTCTGCTTATTTCGGGCGGAATACTTCTTTATCTAATTCTCAAAGATCGCAAGCGGAAGAAGAATCGTGAGAATGTATGGCCTTCTTCTAAAAATGTAACAGGAAAAACACCAAGACAATTGTTGGTGTTTTACCAGAAATCATATCATCAACTGATCAAGGTTCCGATCGTCAAGTCACAGATTCTGAAGATTCGTAAACGTCTGACTGCGATCAACACCTACGATGAGTATTCATTGCGTAAAGAAACGATGCGAATTACCTATTTGACGCTAGGATCTATCATTATTGGTCTTATTGTACTGGCAATAATCAGTAAAAGTTGGATGGCATTATTCTTTGGAGCGTTAGCAGCTATCGTTATAAACGAATTGTGCATTGATATTTTTGTGAACCGGGTTGAAGATCGTCTGTTAAAACAGTTCTCGAACGTTCTGGAGGATGATCGTCATCATTATCAGGAAGTGCGGATGGTTGATGAGGCCTTGTACCAGGCTGCACAATCGTCACCACATGACATCAAGCTCCAGACAGAGAGGATTCACGAAGTATTAACATCCAAGGATCCTGCTCGAGAGCTGGAAAAATACTATGCGGTTGCGCCTAACCGTTATTTGAAAGTTTTTTCCGGAGTGTCTCATTTGATTATGGAGTACGGTGACCGCAACGTTCAAAAGGGCTCCATGTATCTGAATGCCATTAATAAATTCGTGCAAGAGATCAGATATGACCTGATGAGAAGGCAAAAATTACGTTACAAATTAGGCGGATTGACCTTACTTGCACTTATTCCAATCCTGCTGTCGTTTCCGTTACAGCGTTGGGCGGAAAACTATTTTCCAATTACGACAGAGTTCTATGACAGCAGAATTGGTTTTTTAGTTCGAATGTTCATATACGCTTCAGCTGTAATCTGTTACTTGCTAATTCGTAAATTATCGGAGAATGATGAAGCCAAATATGTAGCTAAAGGTCCGCGAAAAGAGTGGGAAAAGAAAGCATATTCATGGTCTTGGGTCAAGTGGATCGTGGATCGATTGGTCCCATCTCCAAATACGAGGAAGCATCATCGAACCAACATGCTCCTCAAAGAGGCAAACTCTCATCTAACATTGGAATGGTTGTATATCCACCGAATCGTTATCTCTGTCTCCGCGTTTATTGGTGTAATTGTGTTCTCTGTGTTCTTACATTACAACAGCGTACATCATATATTCAGCAAACCGACGTCAGAAGCAACGAACATTCTTGGATATATGAATGCGGATGAATTGGAGCGTGCTAATAAGGTAACGACAATGGACAACCAAATTATCGAAGATCTTCGGACAAATAAAGATTTGACGCGAGAACAGGTTGTTCAGTCCATAGAAACTCATTCAAATGAGCCATTAACAGATGTGGCTATGAATAATACTGTCAATCGGATTATCGGTAAAGTAACCGTTGTGAACAATGAGTATCTAAAATGGTGGGAACTCCTTATCGCTATAGGCTTTGGAGTTACAGGGTATTACATCACCATATGGATTTTACAATTTCAGCGTCGGTTACGCGCATTGGAAATGCAAAATGAAGTGGACCAATTCCATGTGTTAATCTCGATTCTGTGTGAATTTGAACGGATCTCTGTGGAGACCGTACTTGAGTGGATGGAACGATACAGTATTATTTTCAGACCAGCGCTACAAAAATGTCTGCTCAATTATGATAGTGGTGCAGAGGAAGCCTTGAAAATGCTGAAATCGGATGCGCCGTTTGATTCGTTTGGTAGAATCGTGAAACGTCTAATGCAAGCGGTAGATAAGCTATCATTACGTGAAGCGTTTGACGATCTGGAGATGGAACAAGAGTACTATGCTGAGCAGAAGAAAGAGCGTTTGGAGCGTTTGATTCGAAAGAAAACATCGTATGGCAAGTTATTTGGCTGGACACCAGGTGCACTGCTGATTGCACTATATCTGGTCTTCCCATTCCTCTACATGTCATTCAAACAACTAAGTGATATATCAACACAATTACAAACCATTTAAGAGGGGATTGATTTTTTCATGGAAGAAAATACAGGCGTCGGTATACGGGTCGCAGCCGGTATATTCCTCACCATCATGTTGATTACAATTGTAGTTATTATTACGATTTCATCGCAAGATGCGGCAAAACAGGGACAGACAAAGATGGCTGCAATCACGACGCAGTTGTCGGATACGGAGTATCAGACGTATAGCAATACCACATTATCGGGTAGTCAGGTTCTGAATGCAGTACGGCAATATATGAATCAGGAGCAATTCGGTGTTCAGGTTATTACGGGGAAACAAAGAAATACTGTGGGTACATTTTACGGAGATGTATTTAACAACATCGGAGAGATAACTCCCAATAGTGGTGGTACTTTGAGCCTTGTTAATGCTGAGAAGCAATCGGCCAATGAATATATTAATCCTAGTGGGAAATTCAGATCCTCTATTGTGAGGGATAAGAATAACATGATTAGAGGAATAATTTTTGAACAGGAATAGTTTTTATCTGAAATAAACAAAAGAGAGGAATGAATACGTTGGAAGAGAATACAGGCGTCGGTATAAGGGTAGCAGCGGGTATATTCCTAACCATTATGTTGATTACGATTGTAGTTATTATTACGATTTCATCGCAGGATGCAGCAAAACAGGGACAGACAAAGATGGCCGCGATAACTACTCAACTATCAGACACAGAGTATAACACTTACAATAATACTGTACTGTCAGGAAGCCAAGTTCTTAATGCGATCAGGCAGTATGTGAATCAAGATGAATTTGGCATACAGGTAATAACGGGCAAACAATATTATCAAGATACTAGTACTTCAGGCACATTTTATGGTCAACAATTCAATCTGGATGCAAGAGGAGTAGTCACATCACTGGATACTACGAAGAGAACATCCCTATACTATGCTGAATTACAATCTAACATTCAATATATCAATCCCAGTGGAAAATTCATTTCTAGTATAGTTCGAGATGACAATAATATGATCAGGGGTATAAAGTTTGAACAGCAACGGTAGAAAATCTTGACTTAAGTCTAAGGAGGTCTCCAATGAGCGAAACAGTGGAAAAGTTCATATTAGTTGCGGCTGAGATCAGCATCGTAATTATCGCTTGCATGTTCGCTCTTGGAGGCATTCAGTCTCAGGATGCGGCAGTTAACGTTACGCATGAATCTGCGGTAAATGAAGAGCGAAGGTTGTTCACAAGTCTTGAAATTACAGAGCAAGTTACCTACACGGGTGCAGAGGTTCTTCAAAGCATAAGACAAATGAAAACCTTGGACGCCAATATTCGTGTAGTTAATAAATACTTCTATAGTTCAGATGATATTGAAAGTATTGATGTATCAGGAATCGATCTTAATCGAACCTATGTTGTTTCATATATTCGAGACAGTCAAGGCAAAGTACAAACCATTGTTTTTACATAAAGGGTGAGCTAGTGTGGAAAACTCTTTCTCCAAAATATTAGGCATGTTCATTGCCATCGTGTTGTTATTCTTGTATCCGTTGTACCAACAGGCTCAAAGACAGGATGACTTGTCTCAGATCGTTATCCACTCAGCTGTGACTACATTCGTGGATTCCGCTAGAACCAAGGGGTATATCACTCCTGAGATGTATCTAGAGTTTAACCAAAAGCTCGGAGCTACGGGGAATCAGTATGACATCCAGATGGAACATTTACACAAGAAATACAATCCGGAATATACTGATCCGGCTAATCCGGCTACATTCCGTGATAGTTTCACGACCTACTTCGATGGTCATTACAATCAGGAAATTATGCAGAGGTTGTTTCCCAATAGCCCAGCATCTGATATCGATCGTAGATATGTCATGGCGGTAGGTGACTTCTTTACCGTGAAAGTGAAAAATGTTAATCGTACTATGGCAACAATTCTGAGTGATGTTTTTACTGGAGGCATCACGGACGGCAACGTTAAGGTCTATGTTCCTTACGGAGGAATGGTAATCAATGAAGATTACTAATCTGGCGATATTGTTTATCTGTATCTTTGTCCCTTTTTATCTCGTCATGGATTTTCGAACAGGAGACCAAAAAACGGCTCAGGCCTTATCTGATCAATATTCAGCTTCACTGCATACTGCAGTTCAGGATGCTTCTCAAATGTTAAATATGAATGTACTTCAAGAATATGAGGCGGGTTATCAGTCGAGAAAATTCTTCTTTGCGAATAAAGAGAGAGCGCTGGACACTTTCTTTCGCACACTCTATTTGAATTTTGATGTTGTCAATGATCCTGTTAGACAGGGGGCTCTTGCCGGATATATTCCAGCAGTTGCCGTCATTGATTACGATGGCTATGACTTGTACGCAGTGGATGAGTACAGGGATGCCAATAGCGAAAGGGTATTCAAGCATATGTGGAGACCGAAGAAACCATATTCGTACTCGGACGACAGAGGTAACAGTATTAATTTCACGTTGGACAGTTATGTATATGCGTATGATTCTTACGCAAAGGCTTGGGTTGAAGGGTTCCGTGAAGATTTGGAGGGCACAACCAACATTCCTTTATTAGACAATGCAGCCAATTTTGAAGCGATGCGAAAAAGTGTCATCGTGAAAAGTATTCAACAGGATCTGGCTTATTATATAAACAAACATAATGAGTATGCGACTCGGTACGGGGTCCATTATACCTTTAGCCTTCCACAAATTTCACAGGAAGAATGGATCAACTCCATCGATGACATTGGAATTATGGCATTTATCCAAGGAATTCCGATAGGGGACCAATTCTATAACAACTATGCTCTTGGTGGAGGCCGACTGGTCAAGAAAACAGAGATTAAAGGCGCTGTCGATCTGACAACCGGTATTAAATATTATTACCCTAGTACATGTTCTTATGGTTATCGGGAAGATGAGACCTTCTCAAGTGAAAGAGATGCAGCAGCAGCAGGTTATTATCCGAAGGGCTGCATGAATCGCTAAAAAATACGTTGAAGAGGAGGCAGACTGAGCATGTCCCATTTTTTTTATAAGAGATCGCCTAGGATTATTAAAGAAACATCGGGAGAGGAAGTGGAAATTTTCTCCCCGCCCTCACTTCCTCAACCACCACAACTGAACATTATCTCGATTATGGTTCCCATTATGGTTACAGTTGCAGGTGGGGCGGCAATGATGACTTTTTACCAAAGTCGGGGGAATGGGCAATTTGTAACCGTACAGATGATTTCCCTCTGTATGATGGTCGTTTCATATTTTGTTCCTGTCCTAGTTCATTTCCAGAATAAAGCAAAGCATCGCAAAAAAATTAAAGATCGTGAACGTTTATACGACAATCACATTAATGAGAACAGGGAAACGCTGCAGAACTGGAAGAACGAATTGATTTTGAACTGGCACCAAACCCATTTGGATCCACAATTTTGTATCAATATGGTCAAGGAGCGAAGCTCTTCGGTATGGGAGCGAATTCCACAGGATTTTGACTTCTTGAAAGTCCGCGTCGGCATTGGAACCGTGCCAAGTAACTTCGACATTACGGTACCTAAGCAAAATGGAGTCGAGAAGGATCCGATGCTTGAAAAAGCGAGGGAAATGACGGAGAAATTCACTACAATTACGAATGCTCCCGCCCTGCTGGACTTGAGTAAATATCGCATTATCGGGCTTGTTGGCGACGAAGAAGAACTAAATATGTTCTGTCGTACTGTTGTGACACAACTTGCGGCACATCATGCACCAGACGAGCTTAAGATGGCCGTATTTATGAATAAGATACAACGAGAAAATTGGGACTGGATGAGGTGGATTCCGCATGTGTGGAACGACACCCGTTCGGGCAGATATCTGTTCGAAGAACGGGGATATCAACCTCAATTAATGGAGCAATTATTTACGATGTTACAGCGTCGTCAATGGTTGAACAAGGGGGAGAAAGCACTCCCGTTTTACGTCTGTTTCCTGCCGTTCATTGAGATGCTGGAGCATGAGCCTATTCTTCCTTTGATGATGAAGAGCTCAGAGGTCATTGGCGTTTGCAGCATCGTACTTGCACCGAGCAAGGACGTTCTTCCGAAGGAATGTGAACTTGTTATTGATTTGCATTCGGCTGAAGGGGTCATGCGTTCAACGAATGTAACGGGTGGTTCTGCTGGCGATGCTACCTATGCCAAGCCTAAGGATGAGATCCCATTTGTACAACCCTTCAAATCAGATCAGATGACACTGGAACAAGCAGATCAATTTGCACGTCAGATTGCTCCGTATCGGATCAAGAGGAATTCTGCGGATGAGATTGTAAATGTACTGACGTTGTTTGAACTATTTGGAATACAGAATATCGAACAGTTCCATGTGGAAAACAATTGGCAGAAGTCACGTTATCCCAATACCCTTCCTTTCCCTGTGGGTGTTAGAGGGGGGAAAAAGCCGGTTCTGCTGAACCTTCATGACAAGATCGAGCGTAAAGGACATGGTCCTCACGGACTTATGGCAGGAACAACCGGTTCAGGTAAAAGTGAAGTTATTCAATCCATTATTGCATCACTTGCGGTTGAATATCATCCCCATGATATGGCGTTTATGCTGATTGACTATAAAGGTGGGGGCATGTCCAACACGTTCCAGGAATTGCCTCACGTTATTGCCACAGTAACGAATCTGGAAGAAGAAGGGTTAATCGAACGTTCTAAGGTTTCCCTTAAAGCCGAGCTTAAACGAAGACAGCGGTTATTCATTGCTGCTGGTAATGTACAGCATATTGACGAATATTATCTTACAGAGTGGAAAGATCGGGATCCTCTCCCGCATCTATTCATTGTCATCGATGAGTTTGCACAACTGAAAAAAGACCAACCGGAGTTCATGAGTGAATTGGTTTCCATTGCGGCTATTGGTCGGACATTGGGTGTGCATCTGCTCTTGGCAACCCAGAAACCAGGCGGCGTTGTAGATGATAAAATCTGGAGTAACTCCCGTTATAAAGTTTGCCTTCGAGTTCAGGACGAAAGTGATAGTCGTGAGATGATCCGAATTCCGGATGCTGCTCATATTACAAACCCGGGTCGTGGTTTTCTACAAGTCGGTAGTAATGAAGTATTTGAATCCGTTCAATTCGCATGGAGCGGTGCTCCGTATCGACCAGATCAGAGTATTACGCAATCTGACCGCAATATGTATGCTTATGAATTAGATGGTCGCAAGACCAAGTTAAGAGACCAGCTCGAGTTGCTTCAGGAAACAAAACCTGCTGAAGAAAAGACGCTCAGTAAAAAACAATTAAACGTTCTTATTGAGCATATCGCGATGAAAGCAGAACGCGAAGGTATTCAGCGTCTACCAGGTCCTTGGCTGGAGCCACTGCCTAATCATCTGACTTTGGAAGATCTAGTTATCAGTTCAAGTGAATCAGGTAAAATTTTGAATCCACAGGTTGGACTTATTGATGATGTAGTGAACCAAAGACAATTTCCACTTCGGATTGATCTGGAATCAGGACATTGGCTGATATATGGTATGCCAGGTACGGGGAAAACAACATTTATCCAGACCTTGCTCTATTCACTTGCAACGGAGACGACACCTAATGATGTGAATATCTATGCGCTCGATTTTGGAAGAATGCTGAAGGATTATACTCTATTGCCTCATGTAGCGGATGTCATTCAGGATGATCAGGAAGAGAAGATGAACCGATTGTTCAATTATCTGGAAGAGACCATTAGTAAGCGTAAAACGCTGTTTGCTGAAACAGGAGTGAAATCCAGACTGTCTTACTGTGCTGAAACAGGAAATACGCTGCCGGCCATACTAGTCATTATCGATAGCTATGTTAGTTTCCGAGGGCAGTTCGAGAAGCTTCATGAGAAGCTGGATCCTCTGCTGCGTGAAGGTCCGGGACTAGGCATATACTTTGTAGCAACGATCAACCGTATTTCCGATATGTTGGAACGAATCCGCAGTAACTTTCCGAATGCTGTCTCATATATGCTTGCAGATGCAGGGGACTATAACTATGCCGTAGGAAGGCTGAACAAAGCACCAACACAGATGCCGGAAGGAAGGGCCTTTGTGAAGGGAACAATCCCTCCATATGAGTTCCAAACGGCGTTATCCATTAATGCGGTGAATGAGTCTTCCCGTGCCAAGTTATTGCGCGAACAGTTTGCAGTAATTGACGCTTCTTGTACGACTGCTAAACCAGAGTCCATTCGAGTATTACCTGAGGTCATTGCTATTCCAGAAGTGTTGAAAGATATTAATATCGTGTCTGATCCTACGCTACCCGTTCATATGAACATTGATAGTTTGAGAATGTTGGGATGGGATATGGAAGCGGATGGTCCATATTTCATAGTTGCCGGAAGAATGGAATCTGGTAAAACGTCATTGCTTGTCACGATAGGATTGATATCAGCCATGAAGTATTCAACGGATGAACTTGAACTATATCTATGCGACTTTAGACGCACGCCTCAAGGATTGGGAGCTCTGAAGGAATTAAATCATACGGCGGCATTTGCAACGAATGAGGCAACGATGGAAGAAATGATCGAAAATCTACGTACGAAACTGGAAGAGAGAGTTGCTGATCCGGATGAATTTGCCCCGAAAATGGTTCTGATTATGGACGATGTTGATTTTCTGGCTAAGCGTATCTCCAGAACGATTACAGGTCATCTGGAATATATCACCCGTAATGGACGAGAGCATGGAGTCTTTATCATCGTCTCTGGACAAGCCAATGCGATTAACCGGAATTATGATGAATGGATGAAAGAGATTAAATCTGGTCAGATCGGTTGGTTGTTGGGTACGGCTGAATCTACAGATACTGAGCTGTTTAATATTAAAGTTCCTTATGTCTCAGGCAGTCGAGTATTGCCGGATGGAGAAGGTTACTATATTAAACGGAAATTCGTAAGTGTGAAAGCAGTACATGCATTTGCCAATGGGGTTGCTCAGGTTGAAGAACAAGTAGCAGAAATAAATAGAAACGCAGTTCTTGTCGTAAACTCAGACATTAAAGGAAAAAAGACTCATATATGAGTCTTTTTTCCCAAAAAATGTTTGGCAATTCACTAGTTCTTTGTATACAATAGTTAATGGGTAAAATTTATAAAAATGGTATAAAGGGGAAGATAAGAATGGCAAAGATTTTAATTACACCAGAAGAAATTGATAACGCAGGATCGAAGTTTGACCAAGCAGCACAAGAAAGCGAGCAGTTGGCTCAGCAATTGAATTCCTTGATGGAATCCATGCGCTCCCAGTGGGAAGGTATGACTTCCCAAGGATTCTATGACAGATTTGAATCCGATAAGAAGAACATGACCGTTTATGTTGAAATGCTTCGTGCAGTAGGAACAGAATTAAAAGCTATCTCAACTCGCTTCAGACAAGCAGACCAACAGTAGTAGTTACATAAGAAGCCAGGTAAACTTACCTGGCTTTTTCTATATCCAGAGTATGAAAATGTGAGGTTATTCCTATGAGTTATTCAGTACATGCGACGGGAAGCACCCCCGCTCTACTAATCTATTTAATTGATATTAGCGGTTCAATGACACTTGAGCTTGAAGGGCAACGGAGGATGGATATCGTTAACGAGGGACTTCAGACGATTATTCGCCAGATCGTCTACCGATCAACGAAAGGATCAAAAGTGTCTCCTCGTTATAGAATCGCGATTCTTGCCTACAGTGATGAAGTATACGATCTACTAGACGGTGTTAAATCTATTGATCGTATTGCTAATCGTGGAAGTCTGCCACCGCTATACCCGAAACGATTCACAGACACGGCGAAGGCATTCAAACAAGCGGAGAAGATTATTCAGTCTGAGCTTCGTAACATGGAGCACTGTCCTGCCCCTCTGATCTGTCATATGACTGATGGCATTTACACAGGGGAAGATCCTGAACCGATTGTTGAACGGATCAAAACCATGTCTGTCCCTGATGGACAAGTGCTGGTCGAAAATATTTTTATTACAGAGGATGCTTCCACTAGCCGGATTCGCGATACACGAGCTTGGAAAGGGATGATGCCGGATTCCTTCGTGGTGGATCCCTATTCGGAGAAATTAAAACGAATGTCTTCGGTTGTACCTGAAAGCTATCGCGAAATGATGATGGAATCCGGATATTCGATTCAGAAGGGTGCACTTATGATGCTGCCTGGTACAAGTAAAGACCTAATTTCACTAGGGCTGCAGATGTCTGCTTCTACCCCGATGTAACCGTAAGGAGGAGAACACATGGATCGAACATTATTGACCTTAATTATTGATGCTACTGGTAAAAAGACAGATATAGAGCTACCTAATACGATACCTTTGCATGAATTACTTGAACCCATGCTCAAAGGATTAAATGAAGGTATGGCCCTTACGTTTCAAGCATCCAACTATCGCTACTATCTTAGCAGTGATGGAAGCGAGTGGAATAGCATGGACCTTCAGCAGTCTCTGGAGGATGTAAAAGCAATGGATGGAAGCTATCTGCGCATTGAGCAGGTTAACTCCTTCTCAACAATATAATTTCGAATCATTTTTTTGTGCAAAGGGGAGCAAGAATCGTGTTTCCACCTGATATAAATACAGAACTACGAATCAGAAACCAAGTTTACAGACTGGTCCAGCACCCTCAATTCGAAGGCATGCCTTATGGTCAGGAGGGCAGGGAAGGCACAGTATACAAGCTTATTAACAGCTCGGGAGAAAACAGTGCCTTGAAGGTGTTCCGCCCAGCCTTCCGACAGCCATCTGTCATGAAGTTGACAGAGCTCATGGCAGACCTCACAGTCCACTCGGGACTGAGCGTATGGTCACGAACGATATTGAATCCGATAGAAGATATGGAGTTGCTCGGACAGTATCCTGAATTACTTTACGGTGCACATATGCCATGGATTGATGGTGTGACATGGAGTGAATTAATGCTTGGCCGAGAAGCATTATCTCGGGAACAATCAATGAAACTGGCAATGGTTTTGGTATCTACCATGGCTGTATTGGAGCAAGCTGGCATAGCCCATGCCGACTTGTCAGCTTCTAATCTGCTGATCGTCAACTCTAATCAAGAGACGGAGGACATGTCTGTTGAATTAGTTGATGTGGAAGGAATGTACGCTAAGCAATTGGAGGAACCCGATAATCTGCCAGAGGGTGCAACGGGATATACCGCAACTTTCCTTAGAGAGTATGGGGACTGGAGTCCTCTTGCGGATCGATTTGCTGGTGGAATCCTGCTTGCCGAGATGCTGGCTTGGTCGAGTACAGACATATGTAAGCAAGCGTGGGGAGATAGTTATTTTGATCCACAAGAAATCCAGCAACAAAGTGAGCGCTATGTACTTCTTCAAGCGACGCTCGAACAACAGTATGGCCCTGAAGTAGCAGCGTTGCTAGATCGGTTGTGGAATGCAGAGCAACTACAGCAATGCCCAACCTTTGGAGAATGGCAGATTGCACTGGCTTCAGCGAAGCAATTCGTGGAGCAAGAGGCGATTCCAACATCTGAAATGGAAAAAGAGTTGGAGCAACCAGTAGAGGAATCTAATCACTTGCCGAGTGAGTATGCTGTTAACGCTTTGAGTCACGCCCAAGAGAATCAATTGGCTCGAGCCCGTCAATTGGAACGTCAGGGGAATCTGACATCGGCCTTCTGGGAATATGGCAAGCTGATTGAGCAATTTAACGATCGTTCGCCATTTCATGTTGAAATCTCCATTGCCATGGAGCAGGTGCAAGAAGGCATAGATCAGACTGTCTTTAACCCTGAACCTAAGCAGACCCTCGTTAAAAAAGGCTGGAATCAACTGATCCAACAGAATAAACAGTCCACCTATGACCGTATGTGGATCTATGTAATAGGTGCTTCAGTTGGTGCGCTGGTTTTTGCACTAATTATTTATGTTATTGGTCTATTTAAATAGTGATTGAAGGAGTGCTTTATCTTGGAAAATGAATTAACGGAAGAGTGGTCATTCCAACTCTCTCCTAAAGAATTTTTCTTCTTGACTCAGTTGGTGGGAGTCCGTCATATAGCTAACTTTGATGATCCTTATCGCGGGTATCTGGCTAAGGAATTAGAAGAGGAATATAAGGTAATTGAAAAGACATTTGTAGACAAAGGATATCTGGTTCCGAAGCAAGAGGGGGCTGGCTATGATATGAATGAAATGCTCGCTTATTGCATTGCTGCATGCGGCAGTGCCGATGTGATGCATGTGAGTAAGAAGATTGAAGGCACTGGGAAATACGCAGGTCACTACTATTTCACTCCTCGAATCGTTGTTGAACAAACAGTAGATGAATCAGGAGGCATTGTCCTTGTTCCTGTGGCAGACGCCCAGTTAACGTTAGAAGCTATGAAAGGGTTCTTTCCACTGACACTTCAATATAAGAGTCCAGCCAAAAAGGCGGTCATCAAAGACTGCACGTGGGATCAATGGAATCAGCTAACCGAAGTAGACCAGCGTAATAGACTGGTTCAAGCAGGGCATACGGAAGAACAGGCAGAGCTTGCATTAGACATCTTCAGTAATGGGGAGCGCTCAGGCTCCATGATGTTTATGAAGAGGCATGGACTGATGTGGCATCAGGAGGATTATCACTATGCTCAATGGGGAGACAAGCTGTATCTGGCGGTTGAATTGACGGAGGGTACGCTTCAATTCCAGCCATACAAGCCGGCCATATTGAAAAAAGCATTATTACGATTTGCGGATCAAATCGAAAAACTGGATGGGAAAGGGGTCAAATAAATGGCAGACCGTATCAAAATTGAACCTGAACGTATTAAGGAGATCGCTACCCGATTTCTGGCCAGCAGTCAGGAAAGTATTGCTTTGTCCCGAGAGCTAAAGTCATTGATCGATGGAATTACAGGGGAATGGGAGGGGAAATCTCAAGAGCGTTTCTATTCCTCTTACAAAGATGCCCATGTTCAGCTGGAAAGTGTATCAACTGTACTGAAGGATGTAGGGGACGAGCTTAAAGCCATTTCCGAGAGATTCAGTAAGGCAGATTCAATAAAGTAAGGAGATGTACATATGCCAATTCGGCCTGACGTCGGTAAACTGCGGAGCATTGCCTCCAAATTACGCAACAACAGCAACAAGCTGGAGAATGAACGCTCCAGTATCAATAGTAATGTACAGTCCATGATCTGGAAGGGGAGAGTGTATCAACACTTTATGGATGATTTCAGAGACACAACTCAACGGATGAGGCAGACAGCGGATGAAATGGAACAATTCGCACGACGACTGGAAGCGTTAGCCAATCAGTTCATGCAGGAAGATCTTGAAGAAGAGCGCAGAGAGAGAGAACGCCAGGAACGTGAGCGTCAGGAGCGCGAAAGACAACGAGCGGCCGCAGCGGCAGCCGCTGCTGCTGCGAAGAAGAAATAAGGGGGAAGCAATGTGAAATTGGAAGTCAGCCTATCTGACCTGAAGCGGACCTCAAAAAGTCTGAACGGAGCCGCGGATGAGATGGGGGATCTGCGTGCGGACCTGAATCGGTCCATGAACAGCCTAAGCTATAAAACTCTCAGCCAAGGTGGGGTACAAAGTACGTTCACCCACCTGATGCGGGAACTGGACGGCTTGCAAAGCAAGCTGGAACTGTTGTCGGAGTTGACCCGTCGCAAACGAGAAGAATATGAACAAGCGGATCGGGAGGGCAAAAAATTCAACTGGGGGAAGCTGGCGAGCTTCCTCACCTTTGCATTGGGAACCGTGCTGGATTTCTTGCCTGTCGTCGGCAATGTGAAAGGCATTATCGAGGCCATTACGGGCCGGGATCTGCTAACGGGAGAGAAGCTTGCATGGTACGAACGAGGTCTTGCCGTGCTGGGACCGCTGGGGAAAGGGGCGAATAAGGCCGCATCCCTCTTCAAGTATGCGGATGAGGCGCTGGAACTGACGGGAAAAACCGTGAAACATGCGGACGACGCTGCAGATGCAGCGAAAACCGTAGGTCGTAACGCGGATGAAGCGATCGACGCCGTGCCAACGAGCACCAACAAGGCGGGAGTGCCCGGGAACTCGACCCGAGAAGCCGGGGAGGATGTGGCCGGAGCGACGCCGAAGTCGACCAAGGCAGGTGAAGCCCCCGCAGGCTCTAGGGATACAGGTGACGCGCCAATGGCAAGTAACAAACCAACGGGCAAAGCAGACGATGCACCTGGCGATGCCGGGTCCACACGCCATGATACAGGACTCACCGATGCCGAGAAAGCAGCGGCTGCAGCAGGAACAGCGGCAGGAACGGGCTCTGCAGCGGCCGCTTCGATGATAAAGAAGACACCCGGAGGTAGTGCTCCGAAAGGCGTAGATGCGCCAGGGGCGCCTAAGTCGAAGGATATCGAAACTTCGTCGCAATCTCCCTCTACAGGGCGAACCACCGAAACGCAGAATGTAACCAAATCCAACAAAGAAAGCTGTCCAGGTGATCCGATCCATGCGGCAACCGGTTATCAGTTTATGAACCATGATATCCTGACGCTGCATGGGGCTACCGATTGGCCCTTGACCTTGACCTACCACTCAGGCCTGCTGCAACGAGGGGAACTGGGACCTGCCTGGACGCACCAATACGGACTGCGATTGCATGTTCAATCGTCGTTTCAAGATTCAGCTGAGCACGCGCCTGCCGTGGACGTCTATTGGACAGCAGGACGTCAAAACCAATTCATCTATCAAGCCGATGGAACCTATCGAAGTTCAGATCTCGATGTGTATTGGGACGTGCTCGAACGGGAAGATGAGGGTTGGAAACTGACAACGCGTGAGCCGCGTGAGATCTATCGATTTACCGAAGAAGGACAACTGCTCAGTCACACGCAATCCAGTGGCCTAACCCTGGACATGTCTTATCAGGCAGCGGGACGCCTGACGACCCTAACCGATCGGGCAACCCAGCGATCCTTGCATCTGGACTATACCTCGACAGGCGAACTGAAAGAAGTGAAGGATGCCCTGCGGCGTGTAACATTTGAATATAGCCCGAAGGGCGTATTGGTTCGCGTGATCGAGCCGGGTGATGTAGTAACCGACTTGGTTTCGGATGAGGATGGACGGTTGATCTCCCTGACGGAGAGTGGCATCCTCCAGTTCACGAACACCTTCGATGCATCTTACCGAATTGTGGAGCAGACGGATGCGGCCGGAAGTAAATTCCAGTTCCAGTATGATACCGAGAGTCATCCGGGGCAGACGTGGACCACTGTGACCAATCGGCTGGGTCAGACACGAACCCTCGTGCATGATGACGCCTTGCAGCTCCTCGAAGTGCATGCCGAAGATGGCGGTATTACACGTTATACCTACACGCCGCAGGGACAGATGGCCAGTGTCACCAACCCACTGGGCGAAACAACAACGTATGTCTACGATGAAGAGGGACATCTGATTCGTGAAATCGATCCCTTGGATCAGGAAACGGAATATAGCTATACCATGCACCACCAAGTCGCGCGTGAAACGGATGCCGAAGGTGGTGTAACCAGCTACCAGTACGATGAACAACAACGACTGACCGAAGTGACCCGTCCCGATGGCAGTACAGCCAAGTGGACTTACACCGAAACCGGGCAAACCGCCACGTATCTGGACTTTACGGGTGCCAACTGGACCTATGTTTACAGCGAGACAGGCGAGCTGGAGCATACGCTCGATCCGGAAGGTCGACGTTTACAGATTGGCTGGGATGAAGCCGGCCGACTGGTCGAACTGACGGATGCCGCGGGAAGTGTGAGTCGCCGGAGCTACGATGGTGCAGATCGCCTGACATCCATCACTGATCCGCTGGGCCTCACGTGGCAGACCGTGTATGATGCTGGTGGGCAGCGCATTCGCGAGACGCGTCCGTCCGGGGCCTCCATGCAGTATACGTATACGCCGAACGGGGAAGTGGCGACTATCACCGATGCGCTCGGTCACACTCGGCAATATACGTATGATGCCGAAAACAGGCTGATTGCCGAGACGAATGCACTGGGCGAAACCACGCAGCTCTCCTATGATGCCGCAGGTCGATTGCAGACCGTGACCGATGCGCTAGGACACATCACGCAGTATCACTATGATGGCGCAGGTCGCCTGGTGTCCGTCATCGATGGCGAAGGCCGGACGGTCCAGCAACTGACCTATGATGCGGCTGGTCGTCCCGTGGCATGGCAGGATGGACTTGGACACATGACGCGGCTGCGGTTCAATGCCCTCCATCAACGCGTCGAAGATACTGACGCGGATGGTCATACCCGCCATTATCGCTACGATGCCGCGCACCGTCTGACCGAAGTCATTCAAGGCGAAGGGTCAGATGAAGTGACCTATCGCCAGACATGGGATGGGGAAGATCGGAATACGAGCTACACCGATGCCAGTGGAAACGAGACCCGTCTAACGTATGACCGCAGCGGTCGCTTGCTACAGGAAACGAATGTGGCAGGCGCACGGACGGCGTATACGTATGATGACCGCGGCTGGCTAAGTGCCAAGCTGGATGCCAAAGGACAAGAAACCCGATATACGTATGATGCCGCGGGCCGCCTGATCCGTGCCACGGATGAAGCCGGGGAAATCGTGCTGACCTACACGCCGGATGGACAGGTGGCGCGTGTGCTGGAAGCCGAGCAGCATGAGGAACGAACCTACGATGCGGCAGGCCGAGTGCTTACCCGAACCGATGGGTTTGGGCATCTCCTGCAATATGCGTATGATGCCGCGGGCCGGATGACGGCACTGACCTATCCGGATGGCAAAGTGGTGCAGTATCGTTACCAAGCCACGGGTGAACTGGCTGAAGTGAAGGACTGGAACGGTCGCCTGACCCGGTACCGCTATGATGCAAGCGGGAAGCTCATCGAGACTCGGCGCCCGAACGGCAGCCAGGAGCAGCGGGAATACGATGCCGCTGGCCAACTGACTCGCCTGACGGATACGAGTGGACAAGGCATTCGTTTACAGCAATTCAAGTACAAATACAGCCCAAGCGGCTTGCTGCTGAAGGAAGAAAACAAACAGTATACGTATGATACCTTGAAACGTCTGCGCAGTGGCGCCGAGCCAGGACGTGTTGTACACTACATGTATGATCCATCGGGGAACCTGACGAGTGAACAGGTCGGGACATCCCCAACGGAAAACCCGGGCAGTTTGCTGACACAACAGCAGCTACACTACACCTGGGACAATCGCCTACAGCGTATAGGGGATTATCCCGTAGAGATGGATGCCAATGGTAACCTGCTGTATGCCACGGATGGCAGCACCGCTTCCGCGTACGAATACGATGCCCGTAACCGACTGGTGAAGGCTGGCAAGCTGAAATATCGGTACAACCCGCAAGGCGACCGGATTGAACTCGCGCAGCGAGGCCAAGTGACTCGCTACGTCATGGACGATGCGCCTGAACTGAGCCGGGTGCTGATGGAGCTGGATGGCGAGGGCAACGTCAAAGCCCGTTATGTGTACGGGCTGGGGCTCATCGGACGCGAAGATGCAGATGGCACGTATCTGAGCTACCACTACGATCTGCGCGGCAGTACAACTCTCCTGACAGATGAGCAGAACCGGGTGACGGATCGCTATACGTACGGACTGTACGGCGAACTGGAGCAGCATGAAGGCGTCACCTCGCAGCCGTTTGCGTACAATGGGCGAGACGGGGTCATGACCGATGCGAACGGATTGTATTACATGCGAGCGCGGTATTATGATCCCAAACTGAAGCGTTTCCTGAACCGGGACGTGATCCGCGGTGAAATTCAGGACGGACAGACGTTTAACCGCTATGCGTATGTCAACGGGAATCCGGTAAGTTACATTGACCCGTTGGGGTTGATGAAGTGTGAGACTGGGGGGACGGGGAATATCCTTGATTCTGTTCCGTCAGTTAGAAATGGTGAGTTTAATAAGTGGTTCAATTCCTTAACTCCCGATGAATTTGATAAAGTGTGGGCAGATCCTAAACTAAGAGAAACTATTAAAGACCGACTTAGACATCCTGGAGGGTTACATGAGTGGCATATGGTATCAAGAGCAGATGTCTTTAAAAGATGGGGAGTCACGAGTGAGCAGATTGCTGAAATGCGAACACTTATTAGCGAGACCAAGTTTGTAAATCCTAAAGGTAAACATGGTGGTAAGGGCTCAACAAAAGCACATAATGAATTGTTGGAAATTATTGATTCTTCTACTGATTATGGCATGTTTAAAAGAAGATTACAAAACTGGGCAAATTATAGATTTGACGGTGGCGTAGATGCTTTGCCTAATGGATTAAAACCTTAGAGGAGGATTAACATGGAAAAGGAAGGTTTCGTATCTTTGTGGCTAGGTAATGTTCAATCTTCTGAGGAGTTGGATAGATTACTTGCTGTTTCTTATTCAGATGAAGGTGATTTTGTTCCATCCATATTTGCAAAGCACTTTAACATTCGTAGATATGATGATGCTGTAAGAGAAGCAGAGTATTATGAAGAAGCAAGTGATGACTTGAATCAATTACTTGAAGGGTTCTCTTATGATGATGAAATTGCACCAAGATTTACTGCCCTAGTGCAAGAAGGTTTGACGAATGATTTTAATGCAATAGTTTTATTGTATAATTTTGAATACACTGGGGAAATTGTCGAAGCAACCACTCAATCGAATTACTTCAGGTTCTTAGGTGTGGTAAAATATGGATAGTGGGCTACTCCGTGCCGATTGAACCCATCATTCAGTAAATAACACAGTTAACCCATGTAGTACCCGTACAAAGATTCCCTCAAAGCGGTTGTACGCACATCAAGTGCTTTAGTTGTATAATCTAAATAACGCTATTCCGTTACATCAAACAGGTTGATTATGGTCAAATACAACCATGATTGACCTGTTTTGTTATACTCTCGCTTAAACTGATTGTTAAAATCAATCCTAAATACCTATATTTCACAAGCTTATAGTGGTAAAATATTCTTATAAATGGCATTTTTGATTGGCTTTTAGGATGAGTGAAGACCTAGTTTTTATTCTTGAAAAAGTATGAAGCAAGATGAAAACTACATAGTATTGAAGGTGATATTTTAAGAATTCTTAGCATGCAAGAACGGTTCAAGAGATACATAGGTATACCCAGAATTTTACGAAGAGAATAACAACATGGGAGTGTGAAAGATTTGAAAAAAGTAACACAATTATTACTAAGCGGTGCGCTGGTCCTTGGAATGTTTTCTTTTACCGGAAGTGCAAATGCAGCAGTTCCCTCATTTAAAGACGTGCCTGCCAGCCATTGGGCGAAAGCTTCCATCGATGCTGCTGTGTCCAAGGGTTATTTTAAAGGCTACAGTGATGGGACGTTTAAGCCTGGAGCAACGGTAACACGTGCGGAATTTGCGGCATTGTTGTCCCGTGTATCCAAAGGAACTCCTGAGTCGGAGCAAGCGAATGCATTTCGGGATTTGACAGGTCATTGGAGTGAAGCAGAAGTAAACCGTGCGGTATCGCTCGGCTTTTTGAAAGCTTCGGATTATCCGAACGGATTTAAACCTAGCACGGCATTGACACGGGAAGAAATGGCCAAGTGGCTCAGTTCAGGTCTTGCCGCACAAAACGAAGACTTCAAGCAAGCGTTAAAAGATACAGATACAGAGAACACGTTAGTGCCTGTAGCTGAGTTCTACAAAGGTGGTTTAAAGAAGGCGGCCTATCCGTATGTCTCGGTTGCATTAGGGACTGGTTTAATGGCTGGCTACCCTGATGGAACATTTGGTCCAGGGAAAACGACGACACGAGCAGAGGCTGCTGTGATTTTGTCTCGTTACCAACAGGTGCAAGAAAGTAAGGCAGATTCGTACAGAGATTTAAATGAAATGCGGGAAGTAGGTCTGACAGGTACAAATTTAACTTCTGCTACATTATATAGATACTCCATGAGAGAGGATGGAACCGATACGAGTTTTGATCATGTGATTGGAAAAAAAGTGAAGCTACGAAATAATTTAGGAACGATAACGGCCCATCGTATGATTGTGGCAGATGCGTATTCCGAGACGAAGGTTCAAAATTTATATGGGAAAATGTTTATTGATAGAAATTATTCAAATCCTATCCGCGATCCATACTTTGAGGCGTTTATGGAAGTCACGGTAACTCCGAATGGGAATAACTTAAGGAATTTAGCGTTTGTTCAAGCTGTAGGAGATATCTTTACAACTGTAAGTAATTTCAACAGCGGGACTACCAAAACATATGGGATTAGCAACTTGCCAGTGGAGGAGTATGTGGATTCTGGGTTCTTTAAACAAGGTGTGCCTCGTACCTTTTGGATGAATTTTCTCTTGAGAAGGTCAGCAGGCACGTCTAACCAGTCCGTGGAAGCGTTTGTAGTTGATAAAGATACAAGCACGTTTTTTAGAATTCCATGAGCTATGTATGTAGAGGAATCAAACAAGGAGTGTCGTGTTTTTTCTTTATTATTTTAATACTCATTACAACGGATAGTATTTCAATAGCAGCAAATGATAACGAAGCCCAGGATTTAAAAAGGATTGTTGTCAGTCCTGATCCTGAGGATCAGAAAGAATTAGAAGAGTTTCCTAACCCGGTACAGGCTCTACCGGAGGGACCAACGGGTTATCAAAAAGTAGTGAGGGTGTTTGAAGGGGTCAAGCAGGCTAACCCTGGGGTGTACTGGTACCAAATTGATAGTCTCAAGTGGATTGCAGAAACGTCATATGGAAATATTCCAGCAAGCAATGTTGAGGACGGAGACAAGTATGCACCTGTGAAAACATCTGTTCGAGATCGAATACAGATGGCCAACAATCCAGCATATATACCGGATACGTACATGGATCAGACTAAAAGGCAAGTGTCTTCTGATGTTCTCATTCCGAGCCCACATATCGCAAAAGTCGAGACAACGGCATATCAAGGGAAAAACTCTCTTATTACCAAACTCGAACTGGATCCTACCAAAACAATAGTAACTTTAACATCCGAAACAGGAAAGATAGATTCAAAGTACTACGTAAAAGAATACACAAAAGAATACGGCAAAAACCCCAGTGGCAAAACCAAGTACAGCACGTTATATCTAACACCTTTAAACATAACATGGCGAAGCAAGTGGACAGAGCAGAAAAAAATTCGGCTTACAGGTACGCAGCGTTTAAAGAAAGATGAGGAAGCCAATCTCAAAGGTGAAGTGGCTACGATGGCTCATGGAGCAAAGCAGTTCGGCGATTGGGTAGATATTTCGACCCGTCCGGGTGTGGTTTGGAAATCAGATAATGAAAGTGTCGTATCTGTTAACCCAAGCGGAAAGATCAAAGGTGTAAGCCCGGGTACTGCAAAAATATCCGTACGCTGGAAAAGCGGCACTCCGTACGAATATGATCTCATAGCATACTTAAATGTTACCGTTGGGGACGGCCCGATCCCGCATGAACCTGGTGGCGTAGCAGGTTGCAAACCTACGATAAATCCACCGAATGAAGTAGCCTCACCACAAACTGCTTTTATGGACCCGGGGGCTCAAGGGCATATTCTGGCGGATGACCCAACCAACGGCATTCATTTTGATGCGACGCGGGGGATACCGACCTCGGAGCATCTGTATGCCAATACGTGGGCGATGAACTATCTGTTTCAGCATACCTTTGGCAAACAGCAAGGCACGATTACATACGATTGTGAAGCAGAACTGACGTATGTTCGAACCTGGAAGGTGAAACAGCCTAACCTGCCTGGGCCGAATGGTACATCCATCCCGCAACCGGATAAAGAGGATTCGGATACGGTCGACGTCACGTACAGGTTCAGCTTTGACCGAAACTATAGCTATTGGAAAATCAATAACGTGGAACTGTATTCGATTGAGCAGGCCAAGATGGAGAATTATGCTCTCCCGGATGGAAGTCGAATTATACTCTGGCCTCAGGGGTACACACCGCCTGACCTGGAGATGGAGCATGACGAAGACGTGGAAATTCATGTCATGCCGCAGGAAACAGGAGAAATCAGCTATGTACCTGAAGTGCTGGCAAGCGATGGATATGAACCACTAGAAGTACCGGATGATACTGAACTGCTTAAAGGCATGGCGGAAGGTCAAACGGGGCCACCCGATGTGAAAAATGACGCGCTGGACTTCACGTGGGAGGGTTCGACGACCAACGTCATGGATGGTAGCACTGTCGTTGAGAACGGACCGAACCCGACGCAAATCCCGGCACCCACGAAGATTGGCTCGTATAAAAATACCGGGGAGCAGGTGCTCTATGAAGATCGGTTGTTGATTCCCCGGACACTCTTGAATAAAGCGGATACGGACTCCACAGGGGAAATTCAGTATGCCCTCTATCCCATGACTTTGGGAGGTAGTGGGGGAAAAACCTTTCCAATCGATCCGATCAATACCGTCACCGTCCATACCCCAGTCGTGAACTACTCGCTCGTATCGGATGACCAGCCGCATAACCAGAAAACCGTGCCGAACATGAATCGATCTGCGCTCATTTTGGAGCGACCGTTTACCGTTCGCATCCCGACGAGCGGCCAGCATCTGGATGCAGGCTCGTATCCGGGATACGGAGATCGGGACTATGCGAAGTATTATCGGATCAAACAGGTGCGTTTCCCGTTTGATGTGTATAGTGCCGACCGGACAGAGTTCTATCCACGAAATACGTGGATTGACATTGAGGTTCCTGTGCTGGATACGACCTTTTATTTACCCGTCTGGGTGGATGAGGGAGATTACCAGGTCGAGTTTCGCAACATTGCGGAAAATGCACCGTCCGAGTACCCTATGCAGTCAGAAGTCGATGCTCAGCCAGATGCGAATACCGATCTGTACTACCACGTTGCATCCGATGAAGTATCCGTCGAGGTTATTGGCCGATTGTATGACTTTGAAATCACGGATATTGCGGACTACAACTGGGAACTTGTTTTCCGGCGCTTCAAGGGCAGCATTGCCCCAACGTGGATTACCTACTGGACAGGCACGCAGGATATCGATGGGGACAAGCAGGGGAACAAACCCCAGTTTACCGTCCCGATTCGCCCGGGCAGTCACCCACTGCAAGGCTACCAGAATGTGGCCGTGAAAACGGGTTACCACTTCAAGTTTGATTTTAAAACGAAAGGCAACATGTTCGGCCCACGAGACGGCATACGTCTTACGCCAACCTTTGATTTTGTGGGTAAGGATGGCAGTACACGTGTGCCCGTGGATCTGTACTACTCCACCAACCAACGGAACTTTATTCGCATCGGTTCGACAGAAGACCAAGTGAAGCGGTTCGTGATTTTGAATGATCGGCTACGTCAAGTTCCGTCCGAACAACTGCGAGATACAGCGACGTACAAATACAACCGATATGGTGAAATCCATCCGGGGATGATGAGTGAACGAGCGTACCAAGAGTACTATCGAGACAAATTTACGAAAATGAAAACACCCGTAGGTGGGTATAGTCTACTCTTGATGCCAGAACAGTTGCGGACATTTATTGGTCCAAAAACGAATATTCCCACCACCGCCAGTGCCGATGTCCTCCGTGCGAATGCAGCCATTCAACAATGGTACGGGGAATACAGTCTGCCCGCGGAGCCCTATGTGGTGCAAGCGGGAACAAACTTGGCTGAGTATGGACGTACGCATGGCGGATTGGATGCTAAATCACCAATCTTCTTGAAGGATGGGTATATCGTGGTGAACTTTAACTTCGAGTCCATTCGAGAGGGAAATCTGGCGGCGCCTCATCTGCAATATATCCATGCTCCGCTGATGAATCAATGGTTGTTGGAAGGATTCCAGCGTAAGGTAGAGGATAGCTACGGAAACAGCTTGACGTTGCGGGACGGAGACGTGGTCTTTTACCATGCCGATCGCTCTAGCCGCGATGATTTCAGTGCGCAGGTACCGCATTAGTTTCAGATGTAGAAAAGAGAAATAGCAGGATATAGTCTAGTCGTATTTTAGAGAGAACGTTGTAGAGCTTATGCGGTATGCCTTACGGTGTACCGCATTTATTTAGAACGATGAGCAAAGTAAGAAGTATCAATTTAAAAAATGAATTGCAACGCCATTGTACATAGAAAAGAGGAACAGCCATGAAATTGGAAGTCAGCCTATCTGACCTGAAGCGGACCTCAAAAAGTCTGAACGGAGCCGCGGATGAGATGGGGGATCTGCGCGCGGACCTGAATCGGTCCATGAACAGTCTAAGCTATAAAACCCTCAGTCAAGGTGGGGTACAAAGTACATTCACCCACCTGATGCGGGAACTGGACGGCTTGCAAAGTAAGCTGGAACTGTTGTCGGAGTTGACCCGTCGCAAACGAGAAGAATATGAACAAGCGGATCGGGAGGGCAAAAAATTCAACTGGGGGAAGCTGGCGAGCTTCCTCACCTTTGCATTGGGGACGGTGCTGGATTTCTTGCCTGTCGTCGGCAATGTGAAAGGGATCATCGAGGCCATCACAGGTCGGGATCTGCTGACCGGAGAGAAACTGGCCTGGTATGAGCGTGGTCTTGCCGTGCTGGGGCCGCTGGGGAAAGGAGCCAATAAGGCCGCTTCCCTCTTCAAGTATGCGGATGAGGCGCTGGAACTGACGGGAAAAACCGTTAAACATGCGGATGACGCTGCAGATGCAGCAAAAACCGTCGGTCGCAACGCCGATGAAGCAATCGATGCGATCCCGACCAGCCCGAACAAGGCGGGCGTGCCCGGGAACTCGACCCGAGAAGCCGGGGAGGATATGGCCGGAGCGACGCCGAAGTCGACCAAGGCAGGTGAAGCCCCCGCAGGCTCCAGGGATACAGGTGACGCGCCGATGACGAGTAACAAACCAACGGGCAAAGCAGACGATGCGCCAAGCGATGCCGGGTCCACACGCCACGATACGGGACTCACCGATGCCGAGAAAGCAGCGGCTGCAGCAGGAACGGCGGCAGGAACGGGCTCTGCAGCGGCCGCTTCGATGATAAAGAAGACACCCGGAGGTAACGCTCCGAAAGGCGCAGAGGTACCAGGGGCGCCCAAGTCGAAGGATATCGATTCTTCGCCGCATCAACCATCTACAGGGCGAACCACCGAAACGCAGAATGTAACCAAATCCAACAAAGAAAGCTGTCCAGGTGATCCGATCCATGCGGCTACCGGTTATCAGTTTATGAACCATGATATCCTGACGCTGCATGGGGCTACCGATTGGCCCTTGACCTTGATCTACCACTCAGGCCTGCTGCAACGAGGGGAACTGGGCCCGGCCTGGACGCACCAATACGGACTGCGATTGCATGTTCATTCTTCAATCCAAGATTCAGCTGAGCACGCGCCTGCCGTGGACGTCTATTGGACAGCAGGACGTCAAAACCAATTCATCTATCAAGCCGATGGAACCTATCGAAGTCCAGATCTCGATGTGTACTTTGATGTGCTCGAACGGGAAGAGGATGGTTGGAAACTGACAACGCGTGAGCCACGTGAGATCTATCGATTTACCGAAGAAGGACAACTGCTCAGTCACACGCAGTCCAGTGGCCTAACCCTGGACATGTCTTATCAGGTAGCGGGTCGCCTGATGACCCTAACCGATCGGGCAACCCAGCGATCCCTGCATTTGGACTATACCTCGACAGGCGAACTGAAAGAAGTGAGGGATGCCCTACGGCGTGTAGCATTTGAATATAGCCCGGAGGGCGTATTGGTTCGCGTGATCGAGCCCGGTGGTGTTGTAACCGATTTGGTCTCGGATGAGGATGGACGTTTGATCTCCCTGACGGAGAGTGGCATCCTCCAGTTCACGAACACCTTCGACGCATCTTACCGAATTGTGGAGCAGACGGATGCGGCAGGAAGCAAATTCTACTTCCACTATGATACCGAGAGTCACTCGGGTCAGACGTGGACTACAGTGACCAATCGGCTGGGGCAGACACGCACCCTCGTGCATGATGACGCCTTGCAGCTCCTCGAAGTGCATGCCGAAGATGGCGGGATTACACGTTATACCTACACGCCACAAGGACAGATAGCCAGTGTCACCAACCCACTGGGCGAAAACACGACGTATGTCTATGATGCGGATGGGCATCTGATCCGCGAAATCGACCCACTGGGTCATGAAACGGAATATCACTATACCTCACACCACCAAGTTGCGCGTGAAACGGATGCTGAAGGCGGCGTAACCCGCTACCAGTACGATGAACAACAACGACTGACCGAAGTGACCCGTCCAGATGGCAGTATAGCGAAATGGACCTATACTGAAACGGGACAAACGGCTACGTACCAGGACTTCACGGGAGCCATCTGGACTTATGCCTACAGCGAGACAGGGGAGCTGCAGCATACGCTGGATCCGGAAGGTCGACGTTTACAGGTGGGCTGGGATGAAGCAGGCCGACTGGTCGAACTGAAGGATGCCGCAGGAAGTGTGAGTCGCCGGAGCTACGATGGTGCAGATCGCCTGACATCCATCACCGACCCGCTGGGCCTCACGTGGCAGACCGTGTATGATGCCAGTGGGCAGCGCATTCGGGATACCCGTCCGTCTGGAGCCTCCATGCAGTATACGTATACGCCGACCGGGGAAGTGGCGACCCTCACCGATGCGCTCGGTCACACCCGGGAGTACACCTATGATGCCGAAAACCGCCTGATCGCCGAAACGAATGCGCTCGGTGAAAGCACGCAGCTATCCTATGACACCGCAGGTCGATTGCAGACCGTGACCGATGCGTTAGGACACATCACGAAGTATCACGTTGATGGTGCAGGTCGTCTGGTCTCCGTCATCGATGGCGAAGGGCGGACTGTCCAGCAGCTGACCTATGATGGCGCAGGACGCCCCGTGGCCTGGCAGGATGGACTCGGCCACATGACGCGGCTGCGGTTTAATGCCCTCCATCAACGCGTCGAAGATACCGACGCGGATGGGCATACCCGTCATTATCGCTACGATGCCGCGCACCGTCTGACCGAAGTCATTCAAGGCGAAGGCGCAGATGAAGTGACCTATCGCCAGACATGGGATGGGGAAGATCGGAATACGAGCTATACCGATGCCAGTGGAAACCAGACTCGTCTAACGTATGACCGCAGTGGCCGCTTGTTGCAGGAAACAAATGCGGCAGGTGCACGGACAGCGTATACTTATGATAATCGTGGCTGGCTAAGTGCCAAGCTGGATGCCAAGGGACAGGAAACCCGGTACACGTATGATGCCGCGGGCCGCCTGATCCGTGCCACGGATGAAGCAGGCGAAATCGTGCTGACCTACACGCCCGATGGACAAGTGGCGCGTGTGCTCGAAGCGGAGCAGCATGAGGGACGAACCTACGATGCGGCAGGACGCTTGCTTACGCGAACCGATGGATTTGGGCATCTACTGCAATATGCGTATGATGCGGCAGGCCGGATGACGGCACTGACCTATCCGGATGGCAAAGTGGTGCAGTATCGTTACCAAGCCACGGGTGAACTGGCTGAAGTGAAGGACTGGAACGGCCGTCTGACCCGGTACCGCTATGATGCAAGCGGGAAGCTTATCGAGACTCGGCGCCCGAACGGCAGCCAGGAGCAGCGGGAGTATGATGCCGCGGGCCAACTGACTCGCCTGACGGATACGAGTGGACAAGGCATTCGTTTACAGCAATTCAAGTACGCATACAGCCCAAGCGGCTTGCTGTTGAAGGAAGAAAACAAACAGTACACGTACGATACCTTGAAGCGCCTACGCAGTGGCACCCAGCCAGGCCGTGTTGTACACTACACGTATGACCCATCCGGGAACCTGACAACCGAACAAGTAGGGACATCTGAAACAGAATCCACGAGCATTTCGCCCACGCAGCATCTGCACTACACCTGGGATAACCGGATTCAGCGGGTAGGAGACTATCCCGTCGAGATCGATGCCAACGGTAATCTGCTGTATGCAACGGATGGTAACACCGCTTCCGCTTACGAATACGATGCTCGAAATCGTCTGGTGAAGGCAGGGAAACTGAGGTATCGCTACAACCCGCAGGGGGATCGGATTGAAATCGCGCAGCGAGGGCAAGTGACCCGCTATGTCATCGACGATGCACATGAACTGAGCGGGGTGCTGATGGAGATGGATGGGGAAGGGAATGTGACATCCCGTTACATCTATGGTCTGGGGCTAATCGGGCGCGAAGATGCCGACGGAACGTATCTGAGTTACCACTACGACCTGCGTGGCAGTACGACGTTGCTGACGGATGAACGTAACCAGGTGACGGATCGCTATACGTACGGACTATATGGGGAACTGGAGCAACATGAAGGATTAACCCAGCAACCGTTTGCGTATAATGGTCGAGATGGGGTCATGACCGATGCCAACGGACTATATTACATGCGAGCACGGTACTATGATCCAAAGCTGAAACGGTTCCTGAACCGAGATGTGATCCGTGGAGAGATTCAGGATGGACAGACGTTTAACCGGTATGCGTATGTGAACGGGAATCCGGTAAGTTACATTGATCCACTGGGGTTGATGAAGTGTGGGACTGCCGATCCCTACGGTGGATACTACGAGCGTAAAGCTCAAAGAACAAATGATTACAATAATAAAACAGGAGATTGGACACCTTCTGCAAAAACAACACCACCGAATGGGCCTTATCGGACTGATAAGGAAGCGGATATTGGTGCAGAAATGTTGGGTTATAGACGAGTTGATGAAAACACAAAATCTCATGGTAGAGCAGTGTACACTAATGGGAAGGATTATATCTCTCCTGATACACCTAGACAGAATGGCTCAACTGATAATGGGGGAGTATGGAAGAAAGCAAATTCAATTACGGATTTGTTTAGGAAAGAAACAAGAAAAGGAACGTATGATAAAAATTTAAATCGGATAGGTGATTGAAATTAAATACTTTTGGCAAATAACTAAGTATACAGATGACGAGCACCCTCTACATCAACAAGGCAAAAAACCTACATGGACTTCTGTTTCTGATATTGGGAAGATATATGATGGGAATAAATTTACGGTAAATGACTACTTACGTACAGAGGAAATGTTTATTAGAGCAATTAAAATATTTATGATTAATTTAGATTCCTCCAAAATATTTGTTAGACAACTTGAAAAACCATTAGATCTGGAAGTGATAAAAGATAGTATCATAAAAAAGGGATTTTCTTTGGAAGATTACACAGAGATGCTTAAGTTTTATCAATTAGTTGAGAAGGGGACTAGTATAGGTTTGAATGAGGTGGAGTTTATTTCTCGTTTAGCTTTAAGAGAATATATCTGGGTGGAGTTGGAATCAGATTCAATGTTTGTAAGATTTGATTATGATTATTATGTTGACATTGGAAGTACGATAGATTGTGAGAAGGCAGTAAAACAAGTTCGTGAAATGGGGTTGTCTGTTAATCTATGGAAAGAGCCGTATCCTTTTAGCAGATTTACTTGAGAAGAAGGAATAAAAAATCTATTACTATGTTATTTTCTTTTGACAGATTGTGATATGAAGTGCGAAATCTACTCAAAAAATTCTGATTAATACTCAGATAAGAAAATAGATAAAATTGCAAACCTGTTTGGTAAGGCAAACTAGCGAGGATATGAAGAGGAATTAGTAGAATTGCATTAACTATAAGCTTGTTCTACGACTATGAATCAATCCTGGGGGATTTTTACCTTACCAATGTAAAGCTATTATAAATGAAGCGCCTGCATCTAAATTACTATTAATATATGTAAGAAAACCTTGAGCGCTGTTTTAAGCCGTTCAAGGTTTTCGCTTCCTCGCTACATCGAATGGAATACAAGACTGCGATTTTATATGGAGAGGCGGGCATGATAAGCTGGTTAGCAACGCGAAGTCCCTATGCTTCGCGGCTTTCGCGAGTACTCATGCCCGCAGAGGCTCCATGTCAAATCGCTCTATCAGTCTAGAAAATGTAACTTTAGCCACGAAGTATAGCGAAGAGCCAGGTTTTCTTATATTAAACTGTTAACATCCTTATGACTGTATTACAAGCGGACACGGTACTATGACCCGAAGTTGAAACGGTTCCTGAACCGGGATGTAATTCGCGGAGAAATTTAGGATGGGTAGACGTTTAACCGGTATGCGTATGTGAACGGGAATTCGGTGAGTTATATTGATTCGCTGGGGTTGATGAAGTGTGAGAACGAACACTATGTTAGATATGGTTCTGAGAAATAGGCTAGGGATTCACTGGATGTAAAAGGATTGACGATGCGCATGAACTGAGCCGGGTGCTGATGGAGATGCACGGCGAGGGGAATGTGAAGGCGCGGTACGTGTATGGACTCGGACTGATTGGCCGAGAAGATGCTGACGGAACCTATCTCAGTTACCACTATGACCTACGTGGTAGTACGACGTTGCTAACGGACGAGCAGAACCGGGTGACGGACCGCTATACGTATGGATTATATGGGGAACTGGAGCAACATGAAGGCTTGACCCAGCAGCCATTTGCGTATAATGGTCGAGATGGTGTCATGACCGATGCCAACGGACTGTATTACATACGGGCACGGTATTATGATCCGAAGCTGAAACGGTTCCTGAACCGAGATGTGATCCGTGGAGAGATTCAGGAGGGGCAGACCTTTAACCGGTATGCGTATGTGAACGGGAACCCGGTGAGTTACATTGATCCGCCGGGGTTGATGAAGTGTGAGACTGAGGGGACGGGAAATCCTAGGACTTTTGTTGATGATATGGACGCTTCAGAAGCGGCTCGATATCAAAGGTACTGGAAGCAGGATATAAATCCGGACTATAAGGGAGCACCAAACACAAGAGGGAGAACGTATACTGCACTTGGTACGCGGAGCATTATAGACCAAAAATTAAGTAATACTGGCGAGCTGTACAACAGAGAAACAATTTATGACCAGTTCGGCAGAAGGATTGGAAATAACGATTATACAAACCATGGGAAACCACATCATCATGAAAGCCCACATCATCATCCAAACCCATGGCAGAATTCTACACAACACGGTCCGAACACTCCTGGTCTTCATCCTAATACTCCGAGGTGGTAGTATGATACCAATTGCGCACTATCTTTTTGAGATATCTTTTAGTGGTTATTACCAAAAGAAGGACTGGCAAAATTGGGCTGACAAACGCATTCTAAAACAAACATCAGCCGAAGAGTGGTTGATTAACATTTCGTTAGCCAATAGTATTGAAATGTTAAGTAATGCACTTGGAGATTTACTGATTTCAGAGAGGTTCGAGGTAAAAAATCGAGTTCCTTCTAGCGATGCAACAATTGGATATTATTATCTAATGTATTTAGAAGGAAAGTTATCTCTTCAAGAGTTATTGTTGAATTCCGGGGACGAGGCAGATGGTGGTGAAGGTGCATCTGTTGAATGTGAAGAGTTTTATGCAATTAGCAGTGACTTAGAAAAGAATACACTTCTAATGGAGGACAATGACTTTCAAAGGAAAATATCTGTATTATACGAACCGTTTAGAAAAATTGCGCAGCTACATGTGGAAGAATTAGAAAGGTATTGACACCACACTAACCCCGATTGGCTTCATGCCTTTCGGGGTTTTTCTTTGGTGGGAGCTTACCCAGTGTCGAATGAACCCATCATTTAACCAATAACACACATAACCCATGTAATACCCGTATAATGATTTCGTCATTTCGGTTGTACGTACGAAAAAGCTCGAATTTTATACCCAAATAACGCTATTCCGTTACATCGAACAGGTCGATTATGGTCAGATACCACCATGATTGACCTGTTTTTTGTTATCTTCGTTTTCTCACAGTTTTTCAAAAATGAGCCGCAACAATGTAAATAACCGAAACGATAGTTACGGTGGAAAGACGTGGTCGCATCTTATCACTGGGATATGACGACCACTAATATTGTCAGGAGTTAATTAAACATTTCACCATCGGGAATGTCATGTGTTAAAGGCTAGCCACCTGCCCTCTGATTAAGCCCGAAATTCATGAAAAAATTCGGGAGAGGGCGGCACATGAACGGGGTCACTGTATCCATCGACCGCATTGTCATTGAATTTACAGACGTATATTGGGACTTCTTCAATGAGTTCCATAAACGAATCGGTCGTTTCTATGGGGTCAAGATGACGGTGGGGGGAAATTAAAAGCCATTTAAAGGTTTTTTCATTATGATGATGAGCCTATGTTGTGAGAAAAGATGTGGGGAGAGAGTAGCAAGTACATATGTAAAGCTTTGGTTATTTAAGTAAGCTAGGAAGAATTATATGTGGATTCAGGGATATTCAGACAAGGGAGAATAAGTCTTAATACCTATGAATAGGCATCATGTTATGGTAAAATATTCATGGAACTTGAATGGGATATATTGCTTATTGAACTATTCTATTTAAATAAGTCCTATATATTTGATGATAGCAAAATAGTAGATTCAAGGAAAAAAGGTACATAGGCATGAAGGATTCCACAGAAAAAAATAAAAATGGAGCGTGAAAGATTTGAAAAAAGTAACACAACTAGTATTAAGCGGTGCATTGGTATTTGGAATGTTCCCTTTCACCGCAAACACCAGTCAAGCAGCCGTGACCTCATTTAAAGATGTGCCAACGAGCCATTGGGCGAAAGCATCGATCGATGCAGCGGTAGCAAAAGGTTATTTCAAAGGATATAGTGATGGTACGTTTAAGCCTGGAGCGACAGTAACACGTGCAGAATTTGCAGCGCTGCTGGCTCGGGTGTCTAAAGGAACGCTGGAGACAGAGCTAGCTAATGAGTTTCAGGATTTGACGGGACATTGGAGTGAAACCGAGGTGAATCGTGCGGTATCGCTCGGCTTTTTGAAAACTTCCGATTATCCGAATGGTTTTAAGCCAGGCACGGCTTTGACACGAGAGGAAATGGCAAAGTGGCTCAGCTCAGGACTTGCAGCTCAGGATGAAGATTACAAGCAAGCGTTAAAGGATACAGAGAATACGCTAGTGCCTGTGGCAGAATATTACAAGGGCGGGTTGAAGAAAGCAGCATATCCCTATGTGTCGGTGGTATTGGGAACTGGATTGATGGGCGGGTACCCAGACGGTACGTTTGGTCCGGGGAAAACAACCACACGAGCAGAGGCAGCAGTTATTTTATCCCGTTACGAACAGGTACAGAAGAGCAAGGCAACGTCGTATAGAGATCTGAATGAAATGCGCGAGGTAGGTCTAACAGGAACGAATCTGACTTCTGCGACGCCATTTGTTTACAGTAAATATGAGAACGCAAACTATTTGAATAGTTTTGACTTGATAACGGAGAAACCTTTTTCACTTCGTAACAATCTTGGAGAAATGATAGTCCATCGAATGATCATAGCCGACGCCCCCACTGCTTCGACTGTGAAGAATATGTATGGAAAAATGTTTATCGATAAAGATTTTGACAGATTCATTGATGAAGATCGCTACATGGTTTTTATGGAAGTAACAGTTACTCCTAATGGAAATAATCTTAGCAATCTTGCCTTAGCTAACTCGACTGGATATCGCTTAACTAGTGGTGCAGCAAGTAATTTTACAAGTGGAGCTATAAAAAAATATGGAATAATAAACTTACCAAGGGTAGATTATGTGAAATCTGGCTTTTTCAAAAAAGGGGTTTCTAAGCGATATTGGATGGCCCAATCTATCAATCGATATCGTTCGGAGGATGTTACTTTAAACGGTTCATCTATAAGGGTCGGTAACTCCCTTACGTCATTTTATATACCAAATTGATTAGAGGATGTACATATGAAATTTAGAGGTCTGCGAAAATGTATAGTAATATTATCTGTATTTATTGTATGTAGTAACTATCAGATGATGTTGGTTTTTTCTGCTCCGGGTAATTCTACTAAAGTTATTGCTGTGAGTTCTAATCCAGAGGATAGGGAACCACTTACTGCTTCTGTTGCATCTCCAGTTGGTCCAACGGGTTATCAAAAAGTTGTAAGAAAAGTTGATGGGGTACGGACAGCTAATCCGGGTGTATATTGGGTCCAAAGGGATGATGGAAAGTGGGTTGCTAGATCATCTCGAGGAGATGAGATTGTTAACAGCGTTGGTCCTCCTGAAGCACCTTGGCCAACATTAGGAGTTGTCAGGGATAAAATAGATTTGTATGACTCACATTATATGGCTCGTGAATATAGTTATTTTGAGGGTACTCCAGTTGAAAATATAAATATGGTTACTGAAGCGCGTATATCAAAAGTTACTACAACGGATCTACAAGGTCGCACCTCTTATATTAGTGATTTAGAGCTTACAGGGCAGAACACAGCAGTTTTGCTTACTTCCGAAACGGGGAGAGCCAATTTTCCAGACATACCTACTAAGTATAGAGAAGAATATAATGATGACGCGGTTGGTAATGGTAATAATGGATATCCAAAAAAAACAGCTTTATATTTAACTCCGCTCACAATAACTTGGCGAGGAAAAGTTGTAGAACAAAAGAAAATTCGTCTTACGGGAAGCCAGCGACTGGCGATTGATGAAGAGGCCTACCTTAAAGGTGAGGTGGCTACCATGAATCCTGGAGAGGCAGACTTTGGGAACTGGGTAGATATCTCCACTCGTTCGGGTGTGGAATGGAAATCAGATCAGGAAGGTATCGTTGAGGTGAACCCAAGTGGAAAGATTAAAGGCGTAAGCCCGGGAACCGCTACAATTTCTGTACGTTGGAAAAGCGACGATTCATATAAATACGATCTTATAGCTTACTTAAAAGTCACGGTGGGTGATGGGGCAGCCCCACCAGGGGGAGTGGCAGGCTGTACATATACCATCAATCCACCGAATGAGGTAGCCGCACCCGAAACTGCGTTTATGGACCCAGGTGCCCAAGGGCATATTCTGGCGGATGATCCAACGAACGGCATTCATTTTGATGCTACGCGGGGGATCCCGACTTCGGAGCACCTGTATGCCAATACGTGGGCGATGAATTATCTGTTCCAGCATACCTTTGGCAAACAGCAAGGCACGATTACCTATGATTGTACCGCGGACCTTACGTATGCCCGGACCTGGAAAGTGAAGCAGCCTAATCTGCCCGGACCGAATGGTACGTCTATCCCGCAACCCGATACCGAGGATTCGGATACGGTTGATGTGAAGTATACGTTTAGCTTTGACCGAAACTATAGCTATTGGAAAATTAATAACGTCGAACTGTATTCGATCGAACAGGCGAAGATGGAGAATTATGCTCTTCCTGACGGAAGCCGGATTACACTCTGGCCCCAGGGATACACACCACCCGACCTGGAGATGGAGCATGAGGAAGACGTGGAGATTCATGTCATGCCGCAGGAAACAGGGGAAATCAGCTATGTTCCCGAAGTATTGGCAAGTGATGGATATGAACCACCAGAAGTACCTGATGATACCGAACTGCTTAAAGGCATGGCTGAGGGCCAAACGGGTCCACCCGATGTGAAGAATGATGCGCTCGACTTTACCTGGGAGGGTTCGACGACAAACGTCATGGATGGCAGCACCGTCGTTGAAAATGGACCGGATCCGACGCAAATCCCGGCACCAACCAAGATCGGCTCGTATAAAAACACCGGGGAGCAGGTGTTGTATGAAGATCAGCTGTTGATTCCCCGGACACTCTTGAATAAAGCGGATACGGACTCCACGGGAGAAATCCAGTATGCCCTCCATCCAACCACCTTGGGCGGCAGCGGAGGAAAAACCTTTCCAGTTGATCCAATCAACACCGTCACCGTCCATACACCAGTGGTGAACTACTCGCTCGTTTCGGATGATCAGCCGCATAATCAGAAAACGGTGCCGAACATGAACCGGTCTGCGCTCATTTTGGAGCGACCATTCACAGTTCGCATCCCGACCAGCGGACAACATCTGGATGCGGGATCTTACCCGGGATATGGCGATCGGGATTACGCCAAATATTATCGGATTAAACAAGTCCGTTTTCCATTTGACGTGTACAGTGCTAACCGATCGCAATTTTATCCACGAAATACATGGATTGATGTTCAGGTACCGGTACTGGATACGACCTTCTATCTGCCTGTGTGGGTGGATGAAGGAGACTACCAGGTGGAATTCCGGAATATCGCTGAAAATGCCCCAACGCATTTTAGTAGCGAGCCGGAGATCGACGCCCAACCCGATGCCAACACAGATCTGTACTACCATGCCGCTTCGGACGAAGTATCTGTGGAGGTCATTGGGCGACTATACGACTTTGAGATTACCGATATCGCCGACTATAACTGGGAGCTGGTCTTCCGCCGTTTCAAAAATAGTCTTGCGCCGACCTGGATCAGTTACTGGACCGGCACGCAGGATATCGACGGAGACAAGCGGGGGAACAAACCCCAGTTTACTGTCCCAATTCGTCCGGGCAGTCACCCGCTGCAAGGGTACCAGAATGTGGCGGTGAAAACGGGATACCACTTCAAGTTTGACTTTAAAACAAAAGGCAACATGTTCGGTCCACGAGACGGCATTCGTCTCACGCCAACCTTTGATTTTGTAAGTAAGGATGGAAGCGAACGTGTGCCCGTGGATCTGTATTACTCCACCAACCAGCGGAACTTTATTCGCATCGGTTCGACAGAAGATCAAGTGAAGCGGTTCGTGATTCTGAATGATCGGCTACGTCAAGTTCCGTCCGAACAACTGCGAGATACAGCGACGTACAAATACAACCGATATGGTGAAATCCATCCGGGGATGATGAGTGAACGAGCGTACCAAGAGTACTATCGAGACAAGTTCACGAAAATGAAAACTCCGGTAGGCGGATATAGCCTGCTCTTGATGCCAGAGCAACTTCGAACGTTTATCGGTCCGAAAACGAATATTCCCACCACCGCCAGTGCAGATGTCCTGCGTGCGAATGCAGCCATTCAACAATGGTATGGGGAATACAGTCTGCCCGCCGAGCCCTATGTAGTTCAAGCGGGAACAAACTTGGCTGAGTATGGACGTACGCATGGCGGATTGGATGCTAAATCGCCGATCTTCTTGAAGGATGGGTATATCGTAGTGAACTTCAACTTCGAGTCCATTCGAGAGGGAAATCTGGCGGCACCGCATCTGCAATATATCCATGCCCCGCTGATGAATCAATGGTTGCTGGAAGGATTCCAGCGTGAGGTAGAGGATAGCTATGGAAACAGCTTTACGTTGCGGGACGGAGACGTGGTCTTCTACCATGCGGATCGCTCCAGCCGGGATGATTTCAGTGCGCAGGTACCGCATTAGTTTCAGATGTAGAAAAGAGAAATAGCAGGATATAGTCTAAGTCATTTTTAAAGAGAACACTGTAGACTCATTTGCGGTATGCCTTACGGTGTACCGCATTTATTTAGAACGATGAGCAAAGGAAGAAGTATCAATTTAAAAAAATGAATTGCAACGTCATTGTACATAGAAAAGAGGAACAGACATGAAATTGGAAGTCAGCCTATCTGACCTGAAGCGGACCTCAAAAAGTCTGAATGGAGCCGCGGATGAGATGGGGGATCTGCGCGCGGACCTGAATCGGTCCATGAACAGCCTAAGCTATAAAACCCTCAGCCAAGGTGGGGTACAAAGCACATTCACCCACCTGATGCGGGAACTGGACGGCTTGCAAAGCAAGCTGGAACTGTTGTCGGAGTTGACCCGTCGCAAACGAGAAGAATATGAACAAGCGGATCGGGAGGGCAAAAAATTCAACTGGGGGAAGCTGGCGAGCTTCCTCACCTTTGCATTGGGGACGGTGCTGGATTTCTTGCCTGTCGTTGGCAATGTGAAAGGGATTATCGAGGCCATCACAGGTCGGGATCTGCTGACCGGAGAGAAACTGGCCTGGTATGAGCGTGGTCTTGCCGTGCTGGGGCCGCTGGGGAAAGGAGCCAATAAGGCCGCTTCCCTCTTCAAGTATGCGGATGAGGCGCTGGAACTGACGGGAAAAACCGTTAAACATGCGGATGACGCTGCAGATGCAGCAAAAACCGTCGGTCGCAACGCCGATGAAGCAATCGATGCGATCCCGACCAGCCCGAACAAGGCGGGCGTGCCCGGGAACTCGACCCGAGAAGCCGGGGAGGATATGGCCGGAGCGACGCCGAAGTCGACCAAGGCAGGTGAAGCCCCCGCAGGCTCCAGGGATACAGGTGACGCGCCGATGACGAGTAACAAACCAACGGGCAAAGCAGACGATGCGCCAAGCGATGCCGGGTCCACACGCCACGATACGGGACTCACCGATGCCGAGAAAGCAGCGGCTGCAGCAGGAACGGCGGCAGGAACGGGCTCTGCAGCGGCCGCTTCGATGATAAAGAAGACACCCGGAGGTAACGCTCCGAAAGGCGCAGAGGTACCAGGGGCGCCCAAGTCGAAGGATGTTGATTCTTCGCCACATCAACCATCTACAGGGCGAACCACTGAAACGCAGAATCCTCAAAAATCACACGCAGAAAGTAAAGTGGAGGACCCGATTCACGCAGCGACCGGTCATCAGTTTATGAATCATAGTTTGCTGACGCTGCATGGAGCAGCCGACTGGCCCTTTACCCTAATCTACCATTCGGGACTGTTGCAACGGGGAGAGCTAGGCCCAGCTTGGACACATCAATATGGTCTGCGGTTGGACATCACTCCAAAGGATTACCAGACCGAAACCGAAGCTAGTGATGCATTCCAACCCATCGTGGATGTCTGCTGGACGCCGGGACGGAAAAACCGATTTACACACCAAGGGGACGGCCGTTACCGCAGTGATGACCTGGATGTGAACCATGACGAGCTGACCTACACCGAGCAGGGTTGGCTCTATACAGCCCGTAGTCCGCGCGAAATGTACCAATTCGATCTCAATGGCGTACTGCTTCGTCACACCAACAAGGACGGACTGTCACTTGATCTGGTCTATGATGAAGAAGGAAAACTCCAGCAGTTGCAGGACCGGGTCACGGGACGTGTGCTGACACTGGACTACACTGCGGAAGGAAACCTTGCCGCGGTCAGGGATGCCTTGCGTGGAGCGACATTTGGCTATGATAGCGCAGGATTCCTGGTGCGTCTAACCGAACCGGACGGTACGATCACGGAAATGACCCATGACGGCGAAGGGCGTCTGATGTCGCTGAGCGAAGCCGGCGTTGTTCAGTTTACCAATACCTACGATGAGAAAAACCGAATCATTGCGCAAACCGACCCATCCGGTGCAGCAGGGCGGATGGCATATGATACCGAGAGCCATCCGGGTCAGACGTGGACTACCGTTACCAATCGTTTGGGTCAGGCGCGCATCCTTGTGCATGATGATGCCTTACAGCTCCTCGAAGTACATGCTGAAGATGGCGGTATTACACGTTATACCTACACGCCGCAGGGACAGATGGCCAGTGTCACCAACCCACTGGGCGAAACAACAACGTATGTCTACGATGAAGAGGGACATCTGATTCGTGAAATCGATCCTTTGGATCATGAAACGGAATATCACTATACCATGCACCACCAAGTTGAGCGTGAAACGGATGCCGAAGGCGGCGTAACCCGCTACCAGTACGATGAACAACAACGACTGACCGAAGTGAGCCGTCCAGATGGTAGTACAGCCAAGTGGGTCTACACCAAAACGGGACAAACAGCCACGTACCAGGACTTCATGGGAGCCATCTGGACCTATGCCTACAGCGAGACAGGTGAACTGCAGCATACGCTGGATCCGGAAGGTCGACGTTTACAGGTGGGCTGGGATGAAGCAGGTCGACTGGTCGAACTCACGGATGCCGCAGGAAGCGTGAGTCGCCGGAGCTACGATGGTGCAGATCGCCTGACATCCATCACCGACCCTCTAGGCCTCACGTGGCAGACCCTGTATGATGCCAGTGGGCAGCGCATTCGAGAGACCCGTCCGTCTGGAGCCTCCATGCACTATACGTATACGCTGAACGGGGAAGTGGCGAGCATCACCGATGCGCTCGGTCACACCCGGCAGTATACCTATGATGCCGAAAACCGCCTGATTGCCGAGACGAATGCACTGGGCGAAACCACGCAGCTCTCTTATGATGCCGCAGGTCGATTACAGACCGTGACCGATGCATTAGGACACATCACGAAGTATTACTATGATGGCGCAGGTCGCTTGGTCTCCGTCATCGATGGCGAAGGTCGGACGGTCCAGCAACTGACCTATGATGCGGCTGGTCGTCCCGTGGCATGGCAGGATGGACTCGGCCACATGACGCGGCTGCGGTTCAATGCCCTCCATCAACGCGTCGAAGATACCGACGCAGATGGTCATACCCGCCATTATCGCTACGATGCCGCGCACCGTCTGACCGAAGTCATTCAAGGCGAAGGCGCAGATGAAGTGACCTATCGCCAGACATGGGATGGGGAAGATCGCAATACAAGTTACACTGATGCCAGTGGAAACGAGACCCATCTAACGTATGACCGCAGTGGTCGCTTGCTGCAGGAAACGAATGCGGTAGGTGCACGGACGGCGTATACGTATGATGAACGCGGCTGGCTAAATGCCAAGCTGGATGCCAAGGGACAGGAAACCCGCTACGCGTATGATGCCGCGGGCCGCCTGATCCGGGCAACCGATGAAGCGGGCGAAATTGTGCTGACCTACACGCCCGATGGACAAGTGGCGCGTGTGCTCGAAGCCGAGCAGCATGAGGAACGAACCTATGATGCGGCAGGCCGCTTGCTCACGCGAACCGATGGATTTGGACATTTGCTGCAATATGCGTATGATGCGGCAGGCCGGATGACGGCACTGACCTATCCGGATGGCAAAGTAGTAGAATATCGCTACCAGGCCACAGGTGAACTGGCTGAAGTGAAGGACTGGAACGGCCGCCTGACCCGGTACCGCTATGATGCGAGTGGGAAGCTCATCGACACCCGACGCCCGAACGGCAGCCAGGAGCAACGGGAATACGATGCCGCAGGCCAACTGACTCGGCTGACGGATACGAGCGTACAGGGCATTCGTTTACAGCAATTTAAGTACGAATATAGCCCAAGCGGCTTGCTGCTGAAGGAAGAAAACAAACAGTATACGTATGATACCTTGAAACGTCTGCGCAGTGGCGCCGAACCAGGTCGTGTTGTACACTACACGTATGATCCATCCGGGAACCTGACGAGTGAACAGGTCGGGGTGTCTGAAACGGAATTCACGAGTACTTCACCCACGCAGCATCTGCACTACACCTGGGATAACCGGCTTCAGCGTGTGGGGGACTATCCTGTCGAGATTGATGCCAACGGTAATCTGCTGTATGCAACGGATGGTAACACCGCTTCCGCTTACGAATACGATGCTCGGAACCGTCTGGTGAAGGCAGGGAAACTGAAGTATCGGTACAACCCGCAGGGAGACCGGATTGAACTCGCGCAGCGAGGGCAAGTGACCCGCTATGTCATCGACGATGCACATGAACTGAGCCGGGTGTTGATGGAGCTGGACGGGGAAGGGAACGTAAAGGCCCGTTACATCTATGGACTGGGGCTTATTGGTCGAGAGGATGCCGACGGAACATACCTGAGTTACCACTACGACCTGCGTGGTAGTACGACGTTGCTAACGGACGAGCAGAACCGGGTGACGGATCGCTATACGTACGGATTATATGGCGAACTGGAGCAACATGAAGGATTAACCCAGCAGCCGTTTGCGTATAATGGTCGAGATGGGGTCATGACGGATGCCAACGGACTGTATTACATGCGAGCACGGTACTATAATCCGAATCTGAAGCGGTTCTTGAACCGAGATGTGATCCGTGGAGAGATTCAGGATGGGCAGACGTTTAACCGATATGCGTATGTGAATGGCAACCCGGTGAGTTATATCGATCCGTTGGGATTGATGGGGTGTGAGACTGGGGGGACGGGAAAACAAAAGGAATCGTTTGTTGATATGATGGATTCGGTAGAAGCGACTAGGTATGAATCTTATTGGAAACAGGGGCACGGTTCACTTGAAAAAATCAAAGAGAACGGGCAAGAAATCTGGAAAGTAATGAACGGTAAAGAGATAAATACCAGACAAAGAGTTTATACTGTTCCTGGTGAAAGAAGTATTAAAGACATAAAAATTAATAATAAGACTGGTGAAACCTATGTGAGGGAAACCATATTTGATCAATATGGACGGAGAATAGGTAATAATGATTTTACTGATCATGGAAGGAATGATATAGCTACTCATACAATTCCACATCATCATCCAAACTCATTTTTGAATCCGGACCAGCATGGGAAAGGTGTTCCAGGACTACATCCGCAGACTCCAAAAGGGAGGAAATAAATTGACCATAGCTAGTAATTTATATATAGCATGTGTAAGTGGGTATTACTCTAAGGTGGACTGGCAGGAGTGGGCTGATAGACAAATTTTGAAAAAGGATACTGTAGAAGATTGGATATATGAAGTGTCCTTAGCTAAGGACCTAAATGAATTATCTTTAGCTGTAGGGGCTAAGATGTTAGATGAATCCTATTATGAAAAAAATAGGTTCTCGAAGAGTGACGTAATAGTAGGGTATTATTATCTCCAATTTCTCGAAAATAAAATAACTCTACGCGATTTGATTAGCAAATTGAGTGACGAAGATGACCCTTCAAATTCATCATCGATAAATGAATTTCTGAATTTTTATGCAATAATGGGTGAGATTAATTTGGATAACAGTATACTAAAGGAACCATTATTCGATCAAAAACTAGCAATAGTATTTGATCCGTACAAACAAATCGCGGAAAGCCAGAAGGAACAACTTGAATCATACTAGCATTGATATTATATGGACGATAGCCTGTTGAGAATAAGTTCTCAACAGGCTATCTTTCTTTATGAAGATATGCGCCCAGAAATGCGAACGAAACGTGTCTCTGTTACCGATGGTGCAGGTCGTCTGGTCTCCGTCATCAATGGCGAAGGCGCAGATGAAGTGACCTATCGCCAGACATGGGATGGGGAAGATCGCCATATGAGCTACACCGATGCCAGTGGGAACGAGACCCGTCTAACGTATGACCGCAGCGGTCGCTTGCTGCAGGAAACAAATGCGGCCAGGCGCACGAACGGCGTATACGTATGATGAACGCGGCTGGCTAAGTGCCAAGCTGGATGCCAAGGGACAGGAGACCCGGTACACGTATGATGCCGCGGGCCGCCTGACCCGGGCATCCGATGAAGCGGGCGAAATCGTGCTGACCTATACGCCCGATGGACAGGTGACCCGTGTGCTCGAAGCCGAGCAGCATGAGGAACGAACCTACGATGCGGCGGGACGATTGCTCACCCGAACCGATGGATTTGGCCATCTACTGCAATATGCGTATGATGCCGCCGGCCGGATGACGGCGCTGACCTATCCGGATGGCAAAGTGGTGCAGTATCGCTACCAAGCCACGGGTGAACTGGCTGAAGTGAAGGACTGGAACGGCCGTCTGACCCGGTACCGCTATGATGCAAGTGGGAAGCTCATCGACACCCGGCGCCCGAACGGCAGCCAGGAGCAACGGGAATACGATGCCGCAGGCCAACTGACTCGCCTGACGGATACGAGCGGACAAGGCATTCGTTTACAGCAATTCAAGTACGCATACAGCCCAAGCGGCTTGCTGCTGAGGGAAGAAAACAAACAGTACACGTATGATACCTTGAAACGCCTACGCAGTGGGGCCGAGCCAGGCCGTGTTGTACACTACACGTATGACCCATCCGGGAACCTGACAACCGAACAAGTAGGGACATCTGAAACGGAGTTCACGAGTACTTCACCAACGCAGCATCTGCACTATACCTGGGATAACCGGCTTCAGCGGGTAGGGGACTATCCCGTGGAGATCGATGCCAACGGTAATCTGCTGTATGCAACGGATGGCAGTGCCGCTTCCGCTTACGAATACGATGCCCGAAATCGTCTGGTGAAGGCAGGCAAGCTGAAATATCGGTACAACCCGCAGGGGGACCGTATTGAACTCGCGCAGCGAGGGCAATTGACCCGCTATGTCATCGACGATGCGCATGAATTGAGCCGGGTGTTGATGGAGATGGACGGGGAAGGGAATGTAAAATCCCGTTACATCTATGGTCTGGGGTTAATCGGACGCGAAGATGCCGACGGAACGTATCTGAGTTACCATTATGATCTGCGTGGTAGTACGACGTTGCTAACGGACGAGCAGAACCGGGTGACGGACCGTTATACGTATGGATTATATGGCGAACTGGAGCAACATGAAGGATTAACCCAGCAGCCGTTTGCGTATAATGGTCGAGATGGGGTCATGACGGATGTCAACGGCCTATATTACATGCGAGCACGGTACTATGATCCGAAGCTGAAACGGTTCCTGAACCGGGATGTGATTCGTGGAGAGATTCAGGATGGGCAGACGTTTAACCGGTATGCCTATGTAAACGGGAATCCGGTGAGTTACATTGATCCGCTGGGGTTGACCAAGTTTGAAGCGAAGTCTGACACGAACTTGGCATTACCATATGGTAATGAAAGTAAAACTATGAATTTAGGTTCCGGTGATAATCCTTTACAGGGAGCACTCAATGTTGATATAAGAAAAGTCAACGGGGTAGATGTTGTAGCAAGTGCAAATCATTTACCATTCAGCACACGTTCTTTCTCAGAAGTTATTGCTCAAAATCCACATGGCTATGATATTTTGAAGAGCGATGTGCCAAGAATACTAGAGAACGGAGATATTCTTAAAGTTGTAGGAGGTGAGAAGAATCCTTTCTTTAAAAATATGGTGAGTGCAGATGCTAAATATTTTGAGCAATTTGGTTTTGAACTAGTTAGCAGAGGAAAAGCTTCTAGTGATTTGATGTTTGGAGTACAGAAAACAACTGACGGTAAAATTTTCTCTGACAAATCATTAGAAAGACAATTTGAAGTTATATTAAGGAGGAAATATTAAATGATAAAGTTGGATATTTCCGAAGATCAATTTGAGCTTTATGATTTTACGGAGTCAGTTATTCAATTCATGGGACCCATAAAAAAATCCGATAATTTGTCTTTAGATGTCTGGGGCATAATCATACCTTTAAAAATGTTTAGTATAGAACAGTACGGGCTAAGTAAGGACCAGTTTTCGTTTAATGACAATATATATATATCTGGTTTTTCAACTATTCGATTCGAAGGTGTGGAAGCTATTGATATTGAAGTAGAGCTTCTTACAGAGACTAAGCCCCATGAACATATTTATCAAAATGATGGATCTAAATGCAAAATTCATAAAAATTGGAATATAAATAGTGGCCGTGATGGGTATAACTATGAAATTTTTTCGGCTATTGATTGGCCTTTTGGTAGTAGCTCTTTGTCTATTGTTGCTGGTGGGAGAGCCACCATAGAAATTGAACCTAATTGTTGTGTTCCATTAAATCAATATATTCTAAATACCTCGAAATATACTTTAAGCTATTAGTGAAAAGTAACGAAATCTTTAGTTTGGTTTTTTTACTATCTTAGAACCTATGAAAACCTTTTGGCGAGACGAATCATAATAGCTTGTCTTTGTCTCTCAACAATAATAAAAGTCTGAGGCAGTCTTAGTCGCAATGGGAAATCTCTATAAATAGTAAAATATCGAAATTAAGTGATAGAATTAAAACTAAGAAACCTTTGAATGGTGCTTAAGAGCCATTCAAAGGTTTTTTCATTATTATAATGAGCCTATGTTGGAAAAGATGAGGGGAGGGAGTAGCAAGTATATACGTAAAGCTTTGTGGATTAAGTAAGGTAAGAAATATTATCCCTAGATTCAGGGGGATTTATACAAGGAAGAATAAGTCTTAATACCTATGAATAGGCATCGCGTTATGGTAAAATATTCATGGAACTTTAATGGGATATATTGCTTAGTGAACTATTTTATTTAAGTAAGTCCTATATATTTGATGATAGCAAAATGTAGATTCAAGAAAAATGTACATAGGCATAAAGGTTCCACAGAAAAAAATAAAAATGGAGTGTGAAAGAATTGAAAAAAGTAACACAACTCATATTAAGCGGTGCATTAGTATTTGGAATGTTCCCTTTCACCGGAAACACGAGTCAAGCAACCGTGGCCTCATTTAAAGATGTGTCTACGAGCCATTGGGCGAAAGCATCCATCGATGCAGCCGTGGCAAAAGGCTACTTCAAAGGATTTAGTGATGGCACGTTTAAGCCTGGAGCAACAGTGACGCGGGCAGAATTTGCAGCATTGCTGGCCCGAGTCGCGAAAGGGACTCCAGAGACGGGGCAAGGTAACGTGTTTAAGGATTTGACCGGTCACTGGAGTGAAACAGAAGTGAACCGTGCAGTATCTCTTGGATTTATTAACGTAAAGGATTATCCAAACGGCTTTAAGCCGAGTACGATAATTACTCGTGAAGAGATGGCCAAGTGGATTAGTTCCGGATTAGCAGCTGCTGACAAAGATTTCGAACAAGCTTTGGAGGATACCAAGACATCTTTAATTCCTGTAAAAGAAGCTTTTTCCCCAGGAATCTCTCAAAGTAAAGCCCCTTATATAGCAGTAGCGATGGGTACCGGTATAATGACAGGATTTCCAGATCACTCTTTTGGTTTAAGTAAAACGACCACGCGTGCAGAAACTTCGGTGATTTTATTGAGAATAGCAAATATGGAAGGTAAGAAGGCATCGTCGTTCGAAGCACTAAATGAAATCAGATCTGTCGGGGTAGCGAAATCTAATTTTAAAGAAATTACTCCATTTGAATTTACAACTGGTCGTGATTTTTCAGATGCAAGTGAGAAGAAAGTGACATTTAGCAATAAAAGTGGGAGTCTAGTTCTCCATCGCACTATAGCTGTTGATGCCTCCGATTGGAACAATAAGAAAGGAGTATATGCCCCGTTCTTTATTTCCGAATCGGAAAAAGATTGGTATCAGTCTACTGCAAAAAGAAAAAATATTGTAGCCGTTTTTCAAGAAATAACAATTTATCCAAGCAAAAAAGGATTTAATCTGGATGACTATAGAGGTGGCTTAGCGAACTCATTCTTTGGTCAAAGGCTAGATCAAGACATGACAAGGCAATTCGGATATAAAACTCTACCGTTTTCAAACGCCGAGAACTTTTTTTCGAATTATTCATCGAACAACGGAGTACGGTTGTGGATTGGTAAGTGGTACGATAAAGACTACAAAGGACTCGTGGCAAGGTTTAAAACAGATGATGGTTCAGGTGTAAGTATTTATGGGAGATGAGTGAAAGGCGATTTATGAAAAATAAAATTCTGCATATTATCTTAATTATGACTGTATTAATGGGAATTTACCCCCACGGTGTAGCGAGAGCTAGTGATTACCATTTCAACAAAGGTTATCCAAGTAATCTTGAAAAATTGATTGCTACTGATGCTCAAGGTAGATCAAGAGGAAAACAAAAAATAAAAGTACTTGTTACTGGGGAGAAAGATCCCAATCCTAAGGTGATATGGACACAGGGGGATGAGGAAGTATGGTCCGCAACTGGAGAGTTACCAAGTAGTAGGGTCACTACGACAACACATTGGAACCAGGGTGGAACTCGTGGATATCCAGTCAGTAAGAGGTTTATTGACAAGATAGATGCTACTGTTTACGCTCCAGATTCTCTGGAAGATATCAATGGGAATGCGTTTGATAGAAGGTTTATGGATGATCTTGGAGTTAAAGATATTAACTATTTAGATGGCCCAGCATATGAACCTGGAAATGAAAAGCCGAGATTTACACAAGGTGATAAATTCATTGAGATTAACGTCTTCACAGGTTACCCGAAACCACTCAGTGAAGAAAAAGAATATGGTACTAGACCTGACGATAAAAAAAAATGGCAAGTAGCATATTGGACTCCGTTGCATATTGACTATATAGCTCATGTTTACGAAACAAAAGAGATTCGGGTTAACTCGGATAACACGTTGCAGGAGGGAGAAACGGTTCAGCTTGCTGCAGAAGTGCGCGAGATTGACTATCAAGGGAACACAACAGACTGGGTAAATGTCTCAACTCGTGAACAAACCGAGTGGAAGACAGATAAAGAGGGTGTTGCAACAGTAAATTCCAACGGAGTAGTGAAGGCAGAAGGCAGAGGGACTGCAAAAATTACTGCTCTTTGGAAAAAAGGTCCGTACTATATTTGGGAAAACGTCACGATAACCGTAGGGGAAGATAACGAGCTTCCAGAAGAACCTGTAACTACATGCTCACAGCCCCAACCCGGACGGACATTAGAAGGCCAGATTATGGATCCAGTCGTTACAGCTATGATTAGGGCAGATCAACGGGGAAGTGAACCTTTTGATGTTCTTAAGGGTATCCCTACCTCCGAAAGTATATACGGCAACGTATTTAGTCGGGATTATCTGTATGAGCATACCTTTGTACAAATGACGGGTACATGTACATATCAGTTTGATGTTGAGAAAATATGGACCCTGAAGTGGGATCCGAAGAAGACTGAGAAAGATGCGGAGGGTAATGAGAGGGAAGTTCCAGATCCACAGGAAGCGGAAGAAACGGTTACCAAGCAATATACTGTTGAACGTCCATACGCTTATTGGACGATTGATACGTTAAGTGTATACAGCATCGATGAGGCGACGCTAATCAATTATGCTTTTGGATCTGGACAAATCACGTTGCAACCCGAAGGTTATGTCCCACCGGATTTTCAGGCGGAAACGACGGGGTATTATTATCCGCCACCCAATCCAGTCAAAGTCACAGCTCCGCCTGGCACAAAAACGGGAGGAAAGGATCGACCCACCCCGCCCGATGAAGATCTACAGAGTGTGGCTGAGGAGGCAGTCCCTGATGTAGAGGTAGAGAACGATGCCTTTTACTTTAATGGAGGGACGGTAATGGATCCGCAGCGGTCCCCTGAATCCGGCCCACAGCCCGGCGAAATTCCAGATCCCGTGCAGATTGATGAGAATGTATTATATAGTCCCTATAACTATATTCCAATCAGTAAGGCGAACAAACAAGATACCATCAGCGAGGGTACCATTCGTTATACCTTAATGGATAACAGTGTGAATGGAGGCGATGACCAAGAATTCGACATCTATGGTATCAACACCGTCACCGTCCATACACCAGTGGTGAACTACTCGCTCGTTTCGGATGATCAGCCGCATAACCAGAAAACGGTGCCGAACATGAACCGTTCTGCGCTCATTTTGGAGCGACCGTTTACAGTTCGCATCCCGACCAGCGGACAACATCTGGATGCGGGGTCCTACCCGGGATATGGCGATCGGGATTACGCTAAATATTATCGGATTAAACAAGTTCGGTTTCCTTTTGATGTGTACAGTGCCGACCGCACGCAATTTTATCCACGAAATACGTGGATCGACATCCAGGTGCCGGTGCTGGATACGACCTTCTATCTGCCGGTATGGGTAGATGAAGGAGACTACCAGGTGGAATTCCGGAATATTGCTGAAAACGCCCCGTCGAATTTTAGTACCGAGCCAGAGATCGATGCCCAGCCCGATGCCAACACAGACCTGTACTATCACGCCGCTTCGGACGAAGTATCTGTGGAGGTCATTGGGCGACTATACGACTTTGAGATTACTGATATCGCCGACTATAACTGGGAACTGGTCTTCCGCCGTTTCAAAAATAGTCTTGCGCCGACCTGGATCAGTTACTGGAGCGGCACGCAGGATATCGACGGAGACAAGCGGGGCAACAAACCCCAGTTTACCGTCCCGATTCGCCCCGGCAGTCATCCCCTACAAGGGTATCAGAATGTGGCGGTGAAAACGGGATATCACTTCAAGTTTGATTTTAAAACGAAAGGCAACATGTTTGGCCCACGAGACGGCATTCGTCTCACACCAACCTTTGATTTTGTGAGTAAGGATGGCAATACGCGTGTGCCTGTTGATCTGTATTACTCGACCAATCAGCGGAACTTTATTCGCATCGGTTCGACAGAAGATCAAGTGAAGCGATTCGTGATTTTAAACGATCGGCTACGTCAAGTTCCGTCCGAGCAACTACGAGATACAGCGACGTACAAATACAACCGATATGGTGAAATTCACCCGGGGATGATGAGTGAACGAGCATATCAAGAGTACTATCGAGACAAATTCACGAAAATGAAAACGCCGGTAGGCGGATACAGCCTACTGCTTATGCCAGAACAACTGCGAACGTTTATTGGTCCAAAAACGAATATTCCAACGACCGCCAGTGCCGATGTACTGCGTGCGAATGCAGCCATTCAACAATGGTACGGGGAATACAGTCTACCCGCCGAGCCCTATGTAGTGCAGGCGGGAACAAACTTGGCGGAGTATGGACGTACGCATGGCGGATTGGATGCTAAATCGCCGATCTTCCTGAAAGATGGGTATATCGTGGTGAACTTCAACTTCGAGTCCATTCGGGAGGGGAATCTCGCGGCACCGCATCTGCAATATATCCATGCCCCGCTGATGAATCAATGGTTGCTGGAAGGGTTCCAGCGTGAGGTAGAGGATAGCTACGGAAACAGCTTTACGTTGCGGGACGGAGACGTGGTCTTTTACCATGCCGATCGCTCCAGTCGCGATGATTTCAGTGCGCAGGTACCGCATTAAAGAACACGCAAGGTAGTTTTATTGATTAGATCCTGATAGAAGAAATCCTTTTACCAGAGGATTTCTTCTATCTATTTACAAATAGATCCATAAAGTGAGGGATGGTTGTGTCCCGGATGACAAAAATAATTACGTTTACCATAATGATAGTTTTCATTTTAGGAGGGTGTTCAAGAGTGGATACAAAAGATAAAGATCAAGAAATTATAGATCGTTCGGAGTCCATTGCCATTCAGTATTTGAAAGAAACATATGGCTTGGATGTGACAATTACAGAAAAGAAAATTTTGCCTAAAATGGCGATGAGTTGGGTTACTGTATCTGGACATGTAACAGATAATGAGAATCTTATCTTCAGTGTGTCAGTTGATTACGATTCGAATGAAAAGGAATCTTTCAGTTTTAATACAGAATTAGAAGAGTTTTTAATTAATAAGGGTTATGATCCATATATTAGAGATAGAGGTGGAGATAGTGGGAAATAGGGATATTAGTGATCTAACCTATAAAAAAATGTCGAGCGAAGCATACAATGATTTTAAGACGAATAAAATAGATAGTCTTCCAGGTTGGGAAATAATAGACCAGAAACATAATTCATCCGGTATGGATGCAGTGACCTTTTATAATCCTGATACGAAACAAGCCGTCGTTGCTTTCCGAGGAACGGAAGGATCCAGCACTTGGGATAGAAAAGCACCTGATTTAAAAGCAGATGTTCTCAATATTGGTCTTCCTGAAGCAGGGGCTACGATTGCTAGAATAATTGATCCTTTGTCTGAAGCCGGGAAAGAAAATGTGCAGGGTATTGAAGATACCTTAGGGATTACATGGCTCAATAACTTGTTTGGGGATACGGGCAAAAGTATAGGTAAAGAGTTTGGACCTGATAATCAGTTATACGAAGCAGAAGATTACGTGAAAGAGATGCAAGGTAGGTACCCCGATGCAGACTTTACTCTTACCGGGCATTCACTAGGTGGGGCTAATGCACAATATGCAGCCGTATATACGGGATTAGATGCTGTCACGTTTAGTGCACCAACCGTCGTGGCATCATTAACACCAGAAATGCGTAGGAAAGCAGAAGAAGGGGCTTTCGATGGTCAGGTGACCAACTTCATTCATCCTGGGGATTTCATTGCAAGTGGTATGCTTGGAGGATATGAGAGGCATGTGGGCTCAACCCTCGTGATTGATAAAAATTATGACGATTTTAATGCTAGTTACGGTGCTGTGGATAAAATAAAGGATACACTGGGTGGTCCTGGATATCACGATATGAAGCATTACAGTTTCGATGACGAAGGGTATATCGATAATATATTGTATGATGAAATTACGGGTGAACGAGTGAGTTACTCTCCCCGGAAACCTTCGGATCATAACATCCTGGATCATGCACGTGAAGCATGGGATACCCTATCCAAAGGTTACAAGTCTGTGGTTAACGTTGTAGGTGGGTACTCGGCAGGAACCATCGAGTTAACGCCAGAGGAACTGAAGGAGATCGCAGGGAAATGGAGTCGCCAAGCGCAGGATATGAGCCGTACCTTCGAGCGAATCCAACGGAACTTTTTTGAGTACACCGAGAGCAGTCACAGTCAACGGCTTGTGCCGATTGTATGGGATCTTCAGATGAGTATAAAGCAGTTAGATGAATGGCATCTGGAACATACATCGGATCTTGTAGATTATATTCAGAACAAGGCGGATCTATTTATCCAGGCTGATAGTGGTGTAGGAATTTAGTAGTTCTAATGTTTATAACACATGTGACAGCAAGAATTTACATATTGAAGAAATTAACTATTCTTATAGAAATGAGGACAACACAGATGAAAAAGAAAGTAGTCGTCATGAGTACGATAATAGCCCTTTTAGCAGCGACAGTTCAGGTTCATGCGGAAACATCAATTTCCATGGATGGTAGTTTAGATAGCAAACCAATGAATTCAAATACTGATCGTGATGCGGGACAAAAAAATTCATTTAAGGATATTCAAGGCCATTGGGCGGTATCCAGTATTCAGGCGGCGCTAGATAAAGGAATAGTTAGTGGTTATCCCAATGGCATGTTTTATCCGGAAAATAAAGTAACGCGTGCAGAGTTTCTAAAGCTCATAGTTAGTTCACTCGGCCATGAGGCAGAGCCTACAAAGTCCAGTATGCAGTGGTATGATGCATACGTCAGATCTGCTAAAGTCAATAACTTGTATGTTGAATCCGATTTTCCATCCACAGATTGGTCTAAACCCATGACGCGCATGGAAATGGTACACGTGGCGGCACGAGCCATCGGGAAGATTGGTACTGATGATTATGATTTTCTATATCTTGCTGTAAAAAATGGATTACTTTCGGGTACGGGAAACGGAAAGCTTGATCCCGAGGGTACAACCACTCGTGCTCAAGCGTTAACTGTTGTAGACCGAATTGGTAAAGTGCGAAGTGGACAGACACTGAAGGTAGATACACTGGCTTTAAAGAATGCAGAAAAAGCGAAGAATGCGGAGCGCGATCCGTGGGGACGTGTCATTCGAACCACCAATTTGCCTAAAAATGCAAAAGACTTCCCGTATATTTTGGAGGACTATCCGAACGAGATGTATGAGATGAAGCCCAATATTATTGTGGATACAACTTCTGCTCAACTAGCCAAGATGGATAGAAACTTTAACAACAAGGCTCTAATGGATCAATGGAAACAAACAACGGAGAATTACTATAACTTATTGCTTAACGTAGACTACAGAACAATTGATGAAGAATGGGCCAATACATTATTTACATATCACAATCAGGCTTTCAGGGTGGTACTTGCGGATATGAGACGATATGTGAAGTGGGTTAAGGAAAACAAAATCATCATGACAGGGTCTTTGGTAGCAGAACCTTCTATGGTGACTGATGCGGATAAGTTAGCTGGTTATTTTATTCGAACTAAGTTTAGTTTTGAGATCAAATCTTACATTAAATACGAAAACATCATATTTGATGAACGTTTCATAGATGCGGATACCTTTAAAAAAGGAAAAAAATATGCAGGATATGCAGATATTCCGTTATCTACGAATTCAAATACGTATGATTTGAAGGTCAGTGGCATGGCTACATTATTTAGTGACAACTCTATAGTACGTGAAGTGAAATGAAGAAGCTTCTCAAGAGATTCGTCTTATGTTTTTTGATGGTTTCATTAATAATAGAATTACTGGTTGTGTTCAGTATCAAACCTGTAGCATATGCTGCAGATGATATTCAATTTGAGCCGTCGGGTTCAATTAAATTTAGTACAACCTCAACAGGAGCAACCACGTCCATTCGGTATAAAACTGTCGGATTCACAATAGCTCGTAATGCAAGATGCACCTCAACCAATTGTGCCCCTCAACAAGGGGGGCTGCATGGTGTAGTCAGAATTACTCAGGTAGGAGAAGTACATAATACCAATGGAACGGTTACTACATATTTCAATATTCCTGTTAATCAAGTGAATGATGCTTTAGAAGCTGCTGGACTCGAGAAGATAACCAATGGTGGACAGATTTGGTTAAGCTCTATATTTCATGTTATTAACGGATCCAGACCTAATACGGATTTCGTGACTCTTCAGAGTATAAAGAATGCTGAAAGTTGGGCTGACCCAAGTAAGTTCAGACAGTACTATGATATTCCTGTAAAAGTGAATGGATTCTATCCAGTTACCAAGATATATCGAACTAGTGAAGGTACAGAGATGTATTCTGCAAAAGTAGAGAGCGACATTGACGATGTAGATAAAAATTGGCCGGTAGGTAAGCCAGTAGGTAAAGTAATGTTAGATAAGACCTATCCGTTTCAAGGTGATACCTATAAGCTAGTGAAGTCGTATGTTCAGTCTAAACGGAAATTAAATGAACAGAATTTTGTACAAACGGGTGATCCAGAGAGAAATGCAAAGTTATCAGAAAGAAATTTTACAAATTATCTTGGAGGTACGAATGTAGTAGGTGTATATCGTAAAGTAACGACAGTTATTCCTGATGATCCTATCCCGGACGGGAAGGCAGCCTGCAAACCTAACATTAATCCACCGAACGAGATAGCTTCACCGCAAGTAGAATATATGGATCCGGGTGCTCAGGGGCATATTTTGGAGGATGACCCAACCAATGGCATTCATTTTGATGCCACGCGGGGGATTCCGACTTCAGAGCACCTGTATGCCAATACGTGGGCAATGAACTATTTGTTCCAGCATACCTTTGGCAAACAGAAAGGGACGATTACCTATAATTGTACCGCCGATATTACCTATGCCCGCACTTGGAAGGTTAAACAACCAGCCCTACCGGGACCTAATGGCACAACGATTCCGCAACCAGATACTCAAGGTTCCGATGAATATCCACACCAGTACAAGTTCAGCTTTGAGAGGAATTACAGCTACTGGAAGATCAATAACGTTGAACTGTATTCCATTGAGCAAGCCGAAATGGAGAATTATGCTCTCCCTGATGGTGGTCGGATCACGCTCTGGCCTCAGGGGTATACAGCGCCCGACCTGGAGATGGAGCATGATGAGGAGGTGGAGATTCATGTGATACCGCAGGAAACGGGGGAAATTAGCTTCATTCCCGATGTGGTGGCAGGCGATGGATATGATCCGCCTGAAGTACCGGATGACACAGAACTGCTTAAAGGCATAGCTGAGGGTCAAACGGGCCCGCCTGATGTGAAGAATGATGCACTTGACTTTACGTGGGAAGGTTTAACCACGAAGGTAATGGATGGCAGCACTGTCGTTGAAAATGGACCGGATCCGACGCAAATCCCAGCACCGACCAAGATCGGTTCGTATAAAAACACCGGAGAGCAGGTGCTCTACGCAGATCAGCTGTTAATCCCCCAGGACCGCTTGAACAGGGCGAATACAGAGTCGATGGGGGAGATTGAGTATGCGCTTCATCCTACAACCTTGGGAGGTAGCGAAGGAAGGACTTTTCTGATCAATTCCATCAACACCGTCACCGTCCATACCCCAGTCGTGAACTACTCGCTCGTATCGGATGATCAGCCGCATAACCAGAAAACGGTGCCGAACATGAACCGGTCAGCGATTATTTTGGAGCGACCATTCACGGTTCGCATCCCGACCAGCGGACAACATCTGGATGCGGGGTCCTACCCGGGTTATGGCGATCGGGATTATGCTAAATATTATCGGATCAAACAAGTCCGGTTTCCATTTGACGTGTACAGTTCTGGCCGAACGCAATTTTATCCACGAGATACATGGATTGATATCCAGGTACCTGTACTGGATACGACCTTCTATCTGCCCGTGTGGGTGGATGAAGGAGACTACCAGGTGCAATTCCGGAATATCGCTGAAAATGCTCCGTCGAATTTTAGTACCGAGCCGGAGATTGAAGCACAGTCCGATGCCAACACAGACCTGTCTTACCACGCCGCTTCGGACGAAGTCTCCGTGGAGGTCATTGGGCGGCTATACGACTTTGAGATTACCGATATCGCCGACTATAACTGGGAACTGGTCTTCCGCCGTTTCAAAAATAGTCTTGCGCCGACCTGGATCAGTTACTGGACGGGTACGCAGGATATCGACGGGGATAAGCGGGGCAACAAACCCCAGTTTACCGTCCCGATTCGCCCGGGCAGTCACCCCCTGCAAGGGTATCAGAATGTGGCGGTGAAAACGGGTTATCACTTCAAGTTTGATTTTAAAACGAAAGGAAACATGTTTGGCCCACGGGACGGCATACGTCTTACGCCAACCTTTGATTTTGTGAGTAAGAATGGCAGTACACGTGTGCCAGTGGATCTGTACTACTCCACCAACCAACGGAACTTTATTCGCATCGGTTCGACAGAAGATCAAGTGAAGCGATTCGTGATTTTAAACGATCGGTTACGTCAAGTTCCGTCCGAGCAACTACGAGATACAGCGACGTACAAATACAACCGATATGGTGAAATCCATCCGGGGATGATGAGTGAACGAGCGTATCAGGAGTATTATCGAGATAAATTCACGAAAATGAAAACACCCGTAGGCGGGTATAGTCTACTCTTGATGCCAGAACAACTTCGGACGTTTATTGGTCCGAAAACGAATATTCCAACGACCGCCAGTGCCGATGTACTGCGTGCGAATGCAGCCATTCAACAATGGTACGGGGAATACAGTCTGCCCGCCGAGCCCTATGTGGTACAAGCGGGAACGAACTTGGCGGAGTATGGACGTACGCATGGCGGATTGGATGCTAAATCGCCGATCTTCCTGAAAGATGGGTATATCGTGGTGAACTTCAACTTTGAGTCCATTCGGGAGGGAAATCTCGCGGCACCGCATCTGCAATATATCCATGCCCCGCTAATGAATCAATGGTTGCTGGAAGGATTCCAGAGTCAGGTAGAGGATAGCTATGGGAACAGTTTCACCTTGCGGGACGGAGACGTGGTCTTTTACCATGCCGATCGCTCCAGTCGCGATGATTTCAGTGCGCAGGTACCGCATTAAGAAATGAATGTAAGTATTGCATCAATTATTGGATAGAAGAAATCCTTGTACTAGAGGATTTCTTCTGTTTTACACTACATCGATAAAGTGAGGGATGGTTGTGTCCCGGATAATAAGGATAATTACATTTACCATAATGATCGTTGGAGTAATAGGAGGATGTTCTGGAGTGGACAAAAAGGATCAGGAAATTATAGAGCGTTCGGAGACCATTGCCATTGATTATCTAAAAGAAACTTATGATTTAGACGTGACCATCACAAGGAGGCAAATGCAGCCTAAGATGGCAATGTCACGTGTATCAATATATGGTTATATAACGGGAAACGAAGATCAAACGTTCATAATATCGATTAATTATGAGACTGGTTTACAAGAGATGTTTGCGTATAGTCCTGAATTCAAGAAGGCATTATTAGTAAAAGGATATAATCTTTGATATTACAGTTAAATGTGAGGTAGGGAGATTAAATGAGTAAGGATGATCTAAACAATAGAAATATAATCGATCAGGTTTATCAACGAATGTCCGATGCAGCTTATAACGATTTTGAGAAAGGAATTGAAATTGAAGGTTTAACGGGCTGGGAAGTACTAGACCAGAAACATAATTCATCCGGTATGGATGCAGTGACCTTTTATAATCCTGATACGAAACAAGCCGTCGTTGCTTTCCGAGGAACGGAAGGATCCAGTACTTGGGATAGAAAAGTTCCTGATTTAAAAGCGGATGTTCTAAATATAGGTCTTCCTGAAGTGGGAGCTACGGTTACTAGAGAATACTATCCGTGGCCTGAATCTTGGAGAGGGGGTGTTCAAGCTACCGAAGATGCCTTAGGGATCACCTGGCTCAATGACTTGTTTGGGGATACGGGCAAAAGTATAGATAAAGAGTTCGGACCTGATAATCAGTTGTACGAAGCAGAAGATTATGTGAAAGAGATGCAAAGTAAGTATCCCGATGCAGACTTTACACTTACCGGGCATTCATTAGGCGGGGCAAATGCACAATATGCAGCAGTGTATACGGGATTAGATGCTGTCACGTTTAGTGCACCTACTGTCGTGGCATCGTTAACACCAGAAATGCGTAGGAAAGCAGAAGAAGGTGCTTTCGATCGTCAGGTAACCAACTTCATTCATCCTGGGGATTTCATTGCAAGTGGTATGCTGGGAGGATATGAGAGGCACGTGGGTTCAACTCTCGTGATTGGATAAAAATTATGACGACTTTAATGCTAGTTACGGTGCTGTGGACAAAATAAAGGATACACTGGGAGGGCCTTCATATCACGATATGAAGCATTACAGCTTCGATGACGATGGATATATCGATAACACCTTGTATGATGAAATTACGGGAGAACGAGTGAGTTACTCTCCCCGGAAACCTTCGGATCATAACATCCTGGATCATGCACGTGAAGCATGGGATACCCTATCCAAAGGTTTCAAGTCTGTGGTTAACGTTGTAGGTGGGTACTCGGCAGGAACCATCGAGTTAACGCCAGAAGAACTGAAGGAGATTGCAGGGAAATGGAGTCGCCAAGCGCAGGATATGAGCCGTACCTTTGAGCGAATCCAACGGAACTTTTTTGAGTACACCGAGAGCAGTCATAGTCAGCGGCTTGTGCCCATTGTATGGGATCTTCAGATGAGTATTAAGCAGTTAGATGAATGGCATCTGGAACATACCACTGATCTTGTAGATTATATTCAGAACAAGGCGGATCTATTTATCCAGGCCGATAGTGGAACAGTAGCTTAACGAACGTGTATAGAAAGGCAGGAAGATGTAAATGAGTGGAAGCAGTATAGCCATGGATTTGGATCAGTTACTACAGGCAGAACAAGAGTTGGATCTTATTCTTAGCGAATTGAGAGAAAACGAGAGAGAAGCAAGAGGATTGTATGAGAAGCTAAACACCTGGAAGGGACAATCAGCAGATAAACTTCGAATCAAGGTGGAAGTGTTCTTCTATCAGTTGGATACTCGGACACAGTTACTACTCAAACAAAAACAGGAAATGTTAGATGCCATCAAGAGGATAAAGGATGCGGATGGAAGTTATTGATTGTATATTGAGATTTTATTTTTGATTTTACATAAAAGTTTGTTTAAATTTGAAATGAAGATTCGCTCCAAAGATATGTAATAATTATGAATATCTAAAGATGCCACCTTATGTAATAGTGAAGTGGCATCTTTTTGTGGTACGTTTGTTGCGTCTACAACTCCCAGTAAACAATAGACCCGTTGCATCCACCCAATTAACTTCGAGATCACTTCTAGATAATAACTATCCTTTTGGCGATGATCAACAGAAAGATGGAGTAGTTAATGCTTTCACTGGTAACGGTTTTACGTCATCTGATTTAAAATCGAAGAAGAGATGTTTTGAATTGAAGAGTATTGCGAATATGAGATGTGATTGGATCAGATGGTGGCAGATGTTTACCTCTCCAAATTGTTGTATGCTTCCCGCATTTTTCATAAATAGACTTTATGGATTATGTTAGAGCTGGAAGGATGAAGCAAGCCCTCTTGCTCCTTAAGACAACAACAATTTCGGAGGAGGAGATTGGCAAATGTGCCGGATTTTCGAGTGGATCGTATTTTTCCAAGTAGATCGTATTTCTAGTTATTTCGCAAATCGTTAGACGACCTAACTACAGTATAGGAAACAATTTGAACGGAGCAGTTAATATAAATTGGTTCTCAAAAAAAAGAGCGTTATTACGTCTCTATATACAATTAGTATTTACCGTTTGAAGTAAATAAATCCCGGATGCGGATTGCACTAGCCAGTTGCTAAATGGGATACTCCACCTCCGGGATGCACATCGGTAACCTTTAAGCTAAATAAATATTAAGGATTCCTCAAGCTGTTACAACCACTTATCAGCCCAACGTTCCACGGCGCTTAGCGCTCTCCCCAGTTCCGTGCCTTTTCGTGACAACATATATTCAGTCCGAACTGGACGTTCCGTGACCACATGGCGAACCACAAGTCCTTCTTCCTCCAGTTCCTTCATTCGCTCATTTAACACACGTTTGCTCAAGTCAGGGATATAAGCGTGAATCTCACTGAAGCGTTTGGGTTCCTCCATCAACGCATGGATAATGAGGGCTACCCATTTTCGGCCAATGATCTGATAAGATTGTTCCACTTTTGTGCATATTTGCTTGGCATTCTCATCATCGCTCATGATTGTACTCCTTTGGTTTAGTATTGCTTGTAATATCATTAGTATACTTATTGTAACCTACTTGTCCACAGGCCATATGTGTAAAGTGTCACATACCAATTGTTCTTAATGTTACCACATAAAGCGTTATCATCAAATAAAAACCCTATAAACACTGGAGTTCACAGGTTCGACACGATTATTGACGAATTGTGACGACAGGTGTAATATGGGTAACGTTAATTCAAATGGTTACAATTTATAACCTAAACACAGGTTGTGGAGAGAAGGAATGTTCCATGGTTGAATTCAGGCACGTTATATAAAACGGAGGCAAGGCGGGGAACACACCCACTTATTCCGTCTTTTGTCATGCTTGGATTTGAACATTTTGCAACATCATATACTATACTGCACAGATCACAGGAGGCACTCCAATGGATGCAATGACATTTGTCCTGTTCGGGGCAACAGGCGATTTAGCCAAACGCAAGATTTACCCTGCATTATATAACTTGTACATGGATCAGAAAATGCCGAAATCCTTCTCCGTTATTGGATTGGGACGACGTGAATTGTCGGATACGGACTTCCAGGCGAATGTTGAAAAGTCACTGCATGAATTCTCACGTCAAACGCCAGAAGAAGCATCTCAGGTTCGTGATTTCATTGGAGCTTTCCGTTATTGTTCTTTAAATAATACGAAGCTTGAGGATTACACCAAACTGTTGGAACTGGTTCAACAGCGTGAACAAGAGCTTAACATTCCCGAAAACCGCATGTTCTACATGTCGGTGGCACCAGAATTCTTTGAGCCAATCGCATTAAACATTCAAGAAAGTGGCCTGGGTAACACCAAAGGCTGGAAGAAACTGATTATCGAAAAACCATTCGGACACGATCTGCAATCGGCTCGTGATCTGAACGAAAAACTGAGCAATACCTTCGCCGAAGAAGAGATCTATCGCATTGACCATTTCCTTGGCAAACCGATGGTTCAAAATATTGAGACGCTCACCTATGCAAATCCGGTGATTCAGGCGTTGTGGTCTAACCGTTATATTGCCAATGTACAGATTACGGCAAGTGAGACGGTGGGTGTTGAAGAACGTGCCGCGTATTACGACCAAAGCGGTGCCCTTCGTGACATGTTCCAAAACCATATGCTTCAGTTGCTGATGATGATTGGTTTACATTTGCCAAAACGTTGCACACCGGAAGAAATTCAATTCAAAAAGCAAAAAATTGCTGAGGCACTTCGTCCGTTGACGAAAGAAAATATCGCTTCTGAAGTTGTTCGTGCGCAATATGCAGCAGGTGAGCTGCAAGGTTCCTCGGTTGTTGGATATTTGGACGAGCCTGGTATTCCAGCCGGATCTCAGAACGAGACCTATGTTGCCGCAAGACTTTGGATCGATGATCCATTCTGGAGCGAGGTTCCATTTTATATCCGTACAGGTAAACGCCTGGCTGAGAAATCCACCCGAATCGTTGTTGAGTTCAAGGCACCACTGAAGACAGGTCATGAATCCGAAAATACAACGGAACCGAACCTGCTGACGATTGAAATTGGTCCGGGAGAAAGCATCTCGCTTCAATTAAATGCGAAGAATCCATTGAACCATGGTGAAGTGGAACCAATGCATATGACCTTCAACTCAGGTAAACGCAACATACCTGAAGCTTACGAGAATCTGATCTTTGATGCGATGCGTGGAGATTCCACCTTCTTTGCACATTGGAATGAAGTGGAGCTGGCATGGCAATGGGTGCAACCGATTCAGGAAGCATTCGAAGCAGGCAGCGTGCCACTGGATATGTACAGTGCAGGTTCGCATGGACCAGAGTCAGCAGATCGCCTGACCGCAGCAGACGGTTACCGTTGGTGGTAAGTAAAACGAGAGAGTGAGCATAAGAGAACACAATAGTAAAAACAACTGGACAATCGTTCTGCTCACCAATGAACATTTTGCACAATCCAAATGCGTCTTCCAAGTCAGCAGGATATAAAACGGAATGTTTTATTTCCCTAGAGCTTGTACTCGTGAGCGAGTTGGATCGAATGATGCAACATACTGATATATACAGTAACTATTACGAATCATACCGTTCCAATTTTGCATAAGTCCTTCCGGTTAGGTGGCCGGAAGGCCGTGAAAATTTTCAATATAGATTAGCGGACGCACTGAATTTTTTGCCTAAGTAGCGATGTAGTGTAGGGGACGGAATCGATTCTGTAGAAGCAAAGCGTTCGCCTTTGTATCCAAATTTCATCAATTTGAAGATTGATGAAAAGAAATTTGGATACAACAGCGATCGAAAGAACGAGCCGTAACCGGAACGGTTGCTGCGTAACGGGAATGTAGTCTGGCGCTCTGCAACAAAGATGAAATTTAAACATTGTTCATAACAGGAGGATTTTGAAATGAAACTTGGACTTGTCGGATTAGGAAAAATGGGATTGAACCTGGGTAGAAACCTGATTGATCACAAACACGAAGTGGTTGCTTTTGACCTGAACGCTGAAGCAGTAAATGAAATGAAAGAATACGGCGCTGAAGGCGTGTCTTCTTACGCAGAGATGGTGGCTTCGCTCGAATCCCCACGTGTATTGTGGATCATGGTTCCCCACAACGTAGTAGACGCTGTATTGGCTGAAGTTAGCCCATTGTTGTCCAAAGGCGACATCATTATTGAAGCGGGTAACTCCCACTACAAAGAATCCATCCGTCGCTACGAAGAGATGAAAACTAAAGGCATTCACTACATGGATGCAGGTACATCTGGCGGTATGGAAGGCGCTCGTAATGGAGCATGTTATATGATCGGTGGAGACCCGGAAGCTTGGGCAATCGTTGAACCGGCATTCAAAGATACTTCCGTGGAGAATGGCTACCTGTATGCTGGTAAAGCGGGCAGCGGTCACTTCCTGAAAATGGTCCACAATGGTATCGAGTACGGTATGATGGCATCCATCGGTGAAGGTTTTGACGTATTGGAGAAAAGTGGATTTGATTTCGACTTCGAACAAGTAGCACGCGTATGGAACAACGGTTCTGTTATCCGCTCTTGGTTGATGGAGCTGACAGAACGTGCCTTCTCCAAAGATGCAAACCTCGATGAAATTAAAGGCGTAATGCACTCTTCCGGTGAAGGACGTTGGACGGTAGAAACGGCATTTGACCTTCAAACCGCTACGCCGGTTATCGCATTGTCCTTGCTGATGCGTTATCGTTCCCTGGAGACAGACACGTTTACAGGTAAAGTGGTAGCGGCATTGCGTAATGAATTTGGCGGTCACGCTGTAGAGAAAAAATAATTTTATATATAACTGTTAACATATGATGAACATCGGGTAATAACTTATATCGTGTTTACGAATTCATCAAGTGGAGGGAACATATCATGAAATTTTTCTTGGATACTGGGAATGTGGAAGAAATCAAACGGATCGAACGTCTGGGTCTGGTGGATGGAGTCACGACTAACCCGTCTTTGATTGCCAAAGAAGGTCGCGTATTTAAAGAAGTCATTCAGGAGATCTGTGGCGTTGTTAAAGGCCCGGTCAGTGCTGAAGTTATCGGTCTCAAAGCCGAGGATATGTTGAAGGAAGCTTATGAAATTGCAGAATGGGCACCAAATGTAGTTATTAAACTGCCGATGACCGAAGATGGGCTATATGCTTGTCATGAGTTAACGCAAAAAGGGATTAAAACCAATGTAACGCTGATCTTCTCCGCAGCACAGGGTCTGATGGCAGCGAAAGCTGGTGCAACCTACATCAGTCCATTCGTTGGGCGTCTGGATGATATTGCGGTGGATGGTATGAAATTGATTCGTGATCTGCGTCTTATTCTGGACATGTATGATCTGCCTTCCGAGATTATCGCAGCAAGCATTCGCAATATCAAACATGTAGAGGATGCAGCCCTTTCCGGTGCGCATATTGCCACCATTCCGGGTTCGCTTCTGCCGACACTTTGGAAACACCCACTGACGGACAGCGGGATTGAACGTTTCCTGAAAGACTGGGAAACTGTTCCAAAATAAAAGGATAGACATGGCCTGAATCTTTGGGTGGTCTAAACATAAAGCCTTTTGCCTTGCAGAGCAATCTGCGGGTGAAAGGTTTTTTTATCTCTGTTTATGTAATTTTCGATTTGCGGTTAGTTTAATCAATAAGGAGTACTTGTCCCTTTAATGTTGTTTTTACTTTCTATCCAGTGTCCACGTACTGTCCTTCTTTTTCAGGACAACGGTGCATAAGGTTAACATATAGCCTATAGCTCATCCCGTAGGGGAGGGACACTTCGATGATGAGAAGAAAATGGCGAAGCCGGAGACGCCGTAAGCCGCCAAGCTACAAACGCAAAATGTGGTTGATCATTCTATTGGTTACCGCGTTTTGTTTGATGCAGGGCTTTGCTTATGTGGATAAAAAGATGAAGCCCCCCATCATGCACTTAGCCAAGATCAGAGTGAAGCAGATTGCGACTGAAGCGATCAACAAGGCGATTACAGCACAGGTTGCCGATGGCAAAACCAACGAAGGATTGATTGACTGGAAGACGGATACCGCCGGGAAAGTGTCCGGTTTCATGCTGAACTACAATGAGCATATGCGAATCACCGCAAGTACGATGAATATTGTGCAATCCACGCTGCAGAATGTACACATGTTAAAAGAAAAAATCCCGCTGGGGCAGGCGCTCGGCAGTCCGGTGTTGGCTTCATTTGGCCCGAGTATACCGGTTCGTATTGAGCCCCAAGGCGCTGTCAAAGTGGATCTGAACACCCGTCAACAGAATGCGGGTATTAACATGATTTTGGTGGAAGTGTACATTCACATCATTGCTGAGGTCGCGGTCGTGGTGCCATTCGACATGGAGCCGGAAACGGTCGATACGGAGATCCCGATTTCCTACCTTTTGGTTGTCGGGGATGTGCCAATGTATTATTACGATAATCAGGGCAAGCCAGTGGGCAGTAACGGCAGTAATGCCCCAGCGATTGCGCTGCCATCAGGTCATACAGGTGTATCAAGCGGTAATGGAGTAACTACGAATCCCCCTAGCCAGAACCAGCAACAGACGCCGTCAGACCATTTGCAAGGGAATGAACTTGAAGAAATTGAGCCGGATGATCTGCCTGATGTGAATGGGGGATTGCAGCTCAATAAGGACGCGCACCCATGATACACACAAATTAGAATTGTAAAGCAAAGAAAGGGGCCTCTATTAAAGAGGTCCCTTTTTCGCTTTGCTGATCATGCATATACTCGTCTCATTTGCTTTTCTTGTTCTTTTGTTTGCGTTCATCCTGTTCCCAATGTTTCAGCTGTGGATAAGGATCAAACGACCATTCGTGCAGTCCGCTGTCCCGGTAGATCCCATAGTGCAGATGTGGAGGGAATTTGCCCTGTGTCCCAGGTTTCCCGTAACCCGAACTGCCCACCCAACCTACAACCTGACCGGGGATAACCACTTCACCAATGCGTGCGCTCTTGTCAAAACCCGAGAGGTGGGCGTAGTAATGATAATGGTTGTTCAAATCCCGGATACCGATGCGCCAGCCGCCAAACGGGTTCCAGCCTTTGATTTCCACGACCCCGTAACAGGTACTGCGCACAGGCAGGCCATGCGGAGCGAAAATATCTGTTCCCTCATGAATGCGATAACCGCCCCAGCTTCTTTTTGTCCCCCAGGTACTGCGATAGGAGTAGTTGGTTCCGAGCGGGACCGGAAAGGCATGTCCAAATAGATCCAGATTGTCAAAATGCTCATATAACTTCGCGAATTGCTGTATCCGTTGCACAGCACGGGAGTTGTGATAATATTCCCACAAGGCAATGTTGAAGTCTTCTTGCTTGTTCCCGTAACCTTGAATAACAGAAGCCATGCTGTACAGCACATCCTGATCATTGTTGGCATCTGCTTTACCGTCTCCTGAACCATCACGTCCATATCCTTTGAAAAAAAGAATGGATTCCGGATGTTGATCCGTCTCATCGGGATTTAGCCATCCTCTCCAGGCCGGAGGGGTCATGAAGATACCCGTAAGCCGTTCTGGATGCTTGCGATCCTTTGGGTGTGCACGAGTAATCGTTCGTTCATACTGATCAATTGCGGCAAGCCTGTACCAGGGAATCTGGGTCATCTGACCAATGGTTTCATATAAATGGCGACGTGCAGCGAAAATTTCTGCGGGTTTTAACTCGGCAGCCTGTGGTTTGGGAGCGGCCTCGGCGGGTTCACTGTAAACTTCAACAGGCAAGAATGGGAGAAGCAGAGTACCTGCAAGTAATGTTTTGATCCAAAAGCGGTATGTGTGCCTGAAGGTCAAGCGTTGTTGCACTGGGAAGCAGCCCCTTTCCATTAGAATGATACAAGGTACCCGATGAACCAAGCTAAAGGTTAGCGTTCTTCAAAAGTTCTCATTTTATCCATGTAAGCTCTTGGGGGGAATCGAATGATACAAATTGTCCATATCGGGCATGAATGCACAAGATGTGACAAATGGGGGTTTTTCCAGCGCTTTCATGGTATAATATGTTCCGAGCAACAGCCTAACTTCAGTTAGAAAGAAGGTTTATGCATTGGCAAAACGTGTTAAAGAACCGAAGCCGGATTGGATTCGGATCAAATTGACAACCGGCGATAACTATCAGGAAATGAAAACGATGATGCGTTCCAAAACGCTGCATACGGTATGTGAGGAAGCGCGGTGTCCGAATATTTATGAATGCTGGGCCAATCGAACGGCCACTTTTATGATTTTGGGCGATATTTGCACAAGGGCATGCCGTTTTTGCGCGGTGAATACAGGCTTGCCAACGGAGCTTGATTTGCAGGAACCAGAACGTGTGGCGGAAGCAGCAGAGCAGATGAATCTGCAACACTGCGTAATTACAAGTGTAGCCCGTGATGACCTGAAGGATGGGGGAGCTACGATCTTTGCAGAGACGGTAAAGGCCGTACGGCGGCGGTTGCCATTGTGCAGCGTTGAAGTACTCATTCCAGACTTTCTGGGCGATCGGGAATCTTTGCAGATTGTAATGGATGCCAAACCGGACATCCTGAATCACAATATTGAGACGGTTGAGCGGTTATCGGACAAAGTGCGTGCCAAGGCGAAATATAAACGTTCACTGGAATTGCTTGCTCGTGCCAAAGAAATGCAACCTAACATCCCAACGAAATCAAGCATCATGCTTGGTGTAGGTGAGGAATATAATGAAATTTTATCAACAATGGATGATCTTCGTGCGGTGAACTGTGATATTATGACGATTGGTCAATATTTGCAGCCATCGGAGAAACATCTGTATGTTGAAAAGTATTATCCGCCAGAGGAGTTCGCTGCATTGAAACAGGAAGGATTAAAACGTGGATTCAGCCACGTCGAGTCCGGCCCGATGGTACGCAGCTCCTACCATGCGCATGAACAGGTGAAATCGGCTACCAAACATGCTGAACAGGCGGCAACACACGCGTGATGGAGGATACCGGATTGGAAGAAGAAAAAATCACAGAACAGATTCAGGAGCCGGTTCAGGAATCGGCTGTTGAATCAGTTGAAGAAAAACCCAAAGAACCGGTCATTGTACAGATCGGCGGCAAAAATTATGAAATCGTCCAGAACCACAAAGAAGGCTGGAATCCAGAGGTCTTCCGTGATCGTTACAGTGAAGTGCTGGAGCGTTATGATTATATTATCGGGGACTGGGGTTATAGCCAGTTGAGGTTAAAAGGTTTTTACCGTGATAACCATCCGAAAGCGACAAAGGATTCCACGATCGCCAGTATGGTGGATTATATCAATGAATATTGTAACTTTGGCTGCGCGTACTTTGTACTTCAGAAGAGCAAGGATCAGCCTCAAGCCAAAGCAAAAAGCGGTTCCTGAGAAGGACCGCTTTTTTGCTGTGTTTATTTTAGTCAAGAAATGCCGTGCGAACCCGGTTCCAGAATGGATAAGGGCGGAAACGTGCGAAACTGACCTTGTGACTGGATACCTGACAACGGACGGAGATTAGATCCTCCACCATCACATTCACATGATCAATGGTCATCAGTAACCGCTGATCCTTGCGGGAGAAAATATCACAATGATGATGCTTGGGCAAAATAACCGGTGAACCAAGTGTCCGATAGACCCGGTTATTAATCGATGCAATCTCCGCAATCTGAATCGCCTCGATGGTCGGATGAACCATGGCACCACCAAGGGCCTTGTTGTATGCCGTGCTGCCTGAAGGCGTGGATACACAGATGCCATCCCCACGGAACATCTCGAATGTCACATCGTTAATATCGACCTGGGCCACGACGGTACCGTCTACACCTTTTAACGTAAATTCATTAAGGGCGATGTATGAGGTATTCCCCGACTTTTTCCGAATCTCAAGCTCCAATAGCGGGTATTGCACAATGCGTGGTTTGAGACGCTCCGGATCTCCTTTGCCACTCATCAGCCTGACTAACTCCCGTAATTCTTCCTTCTTCCAATCGGCGTAAAAGCCGAGATGGCCTGTATGAACCCCAACAAAAGCAATATCCGGAATACGGTCGATGAAATTGTGAAATGCCTGTAGCATCGTACCATCGCCCCCGATGGAGATCACAATCTCCGGCGATTCTGCATCCAGCTTGAACCCTTCTTCCTTCGCCAGCGCGTGAAACTGCTGACTGAGATCAATCGATAACTGGTCTCCGCGGTCTTGAACATAGTATCTCAAGATGAAAGCTCCTTTGTGGTCATTATACTACCGATGATAATCAATTCCGCGGAAGAACACAACGTTTGGGCGCATATTCAGTTAAATATAGATGAATCGTTCACTTATTTTTTGGCATGTCGTCTAGGCTTGAGAATGGAACTTAATATCGCAAGGAATAACAACAATACGATGAGGCTTACAAAAACAATCATTCCGGACAAGAAAATCAGTCCCCAATCGGGTGTATACGTTGATAACGATGGGATGAAACCGGGCTCCATGAGAACGGGTGAAGAGGAACGCCCCATCATGGGTGTCCACAATAGCAGGACCAGCACAGGTGCGATTAGCGCATGAATTGCTCTGGCAAATAGGAAAGGACCGTATCTCATGGGTGTGTTGCTAAGAACACTCATAATCTGTGCATGGACAGATAATCCGCCCCAGGAGAGAACAAAGGCTGCTGCTGCCACTTTATAGACGAGTGGGATGGATGCCCCGGCACTCCCGGCCTCTTTGTTCCCCAGCGTTACTTCAAACAGCCCACCGACCAAGCTAGGAGATAAGGATGGAGGCAGTCCGCTATGTCGTAACAACTGCTCGGTTATCCCGTATAATCCGCCAAGCCAACCGGTCTGGACAAGTAGCTCCATCATGACCGAGAAGAATACAACCAGCCCTCCTACGATAATAATAAGGCGAAGGGATGAGGAGACTGCCTGGCGCAGCAGTTCACCGAATGCCCGTCCGTCAGCCTTTCTTGCTTCATGCATTGCATAGATGGCCCGGACCAGTCTGTTTCTAGGTATCTCCTCCGATGGAGATGCAGAAGAGATGTTTGGCTGTGAGCCTTTTGCTGTACCCCCGTGAAAACGCATGAGCATACCCACCAGAATAGCTGCAGCGTAATGGCTCGCAACCAATACTGGAGCAATGGCGACATTATGGAAGAACCCAACCGATACCGCTCCAATCATGAAGATCGGATCGGATGATGTAGTGAAGGCAACGAGCCGTTCTCCTTCTTCCCGGGTAACCAGCTTTTGTTCCCATAACTGAGCGGTCAGTTTCGCCCCTGTAGGATAACCGGATGCACAGCTCACGGCAAATACAAAACCACCGCTTCCGGGAACACGAAACAATGGACGCATCAGTGGATTCAGCAAGGTACCTAGAAAATGAACAATGCCAAAGCCGAGCAGCAGCTCGGACAGCACCAAAAAAGGAAAAAGGGAGGGAAACAATACGTCCCACCAGATGGACAGTCCGCGTACACCTGCATGCCAGGTTTCCGCTGGATACAAGACCATTAACACGCAAAGGATCAGGAGAGCGAGTGTGACCAGGACATGGGTGAGTCGTTGTGAAGCAGCCATGAATTCTTCTCCTTTATTTTTGGAATGGTCGGTGTGCGGAAGTCTGTGATGTTATTGCCATCAATATATGAGAAAAAGTGGACAAACAGTACAAAATTATACGTAGAAAGCGCTTGCAAAAGTGGCTGTGTTTTTGAGTGATGTGTGCTAAAATGAGAAAAACGCCTGAACGTCACCTAATTGTCTCCAAGGTGGAATTCAATTCGGATGGAGTGATGATCATGAGTCTTGTCACCGGAATCCTGGTCTGTGCTTTTGTATATGTGATACGTGCCTCGCTGGTACGCTCTGAGGAAGAGGACTGGCGGAGTTATTAATGAAATATCTAGTGCGCCAACCCAAGCGGTTGGCGCTTTTTTTGTGTTATGTTTTGAATAAGGTCCTATATACAGATGGCAGGTTACATGTCCTGATGAATTCATGTTATATAGGACTTTTTGGTTTTTTTTGATAGAATGGAGATAAAGGCTTTTGGAGCCTGGTTATTGTTACTGTTTTCACAATGTTCATGGAACGTGTAATATATGGCAAAATTCGACATCAGAAAGGGGAATCAGACGAATGAATCCCAGTTTGAGTATTTATGACAATCTTGGCGGTGAGAAAGGTGTTCGCGCACTGGTCGAGGCCTTTTACCCAATCGTTCAGCAGAATGAGCAGCTGGCTCCGCTTTTCCCGGAAGATATTCAGCCGGTCATCGACAAGCAGTATATGTTTTTGTCTCAGTTTTTTGGAGGCCCAGGGCTGTTTTCCGAGGCGTTTGGACATCCGATGATGCGTGCTCGTCATATGCATTTTGAAGTGACGGTTGAACGGGCTGAGGCTTGGCTTGCATGTATGGATCAAGCCTTAACACAGATTGGTGTGGAGGAGCCCTTGCATTCGTTTATCCTGCAGCGTTTATCCGGGCCTGCACATCATTTTGTAAATACACCGTAGTTCAGAATATGATTACAAGCGTACGGGAGAGGGATGGAAAAGATTGGAATTAGAGCCGCTGTATAAGGTGAAAGTGACCTGCCATTATTGCGAAACCGAGTATGAGACCTCACGGGTAAGACCGAGTTTAAAAAGGCCATACCGGACGGATTCAGATTTTTGTGCGTACTACAAGCTGGAGAATCCAGATTTTTATGTGGTTCGCATCTGTCCGCAGTGCGGGTTTGCCACGACGGAGAACGCAACGGAGCATTTAAATGATGCTCAGCGCAAGGCTTTTAAGGAACAGATCGGTAACCGCTGGGTTAAACGTGATTATAGTGGAGCACGAACACTGGAACAGGCGCTGGCTACGTACAAGCTTGCCTTGCTGTGTGCACAGGTTATCCAGGAGAAAGATCGTGTCGTCGCTGGTCTGTTGCATCATATCGCTTGGTTGTATCGTTATATGGAGGACCATGCACAGGAACATCGTTTTCTTGAATTTAGCCTTGAAGCCTATGTGAAGGTGTTCGAACGTGAAGGAACGGGTGGCAATGAAGCCAAACTGTTGTATTTGCTCGGGGAATTGAACCGCAGGGTAGGGCGGTTTAATGAAGCAGTGCAATGGTTCAGCAAGGTCATTCATGACAAGCGGATCACAGATGCGGCCATGATTCGTGCATCAAGGGAACAGTGGGCTGTTCTGCGTGAGCAGATGATTTCAAGTAAGTTGGAACTCCCTGAAGAGATGCTTGAAACAGACAAAGAGGCTGCAAAGCGCAGCCCCCTCTAGGTTGATCTAGCATTAGTTACGGACAGGACGGCTGGATAACAAGTAGTCACTGTCGTTGTCGATCACGGTCATGCTTGTATTACAGCAGGGAAAGACCAGTAATTTCTTTTTGCCTTCGCGAATGAGCACAAGCTCTTTTGGTTTGAGGGGGAGCAGCACATTGCTTGCATGACAATAGGGACATTGCTGTACATAGATGTCTCCCATCACAATATCGTAAGGCCAGCTGTTCTCAAACGGAATCATTCTTGTTCGCCTTCTGGTGCGGAAGGTTTGGAGGCTTCTTGTTTGGCGAGTTCCGCAATCTTCTGCATCAGGATATGTTGGGGCATGTGCATCAGGTGCTCCAAAGGTACGCCCAGGGATTCTGCTAATTTGACGGCTGTATCAGCCGATACTTGTAAAGGTTTCATACGTTTACCTCCTGAAGGTTGCTATAAATACATGTTCAAAAAGACTGGTTTTCAGTACCGAGAAGATGGAATGAAGCTAGAAATGGAGTAGCGGAGCGTAGGCAAACTACGTGAGCAACGGACATTTCGGCTGAATTTCATATTCGATGCTGATAATGCCGTTAGGCATGATTCGTAATCAAAAGTGGACTTTTTGAACAACCTCTGTAGCTATTTCTCTAGTATAGAGATATGACACGCATAAAACCAGTTTTTAATTCAATCCTAACCATCCAATTTATAGAGAGAGGTGCCTTATTAAATGAAAACGCCATTACACCCCGTATGGGATCTGGAGTCCATTTTTAGTGGAGGTTCTTCCTCCGAGACATTCGCTGCGTATCTGATTGCACTGGAAGAGGATGTACGTAAACTGCAACATCTGTTGAACGAAACACCTGCACCGACTTCATTAGAAGAGACGGCTGCATTTGATCCGATTTTGGAACTGCTGCAAAGCTGTTATATCCGCATATCGGAAGGTTCTGCGTTTGTAGGTTGTCTCTCATCGCAAAACCAAAAGGACAAAAAGGCAAAGCAGCTTCAGGGCGCCATCAGTTCTATTGCAGCAATGCTGAACGGCAGCAAATCAAAGTTCGATAATACACTCAGTCAGACATCGGATTCGGTGTGGGACGCTTGGATTGCTCGGGAAGATATTCAGCCGCTGGCATTTGTATTAAACGAGAGTCGCACGCTGGCTCGTGAGAAGCTGTCGCCTGAACTGGAAGGTCTTGCTCTGGATCTGGGTGTAGATGGTTACCATGGTTGGGGCAAATTCTACAACACGATTGTCAGCAAGGTGAACATTCCATTTGAGCAAGATGGGGAAACGGTGATGCTCTCCGCAGGACAGGCTGCCAACAAGCTGAGCGATAGTGATCGGAATGTACGGGAGACGGTATTCGCAAACTGGGAGCAGGCTTGGACCGATGTCGAAGATTTCTGCGCTGACACGCTGAATCACCTCGCGGGATTCCGTCTGAAGTTATATGAGAAACGTGGCTGGGATGATATCCTCAAAGAACCTCTGGCCATCAACCGGATGTCACGTCAGACACTGGATACGATGTGGGATGTGATTAACGGTGCCAAACCTGCACTTGTTCAATATCTGGAGCGGAAGGCAGAACTGCTGGGGGTAGACAAGCTCAGCTGGAGCGACGTAGATGCACCTGTAGGTAAATCAAGTGGCAAAATCACTTACGATGAGGCAGCCATCAATATTGTTGAGCAGTTTGCCAAGTTCAGTCCTAAACTTTCCTCGTTTGCAGAGATGGCTTTTGAGAAACGCTGGATCGAAGCAGAAGACCGTCCTGGCAAACGTCCAGGTGGATTCTGTACGTCTTTGCCACTTAGCAAAGCAACTCGAATTTTCATGACCTTCTCCGGGACACCGTCTAATGTGTCGACCCTTGCGCATGAACTTGGTCATGGATATCATCAACACATTATGGAAGAGTTGCCTGCATTGAATCAACGTTATGCGATGAATGTGGCTGAGACAGCTTCCACGTTTGCTGAACTGATTGTTGCAGATGCCCTGGTGCAGGCGGCAACAGATGAGCAAGAGAAGCTGGCTTTGGTGGAAGACAAGATACAGCGAAGTGTGGCTTTCTTTATGAACATCCATGCCCGGTTCCTGTTTGAGAATCGTTTCTATGAACAACGCAAAAAAGGCTTGGTCAACGCGGATGAATTATCCAAATTAATGGTGGAGGCGCAGCAGGAAGCGTTCTGCGGTGCACTTGCATCAGATCACCCTCATTTCTGGGCATCCAAACTGCACTTCTATCTAACTGGTGTACCGTTCTATAATTTTCCATACACGTTTGGTTATATGTTCAGTGCGGGAATCTATGCAAGAGCGCAGCAGGAAGGTACGGCATTTGCAGATAAATATGATGATTTGTTGCGGGATACAGGGCGTATGACGGTCGAAGAACTTGCTCAGAAACATCTGGGTACCGACCTGACACAACCGGAATTCTGGCAAAATGCTGCGGACTTGGTTATTGCCGATATTGAGCAGTTTCTACAGATGACAGCAACCGAAAAATAGGTTGAACAGATATGAAAAGGCTGGAATCCCGTGTTAACAGACACTGGATTCCAGCCTTTTTTGTACAGAATCCTCATTTTCGATTCTTGAAGATTTTGTCGTAATTAAGTGAAAAAGCTCAGTTTAAGGAAGTGGAATGGCAATTAATTGTGCAAATCATAGTTAGAAATACCCAACTTTGCCGTTCTTTGTTGAATGAGCACATATGATGTCATATAATGAGTCGTAAGTCCTTGATATATAGGACTATAAGCATATAAGGAGAGTGTTAATATGAAAATTGATGAGCTTTCATTAGCGAGACAGTTGGATCTGGTATTCAAAGAACTTGATCATGAGTTATCAGGGTTAGATTCAGGGGTAGTTTTTGTGCAAATACGAAACAACGTAATTGGGAAATTCGGTATTCGACATAATCCGATAGCTGGACGAGATGGGCAGATGGATGTGGAGGAAGGGGGGCTAAACGAAACCCAGAGAACTTCTTTCCGGGCAATGGCATTGGAGACGTTGAAATTCAAACGCAATTGGACACATGGCGAAATATCGTACGATTTCACAGTAAGACAAGGTATGATTTTGGTAGATGCAACGATGGAGTCTAATTACAATATGGCAAGCTTGATGATTCGTTACCCTAGAACCAATACATACAAGGATTCAGATGTGGAGTCGACCTCATAATTAGTTACACAAGAGAAAGCGGCACTTCCGAAGAAGGCCGCTTTTGTTTTTTAACGCTACTTAAGCATTAATTACGAGCTTACGAACGACCCGATAATTGCTGCTCAGCGATTTGTACCAGACGTTTAGTGATGTATCCACCCAGAGAACCTGTCTCACGGGAAGTATAGTTACCGTAGTAACCATCTTGTGGAATCGTTACACCCAGCTCTTGAGCAGCTTCAATTTTCAATTGTTGCAATGCTGCTGTTGCTTGGGGAACGACCAGGTTGTTGGAGCGGCTACCGCTACCTTGGTTTTGATTTCCGTACATATGTGTCACCTCCTTATGGGTTGGTGATGTTAGTATGGTTAGAGAATAAGGAAATATACATGATATGGTGTAAGGGAAAATATGGATAAATATCAGTGCACAGGACACATAAAAAAGCCGACCCAATGCGGGTCGACAAGTTGTATTTGGATATCAAAATATAGGGTGATATGCGTAAAAGCAAAGTAGAGGATGATCAGCTCGCTTAGTCTGTCGGAGGTATAACCTCAATACGTGTAAATAACTCAACAGGCTGTTCCGGTTCCAAGCGAATCAACCCGGTTTGTTCATCCGATAAAGCCAAATTAGGTGCATCCGGGAGCCAAGTGTACGGTTCAATGCACAGGAACTGATCGGATTCACCTTTGGTAAAGAGAACCCAATGTTTGAAAAATGCTTCATCTGCTGAATATTTCAATGTATATCCATCTTGCCTGCGTAAGTAAGCCGTAGCCGGTTCACCTTCGGTAGCTTTCAACAGGGTATCCCAGTTACGTCCCTGCAAATTGATGCCTTCGTTCAGAGCAGACCATTCACCCAGGGGTTCCAGTTCACCTGTCGGTAGTTGTTCTTCATTCTGTCCGTATATTCCGGAAACAGGCAGTTGCAGTGTCCAGTCGGCAGGTTTGCCGTCTAACAAAAACCATGTATGATATCCCATCCCAAAAGGAGCAGGTGTTGAGCTCAGATTGGTGACTCGCAGACGCTGGCTAAATACAGCGTTTTGCAGACTGAACGTCATCTCAAGTTTCAGGGGAATCGGGAATTGGGCCATCCAATGCTCTTCATTTTCGGTCAGTAATTCAGTCGTAATTGCACAGCCGTCTTCATCTTCCTCAATGTCACTGACACACCAGGATTGGGTACGGTGGAGACCGTGAATATGGTTGTCATTCGCCGTGTTCTGATCAAATTGGTAACGAACGCCTTCATATTCGAATTGTCCACGATGAATGCGCCCTGGTGGAATCAGGAGAGGAACGCCAAAATGGTACGGCTTCTGCAGATAAAAGGCAAGATCGTCTTCATCCGGACGGCGGACGACATCTCTGTCCTGCACTAAATCGCGAATAGAAATAATATTATTTCCAAGACGCGGCAGCAGGGTGATTTCCAATTCACGGCTATGTAGGATATACGTGTCGTAACCATTCCATTGGCCTTTGGTCACTTGTTTCATATCGATGCTCCTTTTCCCACTTGAAATCTGTCTGCAAGCAGTCGTGATGAAGCTACTGCTGCAGGCGTGTCGTTGTGTACATGCCAGCTATTTCCTGCGCTATTTCGTGTGAAGCAGGCAACAGGATAAGCAATTCCATCATAACAGATTTTGATGTCTCGGGTAAAAAAGTTCAACTCATTTTGACATTCGCGCCTGTGCGCATTAAGATGGAACTCTGAAAGCATTTATTAGAATTGAATGACTTGAAATCGATGACAGGGATAAGTAGGGCAAGAGAATCCTCTTCAGAAAGCCGGTGGTTGATGTGAACCGGTGTGAGCTCTTTACCGAATGGACCCTTGAGTGTAGGTTTGAACAGGTTAAGCCAGAGATGGGCTTGCCCCACTAGAGTCTGCCGTATAATCCACGTTACGGAACAATGAAGGCATTTCTTCGGCTTGACTTGATTCAGAGTCAGCAGCAATCGAAGAAAAGCGAATAAGGGTGGCACCACGGTCTCACGTCCCTTGCGGATGTGGGGCCTTTTTGCGTTCGCAGAGAATGGCAGGAGTATATATATAATCAGGGAGGCGTTATGGGTAATGAAAACAGTACTTTCAGGTATTCAGCCAAGCGGTAAGCTCACATTGGGCAACTACATTGGTGCAATCAAAAATTTTGTAAAACTCCAGCATGACTATCAATGTCATTTCATGGTAGTTGATCTTCATGCCATCACCGTGGCCCAGGAGCCAGCAGCATTGCGTGAACAGTCGGAAGCAGTAGCTGCACTGTTTATTGCAGCAGGTATTGATCCTTCGAAATCTAACGTATTTCTGCAATCCCATGTACCGCAACACGCGGAATTGGGCTGGTTGATGACAACGCTGACCTCCATGGGTGAGCTTGAACGGATGACTCAGTTTAAGGATAAATCATCCGGTAAAGATTCCGTTGGTGCGGGACTGTTCGTGTATCCATCATTAATGGCGGCTGATATTTTGTTATACAATGCTGACCTTGTGCCAGTAGGTGAGGACCAGAAGCAGCATCTGGAACTGACACGTGATCTGGCAGGACGTTTTAATCACCGTTATGGAGAGTACTTCACCATTCCAGATCCGTATATTCCGCAGGTGGGTGCTCGGGTCATGTCACTTGATGATGCCTCTTCAAAGATGAGCAAAAGTAACCCTAATGCTGGCAGCTATATTGCCCTGCTGGATCCGCCGGATGTGATTCGCAAAAAAATCAGTCGTGCCACTACAGATTCGGGACGTGAAGTCGTATATGATCCGGCAAACAAACCGGAAGTCAGCAATCTGATGAGCATCTACGCTGAATGTGCAGGTATGACGCTTAAAGAAGTGGCTGAGCGTTATGAAGGCAAGATGTACGGTCCGTTCAAAAAGGAACTGGCTGAAGTGGTTGTATCTGTGATTGAACCGCTACAACAACGATATAATGAGATTCGTGAATCTGGCGAATTGGCGGATGTTCTGGATACGTCAGCCCGTCGTGCAGAAGAAGTTGCTGCTCAAACGTTGGATGCAGTGAAAGAACGTATGGGATTTGTTCCAAGACGTAAACAGTAGTCCTGAACAAGATCTTCATATTTCATGCAATAAATAGTTAACACAAATAAAGAGGAGCCCTAATGAAGGACTCCTCTTTATTTGTGCGTTCTTATTGAACTTTATTGAACTATAAACTGACCCGCTTAAGAAGTGGGCTCTGAAACAGCCGATTGAACTTCCTGACGTTCTTTTTTGGCACGAATCACAAATCCCCAGCCAATGTTGGCAATGGACAGGACAAACAGTAGTGCAGCAAACCAACCGGAGTAGGAGATCATAATTGCTGAAACCGTTAACAAGAGAATGGAAGAGAATGCGAACCATAAGGATAAGCCTTTACTCATTGGGAAAAACCTCCATCTACAAATTTAGTGAAATTCCGTATAACCTGAAGCCTACGAGCCATAATAATCTTGCAAGCTTGCAATACATTACAGACACAGATTGAAAGGAGATTATAAATTATGGCTCAAGGATCTCGTTCTTCAAACAACTTGGTGGTACCTCAAGCGACTGCAGCACTGCAACAATTGAAAATGGAGGCTGCACAGGAACTGGGTGTAACTATCCCACAAGACGGTTACTATGGTAACTACACTTCCCGTGAAACAGGATCTTTGGGTGGATATATCACCAAACGTCTGGTACAAATCGCTGAGCAGTCTCTGGCTGGGTCTGGCAAATAATTTATTTTAACCAACAGCAACAAAACAGGATAAACAGAAAGCCCGGGGCGGAAACGCACCGGGCTTTCTCGCGTATCAGTTCCTAAGTTTGATTGTGCCTTGCCATGCTCACTTCGTCAAGGGCGTGCAGATAAAAGTTTTTTATCCATCTTCTCATCGCTTAACCAGCCTACATACGTATCAATCGTTTCAAAATTCCGATCCATCACAATCACAGCGACAAATGGATATTGTTTCCGGTGTCGATAACGTACATCTGCCCAGCGGACCTTGTACCCAGCAGGCAGTTCTTCAACCTCTGCCACCGCATAGGAGGTGAAATAGAGGAAGGCACTAACTTCCGGTGATTTGCGTGAAGCAGCAACGGCCGCATGAGTAGAAGACGAGGCGTGCAGACTCCATACCAGATTAGAACCATCCATTTTCCCGATCACATAACTGCCGTCCTCAACTCGTTTAACCACATGCCAGCGGTTCCAGGATATCGTTGGAATGATGATGTATCTTGCCTGCTCTGGGCTGTTGTCGAGACGTCTAACTTTTCTGACTGCTTGTGCACGAGCAATCGTTCGCCATATATAATATAAACCGGTCAAACTATACAACGTAACGAAGAGTGGTGCAGGGGCGATCAGATCAAAGGCCCATAACAGAATAGCTATGACATGGGTAGTGAATAGAAACGGATCAAAAATATGAATGATATTCCAGGCGATCCAGCGTTCCGTAAAAGGCCGGGCAGCTTGGGTTCCATAGGTGTTGAACAGATCGGTGAATACGTGAAAGCCTACGGCCACAGCGGTCCAGGTGGCAACGTGTCCAATAGGGACACCAGGGAATATCAGTGCAATGACGCCGGTGATGAGCAAAACCCATAACAGGAGAAATGGCAGAGAGTGTGACAAGCCCCGATGATTCCGGATGTAAAGCGAATTGCTTTTGAGACGTAAAGCAGTATCAATGTCAGGGGCCTGGGAACCGGCGATCGTGCCAATCATTACCGCAGCTGCAAGCATGGGACTCGCTGCGACGACAGGATCGACATAAGCCAGACCGGCTAGACCAATCCCCATGACAAAATGTGTAGAGGTATCCATAAACGTCTCCTTTGTGTGGTGTATCGTTCTAAGGCATATTACTTCTCTATCTAGGTGATACCCATATATAGTGTATAATATCCGTCTATCAGGATGCAAAACATCCCTAATTTCAAATTTATAACAATAAACTGTATTATACCCAATAAATGTACGCAGTTTGTCAAACTATTTTGGTGTTTCCTATGATAAACTTTATATCGGATACTGAGAGAAGTTGCATCAGAGAATATGCTGTCGGATATGTTACATAAATATTTATGGGCATTGTCCCTTTTAACCGTTACAATAATATAGAATCTCATAAAAAGTAGGTTTCTTTGAATACATATGTCACAGTAGATGGATGAAGCGAAACAAACGTGATTTTGGGTTCACATATGTATGCGTATTCATAAGAGAAGATACAGAAGGGACGAGGAAGATGCTGAAAAAGTACAAATGGACATGGATGCTGCTCGGGCTCGCACTGATAATGGCTGTGTATCTGATGTGGGGCACCGTATTTGCGAGTAAGGAAAAATTACCCGAGATTCGTGAAATCCAATCCTTTTCTATGGAAAATGTAGATGGCAGTACGGTATCACTGGAGGATACGCAAGGGAAAGTCCGATTGTTCTACTTTTATTTCACCAGTTGTCCGGATGTCTGCCCGATTACGACCTTTACGTTATCCCAGGTGCAGGATCTGTTGAAAGAGGACGACAGCTTCGGTAAAGATGTCTCATTTGTATCTATTTCATTCGACCCGAAAGTCGATACAAGAGAGAAGATTAAGACGTTTGCGGACCGCTTCCACGCGGATTATTCCGGATGGTACTTCTTGCGAGGGGATATGGACAAAACCAAACAGTTGGCCAGGGATTCATTCCAGATCCTGATCGAAGGGGAGAATAAGGACGATTTTGCCCATATGAACATGATCGGGTTGGTGGATGAGAACAACCAGCTGCGCAAGGTATATAACGCATTTAATACAGAGGACGTTGTGCCAGCTGTCATTGCCGAGGATATTCGCAATCTGATTAAGGAATAATCATCTGATACTCATATTGTAAAGGCTGCCTTCAGGTTGGATATCAACCCAAAGGCAGCCTTTTGGTATTTCATTTTAAAAGGAAGGATGTTCAGGGTATTGGATGTATGTCTCTAACCCGGCCTTTTCCAGCTGGGCAATGATATACTCATCAGGTGTTCCTTCCACACCCGCATATCCTCGTCTAGTATACATCTGTACTGCATCCGGGAAAGCATCCCGAAGTACACCTCTAATTTTTTTGCCGGAACTGTCATTATCCATAAATAAAAAGACTTCATCATAACCGACTTGCTTGCGCAGGGTCTCCAACTTAAGGGAATTAAGTGTTCCAAACGTACATAGAATGTTGATTTCGGGTCCAACCAAACGTTTCAGTTTGCTTCGGTCATTCTTACCTTCCACAATGACATGAATAGGCATGATATTCACCTCTTGTTCGAGAGCTTATGTCGACATTCCCCGGGAAATGTTGCAGCGGAAATCGACTGATTATATAAAATGGACTCCTTTCTTTACACGTTTGCTAACTGGATAGAACAACCCATCAAGTTTGAGGTCTTATTTCATAAATGTATCATTAGGGAAGTAATAGCTGGCAGTGGCCGTTCCGGTTACGGATCGTTCTTCCGATCGCTGTTGTCTCCAAATTTTCTGATTAATTTTTTATAGGTTGAAATATGGAGACAGCTTAATCTTTCGAAGCAGCTTTCTTACAGAAAGCTTTTAGGCGAACGCTACCGCTTCTTCAAAATCGATTCCGTCCCCTTCACTACCTTTGGGCTAATTGTTCAACCTTAATGATCTTCAATAAGATAAAACCTTCGGTGATTGTAAAAGATAGATTTCCCAGTTAGCTTTTATCAACGTGTAAAACGTTAGTCCATTTTATATAGTTTAGCTGTAAATGGGGGAATGATGCAAAGCTAATGAAAATACTGGCCTAATTTAATATGCTTTTCGGATCGGACAGGGAAGCTTCGCGTCTGGATGTATAGTATGGAAGCAGCAGCATACCAATCATTAATAAAACAAAGGCGATGAAATAGGGTGATAACCCGATACGAAGTTGTCCAGCTGTGATGGGACCGATGAAAGAGCCGATGGAGGTGGCAATGGATTGCAGCGAGAAAATGCGGCCCAACTTGCTTCCTCCGCTCAGCCGGATAAATAGGGTAGCCATAGCTGGAAAGATAATGCCTTTGGACATCCCGAGTACAAACAATACGGTGGACAACGGAACTTGTGGAATGGCTGCCATCACAAAAAAAGACAAGGACATTAACAGCACGCCCGCAACCAGACGCAGTTTGGGGGAATACCGGTTGAGAAATAACATGCTGAGGGTGAAGAGTGCCCCAATACTGATAATAGAGAACAGCAGTCCGGTAGACATGATGGACGATTGTCCTCCGCCCCGAAGGGGTAATTCGAAGAAGAGAATTCCTTGGGCACAGGCAATCACCAGAGGCAAGGCAAAGTATCGCCAGGACACTGGCAGGAATGCACTTGTGGCATCTGCTGGTGAAACGTCAGGTTTGGCAGGTTCCGTTACTCTCTCCTGCTGCTTGATGATGCCACGAGGCATCGTCATGAAAGCAATAACACCAGTGAGAATAAGCAGATAGCCCAAGCCTGAAAATGTAGCCGAGAATCCCATGGAACCTACAATGATCGCACCGGCTGCTGGTGATACCACAGATGCGAGGGTATGTACTACCCCGTGACCCGACATATACTTCCCTTGTTTAACCGGATCGCTGGATAACTGTGCAAGCAGGGCAAGACATGCAGGAGACAGAAAGGCCAGCACAAACCCGCTGATGGAACGCAGCGCCAGCAGTTGCCATGGTGTCTGGACATAGGCTTGCAGGAGCAGGATGAATCCTGCACCGAGCAGACTGAATACAATGTAGCGGCGACTACCATGTTTATCGATTTGTGTTCCGGCAATCAGATTGCCAGGAAGATGTGTTAAGGAATAGATGCCCATCATCCAGCCAATGAAGGTAGGGGCAGCTCCCAGCGAGATGGCAAAAGGAGTCAGAATCGGATACTGGGCGTGCAAATCAAATACGGCAAGGAACAAAAACAGGTATAGCCAGATGGCCGTTTTCACATAAGCCCCTCCTTGTTAAGCGATGCATGTTCAAATTACAGGTCTTGAACGTGTTCCCCGTTCTCCAGGAAGAACCTCATGGTACTACTTGTACGCCCGGCGGGACGAACTTAGACCGTTTATTTTTAAGGGAGAGGGCTTAGCTGACAGCAGCTTCGGAAATCATGTATAATATTCGGGAGTGTTACGAATGAATTCTAATACGGAAGGTGTAGTCATGAACATAGAAGTAATCAAAGAGTTTGTGATGCAGAACTGGCTGGTGATCGTGGTTGCATTGATCATATTGTTCTTTGTTCTGAATGTGGTCAAAACCGTATTGAAATGGGCGATTGCCATCATCATTATTGCGGCTCTACTGATATACAGCGGCATCTCCATTGATCAGATCAAACAGACAGTAACAGACGTACAATCCAGCACGATGGATACATTGAAGAAGGAAGCAACCAGCATGATGCTGAAGGAGGCTTCCAAAGCGAAATACGTCAAAGGACAGGATGGAGCGTTCACCATCACAAGTCCCAATGTGGAGATTAAAGGCAGAACTCAATCGGATAAAGTCGATGTGACCTTCCGTGGAATTTCACTTGGCGAATGGAAACTCGACAATGAAACGATACGTACGTTTGTCGAACAGGCACAGGAGAACAAAACAGCACCAGCATCGTAGTAAAGGGGGAATCGGTACGTGCTGCAGAATTGGCTGGACAGCCTGAAGGAATTGAATGGCATCACGATTATGCTGTTGCTGATTGTGGCTGCTTCATTATTGCAGGGTTGGTCCAGAGGGGCTTCGCGTTCAGCAGGCAGACTCTTTGGGTTCCTGATGGATGGCATTATGGCGGTCATTGGTATTCTGTTGTCGATCGGTTTAACGTTGTGGCTTGCGCCATATGTACAGCAGTGGCTGTCTGAGTATGCTTCAGCCATGCCTAACCGTGAGTTGAACCGGTGGGAACAGATGTATTATACGTTGGTTACGGCGATTGCAGATTTTCCGCTAATGCGGTTCGCTGTATTATTTGTACTTAGCTATGGACTCATCCGACTGATTCTCGGGTTTCTCTCATCATTTATTTTTAGCAGCAGGCAGGGGTCAGCTGAGGAAAGTGCGCCTAAAGGTATGTTTAGTCGGTTGACGGGTGCAGTCATTGGCACGATCATAGGCTCCGTCCGCGGAATGATTGTCATTGCGGTTTTGTTCATGATTGTCAGTCTTTACCCTGGAAGCATGTTCAGCCGATATGTGGAAGCATCCCCGATCTATATGCAAGGGGCCAAATCGGTTATCGAACCGTTGTCGGGCACGTTCATCAAGGACAAGCTACCCGTCTTTACGCAGGCTGTGCAAAAGGAACTGGGCGGCATCCTGCAACGTAAATATGAAGTCATCGACCACAATATTCCGACGGACATTGAATCAGCAGCGAGTGAGATTGTCAAAGGCCAATCGACAGATGAAGCCAAAGCAAGAGCGCTATACGACTGGGTAGGTTCACGTATTCAGTATGACTATGGTAAAGTGGATGACTATGAGCAAAAGGGCATATGGCATGAACAGAATCCACAGAATACATTTGATACACGTAAAGGCGTATGTATTGATTATGCCCGTCTCTATGCGGTAATGGCCCGTTCACAAGGACTTGAAGTCAAAGTGGTTACAGGACTTGGTTATAACGGCCAGGGAGGGTACGGTCCGCATGCGTGGAATGAGGTGTATTTGAGTGATTCCGAGAGCTGGGTTCCGCTTGACCCGACATGGGCAATCAGTGGAGACTGGTTTAATCCTCCGAATTTTGCCGACACCCATCTAAAGGATCAGTCAGCTTAACATTACAACGGACATGGGTCCGGAATATGACGACGTTGCCAGGTTATCATGCCGCGAAGAACCAGTTTGAGCGGTATGCATCAAGTCATGAAAGAGGTAGGATGGATGAAAAAGCATTCCAATGAGAAGGATGAACTTACAGACAAACGGCGCTTTAGTTACCGAATGAACGTATTTTTCTTCGCTTCCTTTGTTATTTTTAGCGTTATTATTGTACGCTTGGCCTTTTTGCAATTCGTGGAAGGGCCTGAACTCAGTCAGGAAGAAGCAAGTAACATTACCAAAGATGTACCACTTCCTCCTGTGAGAGGCACGATCTATGATTCTACAGGTGAGGTGAAGTTGGCTTACTCCAAGCCCATTCAGTCTCTCTACCTGACACTTTATAAAAACTATGGGGATGTTGATGGGAAACCGAGTCCTAACATAGGGGAAGTACAGGATATTGCAACCCGGTTGCATGATGTGTTTGAACAGTACAAGCTGAAGGATTCAGAGTCACTTACGGTGGAGAAAATTATTGAAGAGATGGACTTGAACTCCCGCAAAGCGAACGGTTTTATGCCGCGTCTGATCAAGAGTGATCTGTCCGAGGAAGAAGTTGCTTATTTCCTGCAGCACAAGGACGAGTTCAAAGGTATTCAGATCGTCGAGGAGAGTGTACGTTTCTACGATCCGGATACGGTAGCGGTTCAGACAATCGGTTACTTGAAGAAGTTCAGAAGTTCGAAGTCCTTGAACAAATACAAAGAGGTGGATGAGGCCAATAAAACGCAAACGGATCCTGGCCTGGTGTATACGGAGAATGAATTTGTAGGCTTTGATGGACTGGAACTGCAATATCAGGATGCTCTCCGCGGCAAAAGTGGATATACATCCGTTGATGTTGATTTGCGTAATTTGCCTGAAGGTGTTGCTGGTTCTACCCCGCCGCAGAAAGGTTACGACCTGATTTCCAGCATTAACAAGAACGTTCAGGTAAAAACAGAACAGGCCATTCTGGATCAGTTGAGTTGGCTTCATCGGAATCCGGTTTCCGGTCGATTACATCCAAATGCCAAGACCGGATTTGCAGTTGCGATGGAAGTGGATACCGGGAAAATCGTATCTGCTGCCAGTATGCCGGATTATGATACCAACGTATGGAGAACTGGCGGTATAAGTTCTGAAGATTACGACAAAATAAAATATATTTATCAAAATGGTACCATTCGTGGATTCCCGCCAGACGATTCAGGTAAACGGGCGGAATCTGTTGTATTGCTTGGTTCTACAATTAAACCGCTCAGTGTATTGATCGGTTTGAAAGAAGGTTTCTTCACTACAAATACCGTATATTCAGATAGAGGTTCAACGACCTTTGGTGGGGACAATCGCAGAGTGCAGAACTCATCAGGGCATGTGTATGGTGCATTGTATCCTCGTGATGCGATTCGTCATTCCTCGAACGTGTTCATGATTGATGAAATTGGTAAAAAGCTTTACTCCAATTATGGTGCAAAGGGTGTCGACGTGTGGGACGAATACATGGAGAAATTTGGGTTAGGTATCTCCACAGGTGTTGACCTGCCTAATGAATATCTTGGGCGCAAAGAATATGGTAAGGACAGCATCGAGAGTTCTTTGACCAAGCTGGTGTATGCCTCCTTTGGTCAACAGGGAAAATACACAACCATGCAGTTAGCACAGTACACGACAATGCTGGCGAACAAAGGAAAGCGGATGGAGCCACAACTGGTTAGAGAGTTCCGGGATTCGGAAGGCAACGTAGTCGAGAAAGTAAAACCGAAAGTACTCAGCACGGTAGAGTTTAACGATGCCTACTGGAATGAAGTACAACGAGGCATGGCAACCGAGGTATCTGCTTTTAGCGGATTCCCTTATGACTTTGCCAGAAAAACAGGGACATCGACACAGGTAGTAGGTGGCAAACTGGTGGATAACGGGGTGTTTATCGCCTATGCCCCACGTAATAATCCGAAGCTTGCTGTCGCTGTGGTTATCCCCGAAGGGGGCTTTGGATCGAGTAGTGCGGCTCCGGTTGCACGTGCGATCTTTGATGCCTATGACGAGGAATTCGGTCTCGACGGTGTACCGAAAAAGGACAAAAATAAAGAATCAGATTCGGAATCAGGCACACAGTGATGTGAGGCATTGGTTACAGAGGGGACCCTTCGTGGGTCCTCTTTTTTGTTTTACGTGGAGCATGGATCGTAAGAGTGAACTAATTAGTTGCATTAATATGTAACCATATGAGCTGTACCACGTTTATATAAGGGAAGGGTAAACGCGATCTGGAGAGCGGGACAACGTTGATATGTCAGTGTTTACATTGGAATCGGAGATTGGGTAGTGTAGCGGTTCTGTTTACGAAAATGTAACCAAATATTGAAAGACGTGACAGCTAACCTTTGGTAGACTTGGTTGAGAAAGGATTAAATATAGGATTGAACACGTTCACAAGACGGATTAAATATTTTATTTTTATAAAGGAACGGGAGAGGCTTATAACATGTTTAACCGATTGAGGAAGAAACCCATGACTGAGGAAGATACACCTGTTAACAAGCCTTCCACCGCAAGGCTGAATCTGTTTTTTTTCGCGGCATTTGTCATATTCAGTATTCTCATTTTCAGATTAGCCTTTGTGCAGTTTGTGGAGGGTCCTGAACTGACGTATATGGAAACGAGTCGTAATACCAAAGACATTCCACTCGCACCTGTTCGTGGTCCCATCTATGATGCGACAGGGGAAGTCGCGCTGGCTTATTCCGAACCTGTACAGTCCCTGTATGTGTTGTTGTATGAGGATTATCGGAATGATGAACGTAGACAGGAAGCAGAGGAACTGGCTCATGATCTGGCGGCTGTGTTTAAGCAGTTTAATCCAGGGGATAAAGAGCAGCCGGATGCGGAAGAGATCATCAAACGATTGGATCTGGATTACCAGAAAACGTTTGGGTATGTGCCGAGGCTTGTGAAGTCGGATCTATCGACCAAAGAAATTGCCTTTTTCATGGAGAAGAAAGCGGAATATCCGGGCGTTATGGTGCTGGAAGAAAACATAAGAAAATATGACCCGGATGGCGTAGCGGTTCAGGTTGTGGGTTACACAAGAGAGTTCAAGCGAGCACCAGATTCCATTGCCAAATATAAGGCCATCCGTGAGGGGGCAAGTACCCAGCGTGATCCTGGTCTTGTGTACCATGAAGAAGAAAAGGTTGGCTTCGATGGGCTGGAGCTTCAATACCAGGAAGAACTCCGTGGACGAAGCGGATATCAGTCCATTGATATTGACGCACGTAATCTGCCAGATGGGACGATGTTACAAACACCACCGGAGAAAGGCTACAGTCTGGTTTCCACCATTAACAAGGAGATTCAGATGGCTGCACAAGAGGCGATAACGGACGAATTGCGCAGACTTCCGAAGGCAATTACCGGATACGCAGTAGCCATGGAAGTGGATACGGGGAATGTGGTGGCTATGGCAAGTATGCCAGATTATGATCCAAACGATTGGGATTATGACAAAATCAAGTTTGTATTCCGGAACGGAACCACCGAGTCGTTCCCACCGAATGATGCCAAGCCTAGTCGGGCGGAATCCGTTATACTTCTTGGATCAGTAATCAAGCCGTTAAGTGTCCTGATTGGATTGAAAGAGGGATTATTTACAGCAGGACAGACCTATCATGATCAGGGATATGCGGTTTTGGGGAAAGATGGCCGACAAGTGAAGAACTCGCATTCTGCTTATAATGGTTCTATTACGGCGAGAAAAGCGATTGAGAAATCCTCCAATGCCTTCATGATTGATATGGTGGGGAAACGTTTGTTAAGTAAATATGGCTCAGAGAAAGGTATCGATGTCTGGCATAAACACATGCAGGAATTTGGCTTGGGTGTGTCCACTGGTGTAGATCTGCCTAATGAATTTCTGGGTAGGCTAGAATATACTAATGAAGACGAATCAGCTCTAACACGTTTGGCATTTGCCTCGTTTGGACAGCAAGCCAAGTACACCACGATGCAACTCGCACAATATACCACCATGCTTGCCAATAAGGGCAAGCGGATGGAACCACATCTGGTGAAGGAAATCCGTGACGCGGACGGCAATGTGGTGAAAGAGATCAAACCTAAGGTGCTTAATGAAGTTGATTTTGCCGATGCGCACTGGAATGAAGTGCACAAAGGAATGGTTACCAAAGTAAGTGCATTTGACGGTTTCCCATACGATTATGCACGGAAAACAGGAACATCAGAGCAGGGGACCGGACCGAACAAAAAAGAGAATGGTGTGTTTATTGCCTTTGCACCACGAGATAATCCGAAGCTTGCTGTAGCTGTTGTTGTACCAGAAGGTGGATTCGGGTCAGTCAGTGCTTCACCAATAGCACGAAAAATTTTCGATGCATATGATGAAGTGTATGGTCTCGATGGAACGCCGAAAGGTAAGAAAGACGAAGGGAAAGACAACGAGTAATACAAAAGAACGTCTCGGAAGTTTGCTCTTTTAACATCGTGACCGAAAGGTTTATGAAGTGAATTAAATATATTTGGACAGGCAGGGGAAATAATCCCTTGCCTTTTTTTTTGGCTTCGGATAAAATTTGCACAAGGGAAACATTATTAGTCTTGATTAAAAATTAATACCTTGTACAACAAAATTAGATGTAGACAAGTATTTTAGGAGAGGGAAAGGGGACGATTGAATTGTTAATGGTGAAAATGAGGAGTATTCAGAGGGGATTCATTACGCTAGCGGCTCTGGTTCTGGTTATTGTACTTACGGCATGTTCCAGTGGTGCAGAGACGAGCAGTGGTGGCAAGTTACAAGTAACCGCTACAACGGGAATGATTGCTGACGTAGCACGTGAGGTAGGCGGGGCATATGTTGACGTTACCGGGCTAATGGGCCCGGGAGTTGACCCCCACTTGTACAAGGCATCCCAAGGTGATGTTCGCAAGCTGGAACAAGCAAAAGTCATTTTCTATAATGGACTGCATCTTGAAGGCAAAATGACAGACATTTTGGAGAAAATGTCCTCAAGCAAGCTGGTTACTGCTGTTACAGAGACTATTCCAGTCGAGGAGTTACACTCAGGCAAAGATACAGGCGGCACCGAATATGATCCACACGTCTGGTTTAACGTCAGCCACTGGATGCATGCGGCAGAAGCCGTACGCGATACGCTCGTGGAGGCGGACCCGGACCATGCTGAAGAGTACAAGGCTCAGGCAGAGGCGTATCTGGCGAAGCTCGAAGTACTGGATGCCGAGGTGCGTGAGAAGATTCTGGAGATTCCGGAAGCAAGCCGGGTATTGGTTACGGCGCATGATGCATTTGGATATTTCGGTCAGGCTTATGGCATGAAAGTGATGGGGCTTCAGGGCATCAGTACAGCAGCCGAATACGGTGCAAAAGATGTTAGCGAACTGCGGGATTATCTCGTAGATAACCATATCAAAGCAGTATTTGTTGAATCGAGTGTACCTGCAAAAGCGATGGAAGCCATCATTGCCGGAGCAGCTCAAAAAGGACATACCGTCAGCATTGGTGGAGAACTGTTCTCGGATGCCATGGGGGCTGAGGGAACGGAAGAAGGCACATACATCGGTATGATTCGCCATAATGTTGAGACGATTGTAGAAGCCCTTAAATAATGAATCACATGAAGAGAGGAGTTACAGGATTATGGAAGATACAACTTTATTGAAACAAACTCCTACGAAACTGAACAATAGTCACTTGCAGGGAACGCAGCCAACATCGGCTCCTCTCAGTGTGAGGGATCTGGCCGTTGCGTATCACAAAAAGCCGGTGCTTAGCAGTGTATCCTTCGATATCCCAGAAGGACAACTCATCGGAATCCTCGGACCGAATGGTGCGGGGAAATCGACCCTGATCAAAGCTGTTCTGGGACTGGTACCGAAGATGCATGGAGAGGTACGGATCTTCGGTCAATCGTACAGGGAACAACGTCGCCGCATCGGTTATGTGCCCCAACGGGAATCGGTGGACTGGGATTTTCCAACGCATGCACTCGATGTGGTGATGATGGGACGGTATGGTCATCTAGGCTGGTTCCGTCGTCCGGGGAAAAAGGAGCGAGACCTGGCGGCACACTGCCTGGAGCAAGTCGGCATGGGTGATTACATGTACCGCCAGATCAGTCAGTTGTCCGGTGGACAGCAGCAACGTGTCTTTCTGGCGCGGGCACTCGTGCAAGACGCAGATCTGTATTTCATGGATGAGCCATTTGCAGGTGTGGATGCCACCACAGAGAAAGCGATCATTTCGCTTTTGGAACAATTGAAGAAACAAGGCAAGACCGTACTGGTTGTTCACCATGATCTGGCGACAGTCGAGGAATACTTCGACCATGTGCTGCTGCTCAATGGACGACTGGTGGCAGGTGGGCCGACAAGTGAAGTATTTGTACCGGATACATTGCAAGAGACGTACGGAGGCCGGATTGCGATGATCGGAAGCCGGACGGAGAAAGGCCAGGTGTAGTGCATGTGGAACTGGATCGTTGCTATCTTATCTGACCCCAATACACGTTGGATATTACTTGGCTGTCTGTTGCTGGGATTCAGTAGCGGAATTATTGGCTCCTTCACCTTTCTTCGCAAGCAGAGCCTGATGGGGGATACCCTCGCTCATGCTGCTCTGCCCGGGATCTGTATTGCATTTATGTTGACGGAAACGAAGTCGGTCGGATTATTCCTGTTCGGTGCTCTGGTGGCTGGCATTGTCGCTACCTTCGGAATCTCGTGGATTACGCGCTACTCCCGAATCAAGCAGGATGCGGCGATGGGAATTGTGCTGACCGTATTTTTCGGGGTTGGTGTAGTGATGCTGACGCGCATCCAGCATGGGGCGAGCGGAAGTCAAAGCGGACTCGATAAATATTTGTTTGGGCAGGCGGCATCCATGGTCATGACGGATGTGTATGTCATGGGTGGCGTATGTCTCGTATTACTGATTGCCTGTCTGGCCTGGTTCAAGGAATTCAAACTGGTGAGTTTTGACCCGGGATTTGCACGTGGTATGGGTCTGCCAGTTGCTATGTTGGAGCAGCTCATCCTGCTCTTGACTGTAATCGCGGTGGTGGCCGGAATACAAGCCGTTGGTGTCGTGCTTGTTGCGGCCTTGCTGGTAACTCCGGCAGCAGCTGCACGTTGCTGGACTGACTCACTCGCACTCATGGTGTTGCTCGCTGGCATATTTGGTGCATTGAGTGGTGCAACAGGCACCATCTTCAGTACGCTTGTACCTAATCTGCCGACAGGACCTGTAACCGTTCTTGCGGCTACGGTGTTGTTTGCCGGGTCAGCCTTGCTGGCTCCACGTCGCGGATTATTAGCTCGACGGTTGCGTAGCATTCAGGCAAAGTCGGCATATATGCGTGAAGAGCGGGCTACACTCCAGACTCTCGCCGCACAGCGAAATCAGCAGGAACGGGGGGAGATGTAATGGCAACGTTTTGGATTATCTTGACGGCCGTACTGGTTTCTTCTGCCTGCGCCATCCTCGGTTGTTTTCTGATTCTGAGGCGAATGGCTCTGGTCGGTGATGCCATCAGCCATGCGGTTCTGCCCGGTATTGCGATTGCTTTCCTGTGGAGCGGTTCCAGAGATTCATTATGGATGCTGCTCGGCGCAACGGTGTTTGGATTACTGACGGTGTTCTTCATACAGAGTTTGCAGGCAGGTGGACTGTCATCTGATGCCTCGATCGGAATTGTGTTCACAGCACTCTTCGCAGTAGGGGTCATTCTGATTAGTCTGAACGCCCAGCATATTGATCTGGATCTGGACTGTGTCTTGTTCGGAGAGATCGCTTATGTACAGTGGGATACGCTAACCCTTGGAGGTACGGATGTCGGTCCGAGGGCAGTCTGGATGCTGGGTATCACTTTGCTAGTCATCCTCGTCGTTATTGGGCTGTTCTACAAACAGTTCAAGCTGTGTGCCTTTGATCCGGCGCTGGCTGCGGCCTGCGGCATTCCAGTAGTGCTGTTCCATTACCTGCTCATGGGACTCGTTTCGATGACGTCCGTAGCTTCATTTGAAAGTGTTGGTTCGATTCTCGTTGTGGGCATGCTGATTGTACCTGCGGCGGCGGCTTATCTGCTCACAGATCGTCTGGGCAAAATGATTCTGTATGCCGTCCTGATCGGAGCAGCATCCTCGGTTGGAGGTTATATCATGGCATATGCCCTGGATGCTTCCATTGCGGGCTGCATGGTAGCTGTTGCGGGAATTTTGTTTGTTCTCGCACTGTTGCTGTCACCGAAACATGGCATTGTATTCCGTTACGCTCGTCGCAAATTCGCGGCAAGGTAATGGAAGTTTAAGTAGATAACAGGTGAATAAACAAGATTATAAGAAGCCGTCTGCATTGCAGACGGTTTTTTGCGTGTCTGGTCGTATTACTTTTTGCAGGGAAGTCTAATTATAGATATGCAATATAAAATGATAATGTAGCGTCATCCTGCCGATTACGGGTTATTTTGTTGCATACAGATGATCTGTGGTAAAATGTCGTTAGCTGTGACGTCCGGAGCATCCGTTTTTGCGGATGTCGGGCGATCTTGTTGTGAGTTTGAAATTAGGGAGAAATAGAGAGATAACCTAGGAGGAACTACTGTATGAGTGAACTGAAATACAAATTGCTTGCATTGGATATGGATGGAACATTGCTTAACGATAATCATGAAATTACACAGGAGACCGCCAAGTGGATTCAGATTGCCATTCGTCGGGGTGTACATGTGTGCCTTTCTACGGGAAGAGCCGTATTCCACGCGATGCCTTATGCGGTTCAACTTGGACTGGAGACACCGATGGTTACCGTTAACGGTAGTGAGGTCTGGAAAGCTCCGCATGATCTGCATATGCGTCATCTGATGGACCCGGCATTAATTCGCCAAATGCAGGAAATTGGTGAGAAATATAATAGCTGGTACTGGGCATACTCCGTGGAAGAGCTGTTCAACCGTGACCGTTGGACGGACAATATTGAAGGTCTGGAATGGCTGAAATTCGGCTTTAATACCGAAGTGGATGAAGCTCGTCACCAGATTATGATGGAACTGCAACAAATGGGTGGTCTGCAGATGACGAATTCTTCACCTGTTAATATCGAGATCAACCCTGCTGGAATATCCAAAGCCAGTGGTGTAGCCGAAGTCTGCAAACTGCTGGGTATCGAGATGTCCGAAGTTGTTGCTGTCGGAGACAGTCTGAATGATCTGGCTGTCATTGAGGCGGTGGGTCTGGGTGTAGCAATGGGCAATGCGCAGGAGCAGGTCAAGGAAGCGGCTGATCTGATCGTAGCGAGTAACAATGAAGACGGTATTGTTGAAGTGATCCGTGAACATATTTTGAAGGGGGAGTAACCTTTGCTCGCAACCATTGCCTGGATTTTAATTGTGCTGCTGTTTGCAGTGGGGATGGCTGGAACGGTATATCCCATACTGCCTGGTGCTGTAGCGATTTTCTTCGCGTTTCTGGTCTACGGATGGTTATTCAGCTTTGATCCGTTTGGTGTGTGGTTCTGGATCATTCAGATTCTGATTGTTGTTGTGTTGTTTGTGGCTGATTATGTTGTCAGCGCATGGGGTGTGAAGAAGTTCGGTGGCTCCAAGTTATCAACCACGCTGAGTACCATTGGTGTTATCATTGGGCCATTTGTCATTCCAGCATTCGGACTGGTGCTGGGACCATTTATCGGTGCTTTTATCGGGGAACTGATCGGAGGGTCCTCACCTTCCAAAGCGTCGAAAGTTGGATTTGGTTCCGTCGTGGGGCTATTTACGAGTACTGTGATGAAAATTATTTTGCAAATCGTCATGATTGTTCTCTTTATTATCTGGGTGGTAAGATTCGCCTAAACGTTCAGGATTAGCTTCAACGGGATGCACGTCCGGTGTGGAGGAAAGAAGGGGAATTCGTTTGTCTAAGAAAGAAACATTCATTAGGGGTACGCTCATTCTGGCGGCCGCTGCACTGATCGCAAGAGTACTCGGATTGGTTCAACGGGTGCCGCTTGAGCATATCCTTGGAGATGTCGGTAACGCATCGTTTACGATCTCCAATACGGTATATTTAATGCTGTTAACTGTAGCAACGGCGGGCATACCGAGTACACTTAGTAAAATGGTATCGGAACGCTATGCGCTCGGACGCGCGGGTGAAGCTCAACAGATCTACCGTGCAGCCCTGATCTTTGCGGCTGTTGCCGGGGTAGTCATGTCTGCATTATTGTGGTTCGCGGCACCTTATTATGCTACGTATGTCTCCAAAGTACCGGAGTCGGTCAGCGCCATTCGTGCCTTGGCTCCAGCCTTGCTGCTGTTCCCGGCCATTGCGATGATGCGTGGATATTTCCAGGGACGCGGCAACATGACAGCAGGTGGTATTTCACAGATTGTTGAACAGTTCGCCCGTGTAGGTACAGCCATTATCGTGGCTTATGTCATGCTGCAATGGAATTATGATGACCAGACGATTGCTGCGGGAGCCTCATTTGGTGGGGTATTAGGAAGTGTGGGTGCCTTCGGTGTCATGCTGTACTTCACCTTGAAGCTGCGTCGTAGCGACCGTGCGGCCCAATTGAATTACGAGCGTGCAGAGCAGTTACCGATGCGAGGTATCTACAGTGATATCTTCAAGCTGTCTATTCCAATTGTGCTATCTTCACTTGCGGTTCCAGCCATTAACTTCATCGATTCATCCCTTGTGGTACCACTGCTTAGTGGCCAGATCGGACTCGAAGAAGCGACTGGTGTACTTGCGATCCTGGGTGCGAAAGCCCAAAGTATTGCGGGTATTCCTCCGATTCTGGCGATCGCTTTGAGTCAATCGTTGGTGCCTGTCATATCGGCAGCATTTGCCCGCAAGGATGAAGCGCATCTGAAGAGTCAGGTTACACTTGCGTTGCGTATTTCGATTCTGACAGGTATGCCGATTGTCATTGCACTTTGTGCGGCAGCATATTCGGTCAACGGATTGCTGTTTAGCAATCTGGATGGAACACCGATCATTGCCTTGCTGACATTCGGTACCATTTTCCAGATTACGATGATGACCACCAACTCCATTTTACTAGGGGTAGGGAAACCGCGGATTACGATGATCAGTGTCGCAGCAGGTGTTGTGATCAAATTGATCGCAAGTCTTATTCTGGCGCCGATCTTTGGCATTTACGGCATCATTATAGCAACGGCGCTTTGTTTCCTGGTCATCACGTACCTGAATCTGCGGGTCCTTCGCAAAATCGTTGATTTCTCCATCATGGGAGAGCGTTGGAAAGGGTTTATCATTACAGTGTTGCTTGCAGCAGGTGTAGGATTTGCAGCGAACTGGATTGGCAATATGATCTTTGGACTCTTCCTTCCAGCGCGTGTATCCTTCTTGCTTACCTGCCTTGTGGTTGGTGTGCTTGTTGTGGTGGTGTATCTGGTTCTCATGGTTGTGCTGCGTGTACTGCGCAAGGACGAGCTGGGCAGTTACCCACGTATCCTGCAAAAAATTCTTCGTCCACTTATGCGTCTTCAACGTGGAGCTGGGCAAAGAGCTTAAAATGCAAGGAGTACCATTCAAGCATTACTATTTTGTGGAAATTGGATACAAGCTCTGTCTGCTGTTAAGCGGACAGGGCTTTTTGTATAGATAAGGAGAGCTGAGCGACTGAACTTTACATTAGTCCAGCAAGCGAGGATTAGCGGTACATCGGTGTTCACATCATCCGTCTTTGCCTGCTCTATATGATCTTTAGATTAGTGTGTGATGGCTTTAGCATCATGAGCCAGTGCTGTTTTCAGCATGCCATACCGGTGTTCGTGACTCATCTCGAATAGCCATGGACGCCGCGGTGCCGTCAGATAACCGAGACAATCCCGAGTCTGAAGCCAGTCCTGTCTGGTGATCGGTTCATAAGGCGTGTCTCCCCATACGGAGAGCAGTTCCGGACTATATAATCGTTGCCCTTCTGGAAGCCATTCCTCATCCAGTAACGCCTGAGCGTATAATGTATGTTCACCCGCCTCGTCTTCACGAATGGTAAACAGCCCAGGCCAATATTCAGCGCGCGAGCCACGATGGGGAACCAAACGTGCGAACTCCAACACTTGTGTGTGTACTTGCTCCATACCAAACAACAAAGCATATAGGCCTTTGCCAAACATGATTCGCTCATCCAACTTGCCAAAATGTTCAATGACGCGTCCTGCGAGTCCTGCTCCTCGTCCAAGAGGGAAAACGATATGATTCAGACCCGCCAGATTATGCAGATGGAATGCGGGTTTGGAGAGTACTTCTTTTTGAAAATAAGGATGCTGCACGACTCGGCTCTCGATATAGTTCTGCTCATTAATAATTAATGCCACACTTAGCAGTGAACTGCATCGTTCCAGCCAAAAGCGTTCCCAAAACGGCGTCATAAACGCCGATACGTGAAAGTGCGACAAGAGATGGAAACAGCTTCGTCCGATCCGACGACTGTTCATATACAGCAGAAGCTGGGGATATGCATCCTGGAAAATGAGTGCATTGCATCGCTCCAGCAGCCGATACATACGCTCGCGATCGCTTTGATTCTGCAGATTATGCATCAAGTCACTCTGAAGATCTGTCATGTGATATCCGCCGTTGCGAGAGACCATATGGGCCAGCAGTGCCCAATGCAGTTCGGGATATTGCTCATAACATTCCAGATAGGCTGCCGTGCGGGTGATATTACTCCGATTATGCTCCTGGGTCAGTGTCTTAATCTCTTCCAGAATGATGCAATCTTCTTCGCAGACGAGTGCGCTTTGAACCTGGTCCGTGCGTGCAAAAGATTTGCTGCCCGCAGGTAACAAACGCTCCACCTCAGACTGCAAGGCAGCTGCCGTATCGGTATCCCAATCGATGTCACGCAAGGGGTGACGAAGCTGTGCTGAAGCTTGCCATGCAGCCTGTTTGCCACGCCAGATTTCCCGGGCAGCACCCGGAATGGAACGGACCATCTGCAGGAGGGAACCGTGATGCTGTTCGCTGGAAGAATCGGTTCTGGTGGAAGTCATGATGTGACATCCTTTCATGATGTTCTGGGTTTAAATTCACAGAGCATGTGGTTTATTCTAAGTATGCGCTGATTATTTGACTTCCACTCGCCAATTTGCTTCACTTAGGGTAAGACAAGGTACAGAAAGGGAGATGAACTGAATGGAACAGATTACTTCCAAACCGGCTTTTGATGTAGCCATCCAATCCCCACGTTTGACGATTGCCGTATTCAAGGCAGACTGGTGTGGTGACTGCAAATACATTGATCCGTTTATGCCTGAGGTTGAAGAGAAATATGCACGTGAACTGACTTTGATTGAGGTCGATGTGGATCAGGTTGGAACTGTTAGTGAAGAACAGAATATTCTTGGCATCCCAAGCTTTGTGGCGTATACAGATGGCCGCGAACTGGTACGGTATGTGAACAAGCTGCGCAAGTCGAGAGAAGAGATTGAGCAGTTCCTGGATCGCGCAGTTGAGGTGTACAACACGATCCATAAATGAAGTTATACAAGTTCAACTAATGAATATTCACACAGACACTCCGATGACAGAATAACCTTTTGATCCCTTTTATAAAGGGGGAAATCTGGGGATAAAGGCGAAGCATATGCTTCCGATGCAGCTTTCTTTCAGAAAGCTTTTAGCTTCGCTTCTTCTGGTTATTTCTGTCTTCTCCGTTATTGTGTAAATGTTTCATTGAACTTATATAAAAGTATGACAGGTTCATGTCGTAAAAGGGTATAATAAAAAGAACGCCATTTCTCTTGAAATAGGGAAATGGCGTTTGTGTGTTCGACATGTTCTATGTAAGAAACCTTTCTCTACATATCCTCAATGACCTGTGGGTCATTATTTCACCAGACGTTAACATTTTGTCACAAAGCGCGACGTCAATGAACATTTTATCCGGTATAATGAATTTAGTTGTGAAATAAGTGTCAAAGTACCGAAACAAGCGGAGAATATTCTTCGCCATCTTAAACCAACAGCGGGTGAGAAAAAATTGAAACACTTAACTTTGTTTAAATGGTTAACCGTATTAACCTGTCTTGTCATGTTTCTGGCCACTTTTGGTGGAGGCATTGTAACCAAAACGGAATCGGGCCTTGGCTGCGGAACGGAATGGCCTTTATGTAACGGAAAACTCGTTCCCGCACATACTGTGGCTTCACTCATTGAATATTCCCATCGCGCTGTGAGTGCACTGGCTGGACTGTTGTCCATTGCCTCGTTTGTGGCTTTTCTGCGATTCGGCAAGTCACGCCGTGACCTGCAATTGTTTTCTTTCTTAACTCTGGTATTTGTTATCGTCCAGGGAATCATGGGGGCTTTTGCCGTTGTCTTCTCCCAATCTTCAGCAGTCATGGCACTGCATTTCGGCTTTGCACTGATTGCTTTTGCCAGTTCCCTAATGATGGCGCTGGGCATAAGGCAGGAGGCCAAAGATGGTGGATTGGAGCGCCTGAATAAATACCCTCGGGTCACTAAAAAATTCAGGAATCTGGTCTGGTTCTCCACCATTTACACATATCTCGTGGTATACACGGGTGCATTTGTGAGCCACACGGATTCTGCCGGCGGATGTTCCGGATTTCCGCTCTGTAACGGGCAGATTATTCCTGAGCTTTCAGGTGGGGTAGCGGTTGCTTTTGCTCACCGTGCAGCAGCTGCGTCGCTCGTGATTGTTATCGCAATCCTGGGTCACTTCGCTTACCGTAATCATCCGGACAACAAGGAAATGCGTACTCTTGGTGTGGTATCCGTTGTTCTTATTCTGATGCAAGTAGTCATTGGTATTTTCATGATGGTGACAATGAACCGTCCTGAAGTATACATGTTCGTAGCTCTTGCTCATATGCTGGATATCGCCCTATTGTTCGGAGTCTTAACGTATATGAGTTTCCTGGTGTACAAGCTGCATCGCCCGGTTAATCGATTCTAAGACATAGCTCCATTCTTGTGGGCTAAACATGAAAGTTCACCATCCAGTGATGTACATCATTGGACAGGTGGACTTTGTTTGATGTCAGGGGGATCAGGGCAACCTATGGCAAGCAGCAATTACACGGAATGGATGATGTGTTACGTTTACGGTGATGAATTCTTGTTGATTTGGAAAAGAGGAGGTTAGATATGCTGCGAACGTTGTTGGGGGAAAAGCCACGTATAAACGAAGGTAAATTGAAGGCAGCGATGGACGCAATGGCGCATACGCTTGAGCTATTTCAGCGACAAATGCATGTGGACCATGATCCCACGCATGACTATCGGAAACTGTATGTGTGGACCCAGGGACTCATCTCCTCATTGGATGAACTGGAGCAAAGCTGTTTCGCTGCTGCACATTTTCGCAAAAAGGTCGTTGCAGGCTCAACAGACGATATGACCCCGGCAGAAAAAGCCGAGTATGCCCGGTATGTGTATTTCTACAAAGATGGCTTTATCCGCTGCTTTGCCATTCTGGATAAAGTGGGCACGGTATTAAATGAAATATTCCAGCTGAATACTTCCAATACCAAAGCGCATTTTTCTTATTTTACGGTGTTAAGGCAGTTCGATTATGCGAGGGAGCATCATGATCTTGCGTTGCAATTAATACAGATCAAGGACTCTTATCGTGAACCGATGAGCAAGCTGCGCAAACGACGTAATATGGAAATTCACTACATGAACTCTGAAATGCATGATGACCTGTGGCAGTTACATCAGACCCTGCAAGGTAAAGTGAAATTGGAGGATCTGAATCAGCATGTGCAGGAAATGCGTCAGGGCGTGGATATGGTCTGTGAAACGTTAACAGCCTCTTATAGTTATATCAACAAAATATGGAAAAGAAATAATTCCCTTTGACAAATCGGAATACTTGGAATATACTGAGTTTCAATTAGTATGTTACAGTGACAAAGATTGAACTGATATTTCAAAAGTTACGTTCACATTATAAAGCATAAACTACATGAACTTATAAAATCCTACAACAACATATTTCTTATCGAGAGCGGCGGAGGGACAGGCCCGATGAAGCCCGGCAACCGATTTGTAACGACATGATACATGTATCATTCGTTATAGATGTTAGGTGCTAATTCCTACAAAATGGTGCGAGACACGATTTTGGCAGATGAGAAGGTATATTCTTTCACGTAAAGAGCCCTCTTTGTATCTGCAAAGGGCTCTTTTTTTTGTACTTTAAGGGGAGTTTTCCTTTAGATCGGGTAAAGATACATGTAGGTGGTTGGAAAGGGGCAAGTGCGATTGATTGAATTAAAAGGTTTAACGAAAACGTACGGCAAAGGGGCAAAATCTACAACAGCGTTGTCCGAGCTGAATTTGAGCATCCAAAAGGGTGAAATCTACGGAGTGATTGGCCATTCCGGAGCGGGCAAAAGCACATTGATTCGCTGTATTAATTTGCTGGAACGGCCTACGGAGGGTGAAGTATGGGTTGACGGAATCAACCTGACTGAACTGAGCAAAACCGAATTGCAGCAACAGAGACGCAAAATCGGGATGATTTTTCAACACTTTAATCTGTTATCCTCGGCAACGGTATATGACAATGTAGCTTTTCCACTAAAGCTTGTGAATACACCCAAGGAAGCCATTGATCGCAAAGTGAAGGAAATGCTGGCACTGGTTGGTCTGGAGCACCATAGCAGCAAATATCCGGCTCAATTATCGGGTGGCCAGAAACAACGTGTAGGGATTGCGAGAGCACTTGCAAGTGATCCGAATGTACTTCTCTGTGATGAGGCTACTTCGGCACTTGATCCGCAGACGACAAATTCAATCCTGAAGTTATTACTCGACATTAATGAAAAGTATAACCTCACGATTGTACTGATTACACATGAGATGCATGTCATTCAGAACATCTGTGACAAGGTGGCTGTTATTCATCAAGGTGGCATTGTGGAACAGGGACCTGTAACAGAAGTGTTCCTGAAGCCGAAACATGCGATTACGCGGGACTTCATGATGCGTGACCATGAAGCTGGACTTGCTCTGGAAGAGACCGCTCTGGCGAATGCAGGCGTTGAATTGCAGGCAGGTGCTGCTTCCAAACTTGTGAAGATATCTTTTCTGGGTAACAAAACATATGAAGCGATTTTGTCCAGAACGGTACGTAAGACAGGCGTGGATTTTGCCATCCTGCAAGGAACAATCTCTACGATTAAACAGGTACCTTATGGACAGCTGACCGTTCGGTTCGAGGGTGATTCAAATGCGATTGATCGGACGATATCAGAACTAACCGCTGAGGGACTTGATGTGGAGGTGCTTCGTTAGATGGATTTTTCAACCGTTCGCTGGGAAGAGGTTGGTAAAGCTTCCATAGAGACACTGCAAATTTTGGGTGTATCAGGCTTGTTTACTGTTATCTTTGGTTTACCGCTCGGAGTACTGCTGTTCATGACAGCCCGATCTGCTTCGATCAAGTCACGGACGGTGTACATTATATTGTCCTTGATTGTGAATATTTTGCGCTCAGTCCCATTTATCATATTAATTGTTGCTCTTATTCCATTCACTCGTTCACTCGTCGGTACTGCTACAGGTGTGTTAGGGGTTATACCGCCATTAGTTATTTCAGCAGCTCCTTACTTTGCTCGATTGGTGGAGACGACGTTACGAGAAGTTGATCGGGGTGTCATTGAAGCGGCACAGTCGATGGGTGCATCGACCGGACAGATTGTAAGACGGGTATTACTGCCTGAAGCATTACCTGGTTTGGTTGCTGGGATTACCATTACCATTGTTACGCTTGTCTCTTACACAGCGATGGCGGGCATGGTTGGTGGTGGAGGACTGGGAACGCTGGCAATCAACTATGGGTATTATCGTTATCAAAATGAAATCATGATTATATCCGTAGTATCGATGATCATTCTTGTGCAAATTCTCCAGATGGCTGGAGATCGCTTGGTTACATTTTTCACCAGGAAATAACACATAGATAACATGATGGATATGCAATAATGCGGACGCCACATGACAAAAATGATTAGAGAAGGGGTTTTACACATGAAAAAATGGTCTTTTGCTTTACTTAGTCTTATGTTGATTGCGGTTCTCGCAGCTTGCGGAAACAACAAGGACTCGGATAGCGGCGCAGACAATTCAGCAGGTGCACCACGCACGGTTGAATTGAAAGTTGGAGCTTCACCCACACCACATGCAGAGATTCTGGAAAGCATCAAGCCTGAACTGGAAGCACAAGGTATTCGTTTGCAAGTCGTTACATTTAATGACTATGTTCAACCCAACCAGCAGCTTGCTGACAAAAAATTGGATGCAAACTTCTTCCAGCATCAGCCTTACCTGGATACAGAAAATAAAGAACGTGGATTCAACCTCGTTGCTGTAACACCTGTTCATGTTGAACCTTTTGGCGGCTACTCCAAGAAGATTAAGTCTTTGGATGAATTGGCAGACGGCGCAAAAGTAGCGATTCCGAATGACCCATCGAATGGTGGACGTGCCCTATTGTTGCTCGCGAAGGAAGGCATTATTACGCTGAAAGACAACACAAATATTGCATCTACGATTCAAGATATCACAGCCAATCCGAAGAACCTGGATATCATTGAGCTGGATGCAGCCATGATGCCTCGTCAATTGGATGAAGCGGATCTGGTATTCATCAACGCCAACTATGCACTCGAAGCGAACCTGAATCCGGCGAATGATGCTTTGCTGATCGAAGATCTGCAAGGTAACCCATATGCAAACATCCTCGTTTCCCGTGAGGATAACAAGGATGCAGATGCAATTCAAAAACTGGCTGCTGCTTTGCACTCCGAAGAAGTAAAAACATTCATCAAAGAACGTTATAAAGGTGCAGTTGAACCTGCAACTGAATAATTCACGATATGTATGATATGATGTGAAGCTATTAAGAATAAGCCGTATGTCTCTCCAGAAGAGATATACGGCTTATTTTATGTTTCCTAAGTCTGTGCTGATGTGGGGATCAATAAGGGAAGGGTTAGGGCTTATCTTGTTTCTCCGCGTTGGATGGATGCCCAGATTGGCGGTAGTAGGATAATTCATTCTGATCAGCATACTGCTGCTCATCTGCTTCTTGCAGGTACGTCCTCTCGGAGGGAGAGAGTGTTTCTTCTTCTGCGTGTGAGCTTTTGAGCTTGTATCTGATCCAACCGATTAGTCCAAGAAGGACAACCAGGATCAAAGCCCATCCTTTTTTGAGCAAAAGAAGAGCACTGAATTTCTGGGAAGCCGTGTACCCGATCCCGCCCATCAGAAGACTGTTGAGTCCTATGGTGGATGTTTTGTCAGTCGAAGCATTGTACTCCTCGTAGGTATATCCTGCATTGATGCTAAGTTGATTAAGGACAGTTTCCTCGAATTCCTGGCGGCTCTGTTGAAAGTTGGCCGTATCTGTAACCAGAATGGCTGTGATGTACCCTTCGCGTGTCAGGAGTTTTACATTGTAATTGACCATGGATTGCTGATCAGCATTCTTAAAACCAAGGGAGTAAACCAACTGATGTTTGGTACTGTCATATGCCGGTTCGATTTCCCACCCCGTTATGTACGTTCTATATTCAGGATCAAGTTCTCTGTTATCTTCTTCTGTGCCTCGGATATAACTGCTTAACAGTTCTTCGGCACTCAAATTTTGATCGTCATCATGGATATGACCTGTTTTCACGTACTCAAACACAACATACCACGAGCCGAATTCACTATTGCTGGTTAGGCTTCCGATTTCATTCCCGTTAGGCTTCCCATCACTGTTAAGTATCGAGCGTTGGGTATTGGCCTTATCCAGATAGGAATGGCTCTCAGGGACTTCCAGGGTGGCCTTACCGTCCAGAGAGACAGATGCTGGTCCAGTAATCCAATCATACTCATCAGGTGTTTGTTCAGTCTCATTTGCGGCTGATACCTGTAAGGCACTAGAGACTGTGAACAAACTCAACATTAAAAGTGTAAGAAATGATATCCATCTTTTGTTATTCATTCATGTAGAGGTCCTTTCGGGTTATATCCTCGACAGTACCATAGGTGTTTGATTTCGATCAAGATATATTTGGAATTAAAGGTGGATAATCCCTTGTGGATAAGTGAGTTGTAGGAGGACGATAAATCTTTTATACTGGATAGTGACTGCTCTTTGAAGAGGGGGATGAACGTGAAGGGAAAGATTGCCCTCATAACGGGAAGTGCCAAAGGTCTTGGTAAAATGACGGCCCTCAGTCTGGCAGATCAAGGGTGTCATATTGCCCTTAACTATGTACACAGCAGAACAGAAGCTGAGGCTTTAAAGGCTCAGATTATAGCCAAGGGTGTGCGGTGCATTGCCATCCAGGCTGATATATCCAAGGTGGAAGATATCTCTTCATTGGTTGAGCAGGTGGAAGGCAACCTGGGCAGCATTGATATTTTGGTGAATAACGCGGGTCCATTTGTCCGTGAACGACGATTATTTGCGGATTATTCTGAAGCTGAGGTCCAGATGCTTGTGCAGGGAAATCTGTTGGGACCGATGTTACTGGATCAGCGTGTATTGCCAGAGATGAGACGCAAGCAATGGGGACGCATTATCCATTTTGGCTTCAGTCATGCTGGAGAAGCGAGATCCTGGCCTCATCGCGCCGTATATGCGGCTGCCAAGGTGGGTCTGGTATCTTTTACAAAGACACTCGCGGTTGAAGAAGCCCCGTATGGAATTACAGTTAACATGGTATGTCCAGGTGACATTCGTGGTGCGAACAAAGAGAAAACGATTGATGAAATGGCAGGCATCACCGACGAGGAAACGCCAAGAGGGCGTCCAGGCAGCGGTGAAGATATTGCACGAGTGATTACGTATCTGTGCCTTGATCATTCCGATTTTATAACAGGCAACATTATGGATGTATCTGGAGGACTTGATCCGATTCGTCCAACCATACAGCGCGAGGATACTTAAAAGGTGAATTGAAGGATTGTACGTGGAAACCCGTCAAAGGGACAGATGAAATGGACTCTCTGCATATGCACACAAAAAAAGAGCCCTTCGCTCCATGCGAAGCGAAAGGCTCTTGAGGTTTATTTCGTGAAGGATTGATTAGAATACTTGTACGACTTCTTGTACACCCTCTACTTCTTCGAGAAGGGCACGTTCAATCCCGGCCTTTAAGGTAATGGTGGAGCTTGGGCAACTGCCGCAGGCACCGACCAGTTTCAGCTTAATGATGCCGTCCTCCACGTCGACCAGTTCCACGTCACCGCCATCGCGCTGCAGGAACGGACGAAGTTTATCAAGCACATCAGATACCTCATCATACATGGTGCTTTGTGCGTTTTCGCTCATATTGTTCAACTCCTTTCCTTCCTATATTATATTACAAATGGCCACAAATTAAAATGGTCAAACAAAGCAGGTGAACCTAAATGAGACCGATTATTGAATTTTGTGCCAATAATATGCATTTTGGCACAGATGAAGTCATGGATCAACTGGAAGAAAATCCAGACTATGATGTGATTGAATACGGCTGCCTCACCAATTGCGGCCAATGTTCCATGACTCCTTTTGCACTGGTGAATGGTGAAGTTGTCATCACGGACAAAGTGGAAGATCTATATAACGCCATTCTGGCCAAAATTGCCGAAGCCGATGTCTGGGACGAGCTCGATCTCGACTAACCGAGATGGCGCTTGGACATCCAGAGCACACCACTTTTCAAAATACGAGGTACACGTCCCATCATGGACGTTTTGCCCATCAGCCCAAACCCAGACTTCTTGCCGAGTGCACCCAGTGTGCCACGAAGCTTGAGTGGATGTGGATTGGGCTTTTCGCCTTTCCAGAGGGCATGCTGAATATGGGCGATCTGCTCACCCTGTACTTCCGCAGCTTGACCGCTAGGTGCATAAGGTACACTGGCACAGTCACCAACGACATACACATCGGTATATTCCGGGATTTGGTAGTATTCATTCAGGACGACACGCCCTTGAGGGTCTTTGGTCACGTCCAGATCCTGTACCACTTTTACGGGCTGAATTCCTGCAGTCCACACGACAGCATCCGTTAGAATCTGTTCATCCCGGTTATAGATAGCATTAGGTTCAACACGTGAAATGGCGATATGCCCGCGTGTCTCTACCTGATGTTCGTTGAACCATTCATGCACATACACGGATAGACGTTGCGGGAAAGCGGATAATACACGTTCACCACGATCCAAAATGCTGATGTTTAGATCCGGTCTGCTTTCACGAAGTTCGGCTGCCATCTCGACACCACTTAATCCACCGCCTACGATATGCACATTGCCATAGGCTTTGACTTCATTAAGGCGAAGGTAGGTCTCGCGTGTTTTGCTAAAGCTCTGAATGGTACAGCTATAATCTTCGGCACCTGGTGTATTGTGGAAACGGTCCGTACAACCAAGTCCAATGACAAGTTTGTCGTACACGAGCGGGTCTTGGCCTTCAAATTCAATCTGACGCTGTTCCAGGTCAATCGAAGTAACTTCTCCATAACGGTAAGTGACTTTATCGCTCACTGGAAATTGGATACGCAGGTCATAATCAGATACGGTTCCTGCTGCGAGTGCGTAATATTCTGTCTTTAATCCCTGAAAGGGGCTGCGGTCCACCAAAATAATTTGTGTATCGGATGGAATTTTACCCTCCAGAAGTTCCTTGATGATGGTGAGGCCGCCATAGCCGCCTCCAAGAATGACGAAATTTTTCATGACTCGGCTTCCTTTCTGCATCAGTCCCACTGAAATGGGGCTGTAAACTGTGGAGCAGCTATGCAATAACATAGCTGCTCCTTTTGTTTGGTTTTAAATAATTAAAAAGTAGACGTTGAAAATTGAAGATATTATTCAGCAGTTTGCACCACTTGAATTCAAACGTCTCCCTATAATGAAGGCTGCGTTCTGGAGTGGTGCTGGTGCAATATTGGTTGTGATGGAGTTATATCCTATTCGTACACTTGAATTTCATTGTAGAACGTATCACGTTCTACCGGAATACGTCCTGCACCCTTAATAAGCCATATGAGCTCTTTACGTGTAAGGCCTTCAGGAGTGAGTGCACCTGCCGCATGACTAATCCGTTCGCGAACGATCGTCCCGTGTGCATCCGAAGCACCGAATCCAAGGGCAACTTGAGCTAGCTGTGGACCGATATTAATGAAGTATGCTTTGATATGATCGATGTTATCCAGCATCAGGCGGCTGATCGCAATCGTTTTAAGATCCTCATAAGCCGAGTTACGACGCATAATGCTCGCGTTTTTACTTTTTGGCTGCATGGAAAGCGGGATAAAGACCATGAATCCGTTGGTCTCGTCTTGCAATTCACGGATCTGCACCATATGGTTGACCCGGTCCTCATAGGATTCAATCGATCCATACAACATCGTAGTATGTGTACGCATGCCCAGGTTATGAGCAGTACGGTGCACCTCAAGATAACGATCGACGTTCGCTTTGTCTACACGCATTTTTTTGCGATATTCATCCGACAGAATCTCAGCGCCGCCACCAGTCAATGTTTTCAGACCTGCTTTTTGCAGCTCCTGCAGAACTTCCTTAATACTGAGTCCGCTGATGCGAGTGAAGAAATCGATCTCGGCTGCCGTGTAGGCTTTCAGCGTAACATCCGGATATTTCTCGTTTAAAGCACGCAGGGAATCGACATAATACTGAAAAGGAACATGGTTATTATGTCCGCCTACAATATGGAACTCACGCACGCCCGGATGAATATGCTGTTCTACATAATCGATCATTTCCTGACCGGATAATGTATAGGAGCCTTCTTCACCCTGGTCTTTGCGGAAATTACAAAAAGCGCAGTGGGCTTCACATACGTTCGTAAAATAAAGACTCATGTTTTCGATGAAATATACTTTCTTACCATTTTTCCGCAAGTTGGCCTCATTGGCCAGCTGGCCCAAAGTCAGCAGATCATCTGTTTCATACAGATATACGCCGTCTTCTACGTTCAGCCTTACGCCGTTCTGCACTTTCTCAACGATTTCAGCCATTCTTTTGTCTGTGAACGGTGTTACCAATGTAGACATACTGTTTCCTCCTGTTCTTAACCGGATTTGAGTTGTGTGTAGGATCTGTATACAGAACTACATAGCAAAGATGCGGTCAACTGCCGCCTTCTTATATGGACTAACTCTTATTTACCCGGTGCAGCGTGTGCTGCGTACGTAAAGCTAATTTTTTCATTAAAGTGAGTCCTGTGACTCTATATGCATTGGGGACTGCGGACAGTCTCGAAATGTGAAAAAAATTACAACTCTATATATGATCGTCACCTGAATAAGTCATGACAAAATATCGACATTTCAGTGCGACCACCTATTCATTATAAACCTCGTGTCGCGGGGGTTCAATACACTGGGAAGAAAAAGGAGTAGAGGGGGAACGCGGAAAGAGGCAAACATGACTTGAGACCCTTGACGGGGTGGAGTATAATTTAAAGAAGAGTTAATGAAAGGTTGTTCAAAAAGTACGCTTTTGATTACGAAGGATGCCTAGCGGCATCTCAGCGTCGAATATGGGATTCAGCCGAAATGTCCGTTGCTCACGTAGTTTTGCCTACGCTCCGCTACTCCATTTCTATCTTCATCCCATCTTCTTGGTACTGAAAAGCGCCCTTTTTGAACATGATTTTATATGAAAAAGGAGAGTGACCTGGCATGATTAACATCAGCGAAACGGCTGCTGACAGATTGAAAGAGATGCTTGCACAGCAAGAGACACCTGGTATGTTCCTGCGTCTTGGCGTAGCACCGGGCGGTTGCACCGGATTTTCGTACGCCATGGGCTTTGACGATAAAGAGTCCGATGAGGACCTGTATATGGATATTCAGAGTATGAAGGTTGTAGTCGAGAAGGAAAACCTGAAATACCTGGATGGTCTCGAAATTGATTTTGAAGAGTCCGGTATGACGGGTGGGTTCACCATCCATAATCCGAATGCGGTAGCCACTTGTGGCTGTGGATCTTCTTTCCGTACTAAGGAAGATGCGGGTGTGCCTGATAAGGATTGTTAAGAAACGGAGTTGTACAGCGGTTTCCCAATCTTGTTTTGAAATAAGCAGTTTGCATTCCCTTTAATAAATAGCCTCTGAATTGTATCCGTTTTGTACGGACATGATATCAGGGGCTTTTTTGCGTGTACTGATTGTGCATGGTTGACAAACTTAGTTGTAACAACTATAGTTACAATATAAAGTTCAAACACAAACAATATCGATAATTTAAAGGAGAGATCATGATGAACATTGCAATCATTGGTGCAACAGGCAAAGCAGGAAGTGTAATTTTGAAAGAAGCAGCAGACAGAGGGCATAAAGTAACGGCAATCGTTCGTAATGCATCCAAATTGGAAGATAAAAGTCTGAATACATTGGAGAAAGATGTATTCGATCTTACAGCTGAAGATCTTAAAGCGTTTGATGTGGTTGTAAATGCATTTGGTGCTCCAGCGGGTAAAGAAAACCTGCATGTGGAAGTAGGACAAGCGTTGATCAACATCCTGAAAGATGCACCAAACACTCGTCTGATCGTTGTGGGTGGAGCAGGAAGCCTTTTCACAGATGAGTCCAAAACGTTGCGTGTCTTTGAATCCCCAGGATTCCCGGATGCTTACAAAGCAACTGCAACGAACCAAGGCCAAAACTTGCAGGATCTGCAAGCATCTTCGGGTATTCAATGGACATTCTTGAGCCCGGCTGGATTCTTTAATCCAGAAGGTGTACGCACCGGCAAATATCAAGCAGGCAACGACGTTATTCTCGTGAATAGCGAAGGCAACAGCTACATCAGTTATGCAGACTATGCGATTGCTTTGGTTGATGAGATCGAGAATCCACAACACAAAAACGAGCGATTTACCGTTGTTGGTGAAGTGAAGTAATTCATCTCGTATAACGTATAAAGAACCTTATAAAACGGACGTTGATCACGACAGATCAGCGTCCGTCCTTTTTGTGTTAGGATAACACAACGAACATAAGTTACCTGCGTCTAATAGCTTGTTGGGGAAATATGAGAGGGGTTGAATGATAAAGATGACAGCATCATTTTCACATAAGCCCGAAGAATACGAATGTCCATTTTGTTGTATTTGGGGTATCGAGCGACCTGATCAGGGAACAAAACAAAGGGATATCATTTATCAGAATGAAAAGGTGACGGCATTTATAGCGAGAAAATGGTGGCCTAACAATAAAGGACATGTTCTTGTTGTTCCTAACCAGCATTTCGAGAACATCTTTGAACTCCCTGCGGATTACGCTGCGGAGATTCACCGGGCAGCGCAGCTTACAGCATTTGCAATGAAAAGTACATATGAATGTGATGGGATTTCGACGAGGCAACATAATGAGCCTGCTGGCAATCAGGATGTGTGGCATTATCATCTCCATGTTTACCCTAGATATGTGAATGATCAACTTTATTTTTCACAGGGTTCCCAGTCCGATCCAGATGAACGCTCTTTCTATGCTGATAAGTTACGTGCTTGGATAAAAGAAAACATTTGAGGTCTAGGAGGTGCGAATGGAAACCTTTAGGAGATGAAGCTAAGTTACATGAGCCCTGACTTACGATAGAAAAGAGGTACTAATATGCTAGAAATGCAAACAAAGGATAACCGAAAGTTTACAAATCAACTCCCAAAATGGGCAATTGGTTTTCATACAGGTCTGATCTCAGTTTTTTCTATCATTGGACTTGGATTAATTGTCATAGCGGTGTTATGGATGATGAATAATGAAATTGGTGTTGCGATAACGACTTTTGGGATAGGCATTTTGTTTAGTTGGCTAGGCTGGTTTTGTTTTAAAAACCTTCAAAAATACCTTGATTATGTTTTTGAAATAGAATTAAGACAGACTGGATATTATACGTATTCTAAAGATAAAAAGAAAAATGAAGAAAAAGAAATTTTTTTAACTTATGAACGAATGGAGTATGTATTAATTGGGATGGATTATCAACTCATCCCTAAACAAAAGGTTCGAGCAGGCACGATAACTGCTAAACTCGTTCCTTATAGGGCTGCAAAATTTATGTTCTATGGTAAGGATGCGAACGAACAGTCCGAAGTCCTTTCTTTTACCCACGCTGACCTTGCGATAATTGATGCTTGGATTGACGTGCTTCAGGCTAATAATGTGACGATATTCCATACCGACATGGCTTTAAGAGCAACACCTAACACTCCTGAAGGAATAAAAGCAGTGCCCAAAAGTTCGTATAAGGGTTCACTTTTATTCAAACCAGGATCTGAGGCCGAGGATCTCGACAATATCTTTTATACCGATGATCAGAAAAAGATTTTGGCAAAAAAATCAGAAGCAAGACGAAAAAAGGGCTTCTATTTGACTTTAACCTTAACTTTGCTGCAAGTGATCATGATTTACTTCTATTTTCCTTCATGGGAGATTGAAGAAGGTTTATTTAGTGAAGATTCGGATGAGATCTTTGCAATACTGTTCACTGTTATGGCTATGTTCGCTATCTACATTTATAAGCGCCAAGTTAGGTGGTACGATCCAATCAGAGATATGTTAATTCTCGGAATAGGAATCTGGATAGGTACCATGATCTCACCTGCAACTCATCCTGACTTTCAATCAGTTGTAGGAGTGTACTCAACTATTATTTTCATGATCGTACTTGTTGTAGTTTATCTATTCAAATTATTTAGTTGGATCGGTAAGAAAAAGAAAGAATGGAAGAATAATAGAGAGAAAACTACCAATCTATAAAAAATAATGGATTGATAAATTCTCCTATACCCTTTATTATGAAAGCGCTACTATTATGTATTGATCGATCGTACAATCCGTCACTAGACCAACATATTAAATCTCGAGGTGAGAAGAATGAAGTACAGAAGATTGGGCAAGACCGAACTGGATGTATCCGTCGTAGGCGTGGGCACGTGGCAGTTTGGCGGTGACTGGGGGAAGGATTATACCCAGAAAGAAGTCGATGACATTCTCTACCGGGCCAAAGAACTGGGCATTAATTTGATTGATACGGCCGAATGCTACGGACCTCATCATATGTCGGAGGGCTTTATCGGCGATTTTATGTCCCGGGACCGACGTGAGGATTGGGTTATTGCAACCAAGTTCGGTCACCAGTGGCATGAGAACTGGACAAATGCCTGGAGCGTGGATCAGATTCGCGTTCAGCTGGAAGAATCCCTGAAAGCTCTCAGAACGGATTATGTCGATTTGTATCAGTTCCACTCCGGATCGGATGAGGCGTTCGATAACGACAAACTGTGGACCATGCTGGACAAGCAGGTGCAGGCCGGTAAAATCCGCAATCTCGGTATATCAATTGGAAGCAACGATAATCTGCATCAGACGAGCAAGGCTACCGAGTTGAACGCGAAGGCTATTCAGGTTGTGTATAACCGTCTGGACCAGAAACCGGAAGAGAGGGTATTCCCTTCTTGCCTGGAGCAGGATCTTGGTGTGTTGGCGAGAGTCCCGCTGGCCAGCGGCTACCTGAGCGGCAAATACAAACCAGGCATGGTGTTCAGTGATAATGTCAGAAAGGGACACGAGCGTGAAGAGATAGATGAGAAGCTGAAGCTCGTGAGTGAAATTCAGAAAAACGAGGTACCGGAAGGTGTCGACATGGCATCGTGGGCCCTAGCCTGGTGTCTGAGGCATCCAGCCGTCAGCTGCGTCATTCCGGGATGCAAAAGCCCGGAGCAGGTTGAAGCGAATGCCCGGGCAGCAGACCTGGAGCTGTAAGGGAAAGAGAGCTTTATAGACATTAGTTAAAACACCCAAGATAGACATAGCAATTTCAAATGAAATTAAATAGATTTGAGCTACAACCGTTTCCGGGTCTTCTGCAGGGAACGGTTGTTTAGTTTCTTCTGGAAATGGTCCTGGTTATTTCTACTCTCTAAATTGACTTCCTAGCATGCCGAGATGCTTCAGCTTACGTTTAAATGGCTTAGAGGTGTGTTTGAAATCCTTGATCAGACAAGAAAAGCGTCAGCAGCATCCGTCTTCACCTTACAAAGATTCGTTTTTCGAAAACGATTGGAAATGTGGATGATCTGCTCATAATTTTCAGCGTCTCCTTGTTTGAATATATTGCTGTTATAATAGTGAATGGAATTTATTTAAATTATAACCTACGATTGGAACACACAGAAGTGACATGAGATAATGATATATCCTGAAATGAATTGTTTTCTATTTTTTAACATTATAATACTGTATGTGGAGGATATCTTTTGAAAAAGAAATTCATAGTTACAATAGTAGGAACCATGTTGTTGTCTGGATGTGGGGTTAATAATCAGTCTACAAGTCCAGCAATGGTTGATGAGAAGAGATCCAAAGAGAGTGTATCAACATCAGTTGAATCTACTCCCAATACACTATTATCCGAGACTTCTGATAAGAAAATCGCTGTTTATGGTGTTCAGGAGAAAGGGGATTTGTTCTCGTCGCTTGATGTAGCCATAAACGGAGAACCGAAAACATTTGATTGGAGTAATGTAACAAATCCCTCATTTTATCCTCAAATTTTTGTCATTGATTTAAATAAAGATGGAGAAGATGAGATTGTTATTATTCTGACTAAAGGTACAGGGACTGGAATACATAATTCAGAAGTGCATGTCCTTAGAACAGACTTCACAGAAATCCCTGTTACGGATCCGAAAGATTTCGTTCAAAACAATATTAAAGTTGACCAAAAAACTGATAAAGATATTTGGCAGTACACTGTTTCGGTTGATGGACACAAGTATTCATTTGAATTTAGTGAAAGCGACTCCAGCGAATGGTTTGAACAACCAACGGTTCAAAATATACTACGATACGGAATTAAGGATAATGAGCTTATTTCAGAGCTGCCTATTCAGATTTCTGCAGGAAACTATTTAGGAGATGCGATCGTTAGATACGCATTGGTTAATGGAAAGTTAGAACCATCTCAATTAGAGATTTCAAAAGAAGGAAGCTCATTTTGAGCCTTTCCTCTTGTTGTAGCATTTGTTTTGAGGATAACACCTTTAATTGGAAATGAACTGGAGATAAAGAGAAGAAAGTATGAGTCAAATACTATGTAATTTTCAAATATATAAACTGAACTAACACTAAGTATTGTAGATGATGGTTTAGTTGTTCATCCACCTGTTGGTGCAGGTACCCAGAGGAAGATATGAAAGACGTAATCTACAAGTTGGATCTGAGTAGAAAACAGTTCATTGCTAATAAAGAACTCTTCCGCTTTCTAGCGTGCATACTATGTATTATCGTTAAGAATGGATGAATATAAATAGTACATATGGAGGTAATTAAGTTTGAAAACTCACTACTATCTCAGTTGGTTTAATGATTTTTTTCCAGAGAAGCTGGTCCATTGTTTGCAGGAGGATATACAAGACAGAAAATCGCTTGTTATGATTAGCGCCGACCCGTCTGGTTATACAGATGAGCAAGTTAACTTTGATGATGTTTCTGAATGGACATGGTTGAATCAGGCTAATATTATTTTTGATGAATATCATTTCATTGATTACCGCATGCAGAAGGAAGATGCCCAGCGATCCATTCAGAACGCTTCTGTCATTTTTTTATGCGGTGGAGATCCTGTTCTGCAGAACGATTTTTTGGCGGATTATGAATTATCCGATGTTATTAAGAATAGCAATGCCGTTATAATGGGTGCCAGCGCCGGTGCATTAAACATGGCTGCAAAATGGTTAAGCTTGAATAACACTGATGAAGTTGAAACAAGTACTATTTATAATGGTATTGGCTTTGATCATTTTGCCTATGAATCTCATTCTAAGCGGAACTACGCCACGTTTGTTCAAGGCTACCTGTTCCCCTTGTCTGAAGAGATTGATGTTTATGCGGCAGAACAGGAGAGCGCTATACGTGTAAAGGATGGCAAAATAGAAATAATGGGACCTTTATATTTAATTTCCCACTCAAAGATTCAGAAGTTGGTTGAGACGCTCTAATTAGGGTGAGTGGCTGTGACCTTACATAAGTAATTCCTTTTGATGTATAAAATCCAGGCTTACAGCGAATCATCTCGGGGCTCCTCTCCTGATTGGAAGACTGTTTGTAAACAGATGCAATCTTAATATCTCCAGGACTTATTGTCGGGCAAAAATGGTAATTTTTTTAGACCGCCTTCAATGGCGGTCTTTCTATGCTCGGCGGAGGCTAACTGCCCATTTCGTTCAACTAAAGGCCAGGTTCGTATAAAAGAATATCTCAACGCTCCAAAACTTATATAGAACGACACCAATTCTCCAAGGAAACTTAATTGTGCACAAATAGTTGCGATATGAAAACGTAGCAGAATTATACTTCTGTTAAGAGGAGGGATCAGATGGATTGGCTTATGAGGATGAATCGGGCATTGGATTATATTGAAATGAACTTGGTCGGCGAGATCGAGTTGAAGGAAATTGCTCAATGTGCTTATTGTTCTTCACATCAGTTTCAGAGAATGTTCTCGTTCATTACCAATGTTTCACTTGCGGAATATATACGAAGAAGACGGCTGACTCTCGCTGCAATTGAATTGCAGAATAGTGATAGGAGAGTTGTTGATATTGCCATAAAGTATGGGTATGAATCACCGGTATCATTCGCAAGAGCATTTCAATCGTTGCATGGTGTTAACCCTGCAATGGCTCGAGAAGAAGGGACTGCCCTCAAAGCCTATCCTCGGCTTTCCTTCCTTATTTCGATTAAAGGGGAAGAGCCTATGAACTATCGTATCGAAACAAAAGAAAGCTTCGAAATATTTGGAATCGAGAAAGTGTTTCAATTAAACGGAGTAGAGACACCGGCACAATTATGGAAGCAAAGCCATGAAAATGGCGAGGTTGAAAGACTTGCTACAAATGCTGGTGATCTACCAAACTCTTTGAATTCGAATTATCATAAAGTGCATGCTGTGTGTAGCTACAAAAAAACTGGGGAGGATACTTTCGCATACATGTTGTGTGCATTTAAAGGTGAAACAAGTAAACCCGATGGTTACACAAGTATAACGATACCAGCACACACGTGGGCGATCTTTTCCTCTGATCCCTTTACATGGGATAAATTCGATGAAACCATTGAAACCTTATATAGACGATTCTTTTCTGAATGGCTTCCTACTACAGGATATGAACAGGTCGACGGAATGGAATTTGAAATTACTGGAGTTAAAGATGAACTGAATTTTGTTGAGTTATGGTTTGCTGTAAGAAAAATATCTTAGTTTTATTTCTTTTAGACTAGTCTTGAATAATAAACTTAATAAAAAAAATGGAGCAACCAACTGTGTCCAATTGGTTGCTCCATTTTTTCATTCACCTAACGGCCAGGGAAAATGCAACATTTTTCCTGTTAAACAGGTCAATAAAGATGTACGAATTAACATGATGAGAAGAAGGTGGAAAAAATGAAGCTTCGTATATTTACGTTCATATTTTTTATATCCACCATGTTCTTTATCTCAAATGCACAAGATGTTAACGCTTTGTCATGTGCCGAATCGGGAGGTCCCCAAGAACAGTTAGAAATATATGATGGAGCTGTATATGGTGAAGTAAAGCAAGTAAAGGTCGACTTAAAGCAAGAGGGGTTTACGGGGACCAAAGAGAAAATTAGATATATTTTAGTGGAAGCTGAGAGAAGTTGGAATACTGAAGTTGACTCCCAACTAATTATTGAACTGACTACACATGGGGATTTGATTTCAAGGAAGGTAACAAATACTTAATATACTTTAGCGAAGTGGATGGCGAATTAGGAAGTAGTCCGTGTAGTGTGACCATCGAAATGAATAATGTTAATCAAGCAACTGAGCTATTCGGGCAAGGATTTCCACCAAAACAACAAGTAAACGTAGAACACAAGATGTGGTTTATGTTTGAGCAAGATATTGATATGTATATCGTAGGTGTAATCGTATTTGCGGTGATCTTTATCTTCTTTATGAGATTAAGAAAGAAAAAGCGCAAAGTATAATTTGGTTGCTCTAAACGTGAAGCTTTTGCTCAAAGAAAAAGTCATTTGAAATAGGCATGGATTCCTGTATGACCTATTACCCCCTTTACTTAAACGAGGATCGAGGCGTATAATCCGTTGAGATATCAGAGTAATAAGAGGGGAACTAGTTATGAATAATGGATTAATCAACGCGATCATTGCTTATATCATGTGGGGGGTTCTCCCGCTGTATTGGAAGTTGTTTGAAAATGTACCGGCAGGCGAGATTTTATCGCATCGGGTTGTCTGGTCATTTGTCTTTATGGGGATTTTCGTTGCCGTCCAACGTCGTTGGAGTGACATGAAGCGCATTCTGACCAGTCGTTCGACCCTGCTGTCCCTTACCGCGAGTGGGCTGCTAATCGCTATTAATTGGCTTATCTTCATCTGGGCGGTTAACAACGGTCATGTCGTTGAGACAAGTCTGGGCTATTATTTGAACCCGTTACTGAATGTGTTGCTGGCGGTTGTCTTCCTTCATGAAAAGCCAAACCGTGGACAATGGCTCGCGATTGCCATCGCTGGTGTCGCGGTGCTTATCATCGCTATCGACTACGGACGTTTCCCATGGGTTGCGATCTCACTGGCCGTGTCATTTGGCTTGTACGGTCTGGCGAAGAAAAAGATTAAGCAAGACGCTTCTGTGGGTTTATTTTCGGAGACAGCTGTAGTTCTACCCGTCGCACTGGGCTACTGGATCTACTTAGCCATAGTAGGAAAAGCAACGGCATGGACGTTACCTGCACCAATGTTCTTCGAACTGCTGCTTTCCGGTGTAGTGACGGCGCTGCCGCTGCTGTTCTTTGCACGGGCGGCTGCCCGAATGTCGTTGTCCACACTAGGCTTCGTACAGTATATTGGGCCGACAATCATGCTGATCCTGAGTGTGTTTGTGTTCAAGGAAACGGTCTCGCCAGTTCTGCTTGTTGGTTTCGCACTCATCTGGACAGCGCTTATCGTATACGCTGCCGCATCGATACGTGCTACGAGACTCGCTAAGGTAAGCTGAACAGAGGTATCTTAATTGTTATAATGCCCTTTCTGCCAATGAGGTGGAGAGGGCAATTTTTTGTTTGTGGGGGAGCGATAGATCGATAAAAACTAAAAAGGAAGGCTGATCAACGTTATGGTAAAATACAGGAGTAGTAATCAAAAATAGTAACCAAACAGAGTAATCGAAAAACGAGGAGGCGACAGATATATGATGGTTAATAACCGTTACCGCAAACGTGATCCATTCTTTGTAAAGAATGCTGTAGTTCAGATACTATTTCAGTTTGCAGTTTCAGCAATAATCGGTAGTATATATGGGTTCATGATGGTCAACGAGACGATAGGTGGATATATTAATAAACTATTACCGAGCACGGATGGTCCGGATCTTCATTTATATCTGCCCATTGTGGTTACGGTGTTCATCTACTCGTGTTTAATTCAGAAGAAACAGCGGATTTTACTTGAAAAAATCTCATTTAGTTTTCTCCATATTTTGGTTGCCCTGCTAGGCTGTATTTCTTCAGTTGTTGTGTTATTGGTGATCTAATCCAAATCCTACGTATCCACACCTTCAGCCCCATCAACTGCATCAATGACACCGACAGCGAGTGTTGTTACCGCAGCAGCAGCTAAAAGATTCTTGGCACCAAGCTTCACTCGGTCCTTATCTTCCTCTTTCATGCCCACAACAACATCTTTACCGCTGTTATATACATACTTGGCTGATATCGCTACACCTTTTGCAGTATTGGTTACAGCACCTCCAATATCGGCAAGCCCCGCGTCTATGGCGGTATCATCTTTTCGAATTGCACCACTGGCAAGATCATAAGTTCCGCTAGCCAGTTGTCCCACGGTTTTGCCTGTATTAATCGTAGCTTTCTCTACGCCGTTCCCGATTTCTTTGATAAAGGGGCTTCCCGCGATTTCACCAACAACCCTCACGCTGCCGCCCAACACTTTCCCGGTAACTTCCCCAGCTAACTGACCGAATCCTTTTAAAAAACTCATCCATTTTCCCCCGCTCTTAAAATAAGCTAACCGATGTTCTGCATGATTTATTTTATTATATTCATATCTAAGCGAAAAAACCATTCTGGATTCAGCCTAGCTCATAAGAACGATCCGCCCCCGGAACGCCCACTATGCTACGCCCTTAACGCACTTCATCACAAAAAGGCGCTACTCCCACCGGGAACAGCGCCTTCTGCCCTTGTTTTACCTTACTACCTGATCCATTTGACTACACACGTTTTTAGAAGTGCCTCATTGAGCAGCACCGTAGTGGAGGGGCCGGAATCGATTCTGAAGAAGCAGAGCGTTCGCCTTTGTATCCTAATTTCAACTTATGAAAAGTTGTTCGAGAAATTAGGATACAACAGCGATCATAAGAACGATCTGCCACCGGAACGCCCACCAGGCTGCCCCCTCAACGCACTTCATCGCCAAAAGGCGCTACTCCCACCGGGAACAGCGCCTCAAGCTCTTGTTTTACCATACTACCTAATCCATTTGACTACCCACGGTTTTAGAAGTGCCTCATAGAGCAGCAACGTAGTGGAGGGGGCGGAATCGATTCTGAAGAAGCGGAGCGGTCGCCTTTGTATCCTAATTTCAACTTATGAAAAGTTGTTCGAGAAATTAGGATACAACAGCGATCATAAGAACGATCTGCCACCGGAACGCCACCACTGCTCTCATCCAAACATCTAACCTCTCCGTGTTCTAGTCAATAAATCCTTCCATGACAACAGTTGGCATCATATTGGACTGCCATGCGCCTTTGCCGTAGCCGCCGTTGTATCCTGGTGTAGCCTGAGGCTCCCAGTAGAATACACCTTTACCTTTGCCATTGGGCAGATTACGGATTTGGTTTTTCATCGCAGCAACAAAACTTTTACCAGCTGCAGCCTGGTTATTGTCCATGCCAATTTCGGAGATGATGATCTCTTTGCCATAACGGTTGATCATATCCTTGGCGTTGTTTACCGTATTTGTCACAGCGGTGTTCCAGCCGGAAGCTGAAGGATAGAGGGACATGGCAATCATGTCAAAGTTGGCTCCGTTATTGATCAGGCCTCCAATATTCCATACATAGAGGGCGTTATCATCCCCACCTGCCAGATGCACAATGGTTTTGGTGCCGCTGCTCAGGGATTTCACTGCGTTATGGCCTGTGTTCACCAACCACGCATAGTTTTTCATGTTGGTGGATGCTTTGCCATCTTCCCATAACATACCGTTACTTGTTTCATTCCCGATCTGTACCCAGTCCGGGGTAACGCCTTTGCTTTGCATTGCCGTCATAACTTCACGAGTGTGGTTCCATACCGCATCCATGAGCTGTTGGAACGTATAATTTTTCCAGGCAGCAGGTTTGGTTTGCTGACCAGGGTCTGCCCAGGAATCGCTGTAGTGCAGGGTAAGCATTACACTCATGCCAGCATTTTTGGCACGTTGTGCGAGTGCAGCCGCACGATCCTTATTTATGTAACCGTTCCCATAATCATTCGAAGGATTAACGAATACCCGAATGCGAACCGAGTTGATTTGATAGTCTTTTTTCAAAATATCAATGATGTCGCGTTGTACGCCGTTTTTATCTTTCCATTTGTAACCTTGGGCTTCCATTCCGGGAACCCAACTGATGTCGGCTCCTTTGGCGAAACTTGGTGCTGCGCTGGCATGCTGACCTGCGGGCAACATGATGGAGGTGAATAACAAAACAAAAGCCAACATGATGGATGTCTTGAAACCCCTTACATTTTTGAACATTACAAGATGCCTCCTCGGATTTAGGTTGAGTTGCATCCTAATTATAGCCATCCTGGTTTACTCTACTAAAGGGTCCATTTCCAATATTTTGGGTGTTTTCTCAACCTCTCTACAGAAAAAGAGAAAACAAAAAGCCGTCCGAAGACGGCTTTTCTACCCGTGGCGCTTTTTGAAACATTGATCCGTATCCCGCGCCTCCACCAGACTCTTTTAATTTGAGCTAGTGGATCGGGTAAGGGACACGTTCAACATGACATTAGAAATGTTGACGCACCTCCTTTCCTTGTGGCAAGAGTATACAACACCTTGTTTCGGAAAGCTAGTCTTTTTTACGTATTTAAGCAAAATTATTTTTCAGTCTGGAACATCGTGATATCTCGTGCATAATGGCTCTTTGTTCCGTCATTGTTTCGGATGCGCACACTGTCTTCACTGATCCGCTCCACAATGCCACAACCGACCTCGCAATAGACACCAGCCGGGTCTTCCTGCCACGCGCTTACCATACATTGAGATAGTGCAGCCGTGAAAAATTCTATATTTTTTTGTAACGTTCTAGGTTTGTTGGATTTCATTATATACTCCTTTAATCAACTATATTTGGAATGAGAACAAGCAACCGGACCAAATCACACTGTACTTCACTTTACTCTGTCTATTGACCTTTGTAAAGGGATGGAAAAAGTTGCGGCCATGAGGTATCATTTACATAAATTTTACGTAGCGTTTACACTGCGCTGACGCTTGATGTTGATTACGAATAGTACAATTATATGAGAACTTCTAACCAAGAATAGATATGCAACACATTCGGAGGCCATACATGCATAGAGACGTCAAAACAGGTAACTACGTTAATCGTGATTTGAGTTGGGTTGAATTTAATCGGCGCGTACTTCAGGAGGCCCAGGATCCAACAACGCCTCTGCTGGAACGCATGAGATTTCTCGGCATTGTCGCTAGTAATCTGGACGAGTTCGTCAGTGTAAGGGTGGCGGAGACAAAAGAGAAGATCAAGGCCGGATTCACGCAAAAAGATTTTACAGGATACACGCCTTCGGGATTGTACCGCAGATTGATCAAACGAACCGGGACCATGGTCGCCGAACAGTATAAAACGTATCGTGAACTCATTCGTATACTCGCCAAGAAAGGCGTGAACATTCAGGAATATACAGATCTTAATGTGACACAGCAGCGCGCAATGGACCAGTACTTTCATGAAATTATTTTTCCGGTACTCACACCGATGGCGATTGACCAGAGTCGTCCGTTCCCGCTGGTACACAACAAGTCTGTCTATCTGTCCGTGATGTTACAGAAGGAAGGGGAGCAAAAGGGCGAGCCGTTTATGGCTATTGTTCAGGTACCTTCCAATCTGCCGCGGGTAGTTCAGGCTCCCATTCGGGCGAATAGCAAAAAGAAAACATTCATCCTGATTGAAGACCTTATCAAACATCATATCCATACGCTCTTCAGCGGATATATCTCGCTTGCTGCACAGGAATTCAGGGTGACCCGTAATGCGGATCTGTTTATTAATGAAGAAGAAGCGGGAGATCTGCTTGAGGCTATTGAAAAAGAATTGCGGCGCAGACGCCGCGGGGCTCCTGTACGACTGGAAGTGTGTAAGGATTTTCGTCCGGATGCCTTATTGGAATTGCAGGATGAATTTGATATTCACGACCCGGTATATGAAATTGATGGACCACTTGATCTGAGTTTTCTGGCGGGATTCGTGGACAGTCTGGAAAGTTTCTCACATCTGAAATACAGTCCGGTGAAGCCAGTCTACCCCCTTGAGTTTCTGCCAAGAGAAAGTCATTTTGAGCTGCTGCGCAAACGCGATGTACTGGTGCATCATCCGTACGAATCGTTTGAACCAGTCACTGATTTTATATTGGAGGCTTCGGAAGATCCAAGAGTTCTGGCCATCAAGATGACCTTATATCGGGTCAATGGCGATTCACGCCTTATTCCGGCACTTGCACTTGCCGCTGAGAGTGGTAAGCAGGTCACGGTGGTGGTGGAACTGAAAGCCCGATTTGATGAAGAGCGCAACATTGCTTGGGCCCGTAAGCTGGAGAAGGCCGGTTGTCACGTGGTTTATGGACTGGTTGGACTGAAGACCCATGCCAAAATCATTCTTGTCGTACGCAGGGAACAGCAGGGTTTAAGACGTTATGTTCATGTAGGAACCGGTAACTATAATGAGAGTACAGCCAAAGTGTATACGGACGTGGGACTATTCACCTCTAATCCAATTATTGGAGAAGATGCATCCGAATTGTTCAATGAGATTACCGGATACTCCGGTCCGAAGGCATTGCAGGCGTTCCGCGTAGCTCCAGATGGGATGAAGGATGAGCTGTTTGCACTGATTCGAAGAGAAACAGAGCATGCGCTGAAAGGCAAACCTTCCAGAATCATTGCCAAGATCAACTCCTTATCCCATCAGGAAATGATTGATGAATTGTACGAGGCTTCTCAAGCCGGCGTTCAGATTGATCTGATTGTGCGTGGTGTATGTTGTCTGCGTCCAGGGGTGGAGGGACTCAGTGAGAACATTCGGGTCATTAGCATTGTGGATCGCTTCCTGGAGCATTCCCGGTTGTTTTATTTTGAAAACAGCGGCAATCCCGATGTATTCATCTCCAGTGCAGACTGGATGACACGTAACCTGAATCGAAGAATTGAACTGATGTGTCCCGTATTCGATCCAGAGCTGAAGAAGATGCTGGTCGATATTCTTAATCTGTCGCTTATGGATAATGTCAAAGCCAGAGAACTTATGCCTGGTGGCAATTATGTATTTGTAGAAAATGAAAAGCCCCCGCTGAGAAGTCAGACGGAGGCCATGGGTATTATCCCTTGGAAGCCTGCTGAATGGAGTGCGTTAACGTAACTCCCCAGGCTTCCTTCAGATCCTTGACGGCCTCTTCCAGGCCATCAAGTTCCAGTAACGGCTCAGCTGTACAGGTGAATTGCACCTGCAGTGAGTCGTTTTCTTTTGTTGCTTTGATCGCAGCGATGCTCTCAGATCGATTAATGGCTTCGACTACGCGCAGCAGAGAGCCAATTCGATGAGCATGCCGCTCATCCGAGTTTTTCAGAATGTCCCGGTGCTTATTCAGCAACTGGGGCGTTCTTTTTTTGGGATGATAATCAGCTGCACTGGCACTTAGAATGGTCTCCCGATGAGAAAGTCCATAGATGCTTGCATTCATGATCCAATAGGCCGAATGCTGTGTATAACGGAAATAGTTAATCTGCTTACCTGCCATGTGCAGCATGGAGGATGCATACAGGATTCGGGCATCTGCTTGATCAGGAGGGGTACCTTGTAATGCAGTGTACAGGGTAACCATATCCTGATGAATCCGTTGCAGACGTTTCTCTGGAATAGGCGGACCAAAATGGATAAAGTTGCGGATACTGTCCTTCAGCGCGTCTGGAACGACCGGCTGACCTCCAGCCATGTAATCTCGCAATAACCCGTCTCGTAGACCCGCGCCACTAACCACATAACGATCTCCCTGTATTAACTGGAAGATTGTTCGCAGGATCAGTACGCCGGGCACAATGATGTCAGCGCGATCTTTGGCGAGCCCAGGTACCTTTTTGCGCTGTGCTGAGGTGAGATGTGGCAAGGAGCGAGCGATGTTCTCCATCGCTTCCTCACTAATCTCATAATGATGGCTGACAGGCAAAGAATACTGGGTACGCTTCTGTTCCACTTTGGCGAGTGTACGCATTGTGCCGCCAAGTCCGATGAGTGGCAGACCAGGATGCTCACGAATCCAATCCTGTCCACGAAGAGCTTCAGTGACTTCGTTGCACAATGCATTTGCATTAGCCTCGGTCCACTGATCTTCACCCCCGTATCGGGCATGTGAATTCACTGCACCAATGGGGAGGGAGATGCTATGTAACCTTTTCCGATCCCGAAAGACCGTAATCTCTGTGCTGCCACCTCCAATATCCACGACGTAACCGTCTGCCAGATCAATGGATTGAGTGACACCAAGGAACCCATAATAGGCCTCCCGATCTCCCGATACACATTCAATGGTAAGCCCGGTCTCTGTCTCCAGCCATTCAATAATCTCCAGGACATTGCTTGCATTACGAATGGCTGCGGTAGCTGCTGCACGAATCAGTTTGGTCTGATACGCTTCACAGGTCGCTTTGAACTGACGCAAGATGGTGATGGCTTTATCCAGTGAATGGCGCAGAATGGTTCCATCGGACTCAACAACGCTGCTCAGACGAGCGGCATATTTGTCTTCATGAATGATGCGATAGGCTGCGTCCTGATCCAGTTCATATATAACTAGACGAATGGAGTTCGAGCCGATATCAATAATTCCTAAGGTTTCATTAGTACGTGTCATAAGCATCTCCTTCTACAGAGTTCAACTACCCAAAGTGAAGAAGGGCAGCCATGGCTTCCGGTGAACCCGGCGGTGTGGCAGAGAAGGGCGTAGTTAACATAACAACAATGATAAAGACGATGAAACAGGCAAATATAAGACAACTCACGGCAAAGCCGCGATTACGCTTTTGCATAAACAGTCGAATACCTGTGACAAAGAGAAGTACCGTAACAGCTACCAGAACGATCGACATTGCAAAATAGGCTACGCCATAAAGTGATTTGAAAAATGCTTCCATTTGTTCTGAACGCTCCTTAGATCCTCATATTTAAGCCCTTCCAAGCCATTCCTTAGTAGCATACGACAGATTGACTTGTTTGAAAAGCAAACCGGGCGCTTGTTCCCGTTTCCGCCATCACCCTGGGACAGGTTACATGGAAAAGGGGCCATTGCCGTGGACAGACATCCAAGAAAGCAAGGCTTCTGTTGAGTATGTATAAGGAAGGACTATTGTTTCAAGGAAGGAGATCAACCCATGTCGAGACAACTTGCAAGCAAATGGCGGAAGACAGCGGCTCTGATGAAATACCCGGTAGCTGCTGTCCATATCCCACAGACCAAGGCATTCAACCCGGGTAATCTGCAGCAAATGCTCAGTCGTTATGGAATGGTGTATGTCAAACCTATTGTCGGTGGTGGAGGTTACGGTGTCATCCGGGTATCGGCGAGCGGTGGGGCTTATCGATACACCCATATGAAAACGACCCGTTCTTTCACCAGTTTCAGCCAGATGTATCGCTCTCTGGTGCGTGTAAAGGCTAGACGAAAGTACTTGATCCAGCAAGGCATTCATCTGGCAACAATTCAAGGGAGACCTGTTGATTACAGAGTCAAAGTTGTTAAAACCCAACGAGGCTGGGTATTCCGTTCTTTAGTAGGACGACTCGCTCGTCCCGGGCTCTGTGTGACGAATCTGAGCAAGGGTGGCACCATGTTATCAGGAAGGCGAGCTCTTGGTTTATCCCTGCCACATATATCCGGTCGGCACAAACGCCGGGAGATGCGTTCACTTACACTGACATGTACGTACATTATGGAGAGTCAGTTCCCTGGTGTAGGTCAGCTTGGATTTGATTATGGACTGGATTATTCAGGCAAGATCTGGATTTTGGAAGTAAATACCAGACCCCAATAGAAAATGAATGGGAAAGCTCAAGAAAATCCAAGAAAAACCGATAATATATAGAAGAAAACGTTATGAAAACCGTTTGAAATTTTACATTACCGGGTAATTTACTCGCAACAAGTCTTGAAACTATGAATTTATTCCAAAAAAAATACGCTGATAAACGTTCTGACAGTAGTACAAACTTCCTGTGCATAAATATTGTCCACACTATACACGTTGATTACTCTATATATTTTCCATTTATCAACAAACTATGCACAGGATTTCCACATATCGTTGTGGATAACAAGAACGCTTGTTCTCTATATGAATCTCTGATATGATAGTTTTGAGGAAAAAAAAGGAAAGGTTGTGGCGGGAAATGGCTATGTTATCCGATGAGATGTTGTTGGATTCCTACCATAAAGCGATTGAGTTGAATCTCGAACGAGATTTCATCGCACTGCTGTTGGCAGAAATCCATAAGCGCAAACTGGGTACCGACGTATCTGCCATTCTTCACTAGAGATCCTCATTGCAGGCAATGTTACAGGTTTCCGGACAAGTCCCATAGTGAGACAGGCCATGGCGTGCTCGTCTGACAATGGTGACAGTACATCACATGATTGCAAACGTTTTCGACTTCGTCTGCCGTGTCAGAGGAAGGTTGGAATACGTAGGGGCTGTATGGTCCGGTGTAATCATCCAATTTGCCGCATTCTAACAGTCCCTGAAGGCAGTGGGGGCAAGCCTGCTCCGGTACAACCAGACCGTTACACAGCGGGCATATATAAGACAAGGGTATCCCTCCTGATATGGATTCACTCAGGAGTAAGATACCCTTTTTTGTATCAATATATGTTATTTCAGCAAAACTAGCGTTTCATGTTACTGCTGTGTCCTGGGGACAACTTGGCATCCGGATCGAAGTATACCTTCGCATTGTTGACAGCTGTTGGAGCTTCGCCGAATCCGACAGCGATCAGTTTCAGTTTACCCGGGTATGTTGTGATATCACCGGCAGCGAAGATTCCTGGAATGGATGTTTCCATGCGGGAATCAACAACGATGGAGTTACTATCAATTTCGATACCCCACTCGGCAATTGGTCCGAGAGAAGAGACAAATCCGAAGTTAACGATCACATCATCTACTTCAATTTCCTGAGTTTCTTTGGTTTTCACATGGGAAAGGGTTACTTTGGTAATCGTGTCATCTCCGTGAAGTTCCGTGATTTCGGTCGGTGTAACGACATTAACCTTGGAATTCATCAGGTTTTCGACACTGTGCTCATGCGCACGGAACTTGTCCCGGCGATGGATCAGCGTCACTTGCTCAGCGATCGGCTCCAACATGAGTGCCCAGTCTACCGCAGAGTCACCGCCGCCACTGATCAGTACCTTTTTGCCAGCGAAGGCATTCAGATCACTGATGAAGTAGTGCAGGTTGCTCTTCTCGAACTTGGCAGCACCTTCAAGCTCCAGGCGACGTGGTTCGAATGCACCTACACCAGCTGTAATAATGACAGCTTTGGCATGATATTCATTCTCATCCGTCTTCACGATGAAATGTTGTTCATCCTTTTTCTCCACCGATACAACCTTTTCTTCAAGGCGGATGTTCGGGTTAAAATGATTCATTTGCTCAACGAGGTTATTCACCAGTTCCTGAGCCGTTACTTTCGGGAATCCGGCTACATCATAGATGTATTTCTCCGGGTAAAGAGCGGCAAGTTGTCCGCCAAGCTGTGGCATGCTTTCAACCAGTGTAACGGATGCCTGACGCATCCCGCCATAAAACGCAGCGAACAGACCCGCAGGGCCTCCACCGATAATAAGTAAATCAGTCATATCATGACTGGAATTTTGTGCAGTCAAGAATCAACAACACCTTTCATATTTTAATAGGTAGTTAACAGAAAGAATGTGCAGGCTACGGATCGTAACCAGCATGGGTGCTGAACTGTCCTTCCTATTATAAACGGTGTACTCAGGGTTGCAAAGTTAGCGGCGTCACTAAACTGAGAACAATTGATGAAGATCAGATGAGAATAGGATGAAATTGGAAATGAAAGGTTATGAAAAATAACAAAAAAAACCTTGATATTTACCAGAAATACAGATATCCTTGACCTGTACTATGTGTTTTTTTGTCTAATTTAGAGTCAATATGTAATATGAAGAGAGATCCCGTGTTTTGTAGAATCTTGTGGTTAATTTCACAACTTAAAACGATAACTTGCATACAAACGGATCAATTTTGATGCAAACGTTTAAATAAATTCGCGAAGTTAACATTTGTCGTCATAATGGGCAAGACCTCATCAATATTTGTAAGTATGTGCATTTTGCATCTCACCCAAGATCGGGCTGATGCAAGTGAAACCGGAAGGGGTATAGACATGAGCAGTATTCCCAAAATCGTCATCCTCGGCGCGGGCTATGGCGGGATTCTGACAGCCCAGCGGCTGCAGAAGGAATTGAACTATAACGAGGCCGATGTCACATTGGTGAACCGGCATGATTATCATTATATTACTACACATCTACATATGCCGGCAGCCGGCACGGATACCATTGAGCATGCAAGAGTCCCTATTTCCAAGCTGATTGATGAGTTCAAAATTGATCTGGTCAAGTCTTCCGTGAAGGAGATTCGTCTGCAGGATCGGAAGATTATTCTGGAGGACGGCACGTTATCCTATGATTATCTGATTATTGGACTAGGCGGTGAGCCTGAGACCTTCGGTATTCCGGGGATGCTCGATCACGCCATGACAATCCGCAGCATTAACTCGGTCAGACTGATTCGTGAACACATCGAATATCAATTTGCGATGTACAAAAACGATAACAAACGAAATCGTATTCGGTTTGTCGTAGGTGGAGCGGGTTTCAGTGGTGTTGAATTCGTAGCTGAACTTGCAGATCGTATTCCACAGCTGTGCAAGGAGTTCGACGTGAATCCAAAACATGTGCACATCTATAATGTAGAGGCAGCGCCTTCGGCCTTGCCTGGATTTGACCCGGAATTGGTAGAACATGCGATGAATGTGCTCAAGAAGAAGGGCGTTACTTTCAAAATTGGTGTCCCAATCAAGCAATGTCTTCCGGACGGGGTTATTGTGGGTGAGGGTGAAAAGCTCGATGCGGCTACAGTCGTATGGACCGGCGGTATTCGCGGTAACTCACTGCTTGAACAGGCAGGTCTTGAAGTGATGCGAGGACGTGTGAAGGTAGATGATTATCTGCGTGCCCCTGGACATGAACATGTTTATGTCATTGGTGATAATTCGCTTGTGTTCAATGCCGAAGGACGGCCTTATCCGCCAACAGCCCAGATTGCGATGCAGCAGGGTGTGAACTGCGCCAAGAACGTCGTGGCATCCATTCGCAAGAAACAGCCACAACCTTTTGTATTTACGAGCAAAGGCACGGTTGCCTCATTGGGTAAAGGTGAAGCCATCGCCGTTGTAGGCGGCAAGAAATACAAGGGCTGGAAAGCAGCTCAGTTGAAGAAGCTGGTTGATTTGCGTTATCTGTTCATCATTGGTGGTATTCCACTAGTCCTGAAGAAAGGGCGGTTTTTTGGATGAGACATTGCAGTGTTCAGGTCCGGGGACTATTAACACGTGAAGAGTTGGATCGATACAACGCCCTGATGCAGGTCGGGGGTTATCTGGAGGAACAGGATCAGTATGATCTGGCCTACATCGTGCAGAAAGAAGTAGATATTCTCATTATGCCTGCGATTGAGCGGCTTAAAGAGAAGGGGCGTGACCGTGACCGGGCCACAGCCGAGTTCCTCGAATCGCTAAAAGCGGTTGATGAGGAGCAGGATTAGAGACATAACCTTCCAATCGCTGTTATCCCCAGATTTTTTTGATTCCCCTTTGTTAAAGGGAAAATCCGGTGATAGCGTATGCTTCCGATGCAGCTTTCTTTCAGAAAGCTTTTAGGCGAAGTGGATGCTTTCGAAGTAGCTTTCTTTCAGAAAGCTTGTAGCTTCGCTTTTTCAGGTTTTTTCTGTCCTTTCCGTTTTTGTGTAAATAAATAGTTCAAACAATATAGATCTAAATCAAGCTTGAGGTAGTAGAATATTGATAGATAATAAAGCACCGCTGACAATATCCTCAAGAGGAGATGTCGCGGTGCTTTATTGTGCTTTGTGCTATTTTTACAGCTTAAGCATGTCTTCCAGTGTTTCTTCGTTCAACAGACTTCCCACATAGAACGAACCGAATTCGCCATAACGGGCGCTAACTTCATCGAAACGCATCTCATAGACGAGTTTTTTGAACTGAAGTGCATCATCCGCAAATAGCGTAACGCCCCATTCCCAATCGTCGAAACCGACAGAGCCGGTAATGATCTGTTTCACTTTACCTGCGTAGCTACGACCAATCATGCCGTGACTGCGCATCATGGTGCGACGCTCGTCCATGGACAGCATGTACCAGTTGTCGTTCAGCTCACGTTTTTTGTTCATTGGATAGAAGCAAATGTATTGTCGTTGTGGCAGAACAGGTTTCAGACGGGCGATAATTTCCGGATTCTGCATCGGGTCTTCGCCTTCTTTGCCAAGATAGTTGCTCAGTTCCACTACACTGACGTAGGAATACGATTTGGTTGTGTATTGGGCAAACATCGTTTTGTTAAACGCGTTCTCAACAGCCTTCAGATCTTCCAGCGTTTCACGCAGGTGCATCATGCAAAGGTCAGCCTTTTGTCCCACTACGGTATAAACGACAGTGCTTCCCTGGGAGGAATTCTCGACTTCTTTCCATTCTTTCCAGAATTCCTCCAGCTCGTCCAGTGCTACCGCACGTTCTTCATCATCTGCTGCTTTCCAGGCGGCCCAGTTAATCGAGCGAAAATCATGCAGGGCATACCAGCCCTCCAGTGTTGATGCGGCTTCGTTCATTGGTTTTGTTCCTCCTGCAAGGTATATTTCCAAATCCCTATAAGAGGTTGTTCAAAAAGTTCGACTGAAAACCAGTCTTTTTGAACACGCACTATAAGGGACGGGTGAGTGCTTTATCGTTTACATTGTATCCCAACATGAACCAGAAGGGCAAATGAACAGAGTATAAATATAGGGAAATTTGTCCAGAAAGTTCGTTGCTTCGCCACATTTTTTGCGGTACACTAACTACTATCCAGAAGTGAAACCTGAAAGTGTGAAAGAAGAGGTGAATGTCTCCCGATGCAATTTATACCTGTGTTGGTATTGATGGTATTATTTTTCGTTATGATGTTTGGTATCGGTTTCATTCTGAACATGCTGATGAAGACCACCTGGTTTCCTTCCTATCTGTTCATCATTGTGATATTGCCTGTTGTCGTGTACTCTCTATGGGATCATTCGTCATCTCTGATGTCACATCTGGGATCTTTCCAGCTTGTAGACTATATGACGGGCATCGCTGGACTGGCTGGTGCGGTAATCAGTGGCTGGACGATTCAGAAGTTACGTTTGGGTGGGTACAGAATGTTTTAGATTGATGGAAAGAGGCAACACATGCCACTGTAATCGCGTGAAAGTCTTGTCTTTGTCGTAAACGCTTACGAGTACAAAGGGAAGGCTTTTTTGCTGTTCATTTTTATTAGAAGGATTATTGTACACTTGTACTTCATATACATCTGGAGAACATTCTCTTTAGATATTCCCTTGTATTCTGCGGCTACAGCTTTTATAGTATTCTAGCGGCTCTCGACATTTTTATTTTAGAAATTTGCTAAATTCGGCGAAAACGTGAATGATGTCGACCTAGGACGAAACGGAGCGAGAACAGGCCACCTTTTTACCTGTTTTTGAGCATTTGAGGATCAGACATTTATGATAGAATAGATAAACATACTTTTGGGGAGAAGGAGATCAGGCTATGCGCATGAAGAATCTGCACCATTATACTGAACATCATCGCTACTGCGTATACAGGGAGTTTGGACTTAGCGCCCTGGATGACCGTATGCTTACAGGAGCATACCAGCCCATGGTAGGTGCTTTTGCGGTTGGCTTGTATCGGCTGTTGTTTCAGCATCTTCCCGGTGAACAGGTCGGTTATTCGCCGCTTGAACAGCAACGGAGGCTGTTCATGACACTTGGCTTGGAGCCAAGTGAGAAAGGGCGCAAATATATGTTAGAGCAGACATCCAAGCTTGAGGCAGTAGGGTTACTTCAGACTTCACGGCTATATATACCGGAAAATGATGATTACATCTACGAATATGAGCTGCAACCGCCGCTCTCTCCGGCAGAGTTTTTCCGGACACAGCATTTGACACTGCTGCTTCGTGACAAGATAGGCAAATTCGCAGTGCTTTCCCTGCGTTCCGGTTTCTCGGCAGTCGAAAATGGCGACGCACCTTATCCGGTAGCCAATAAAGAGAATATTTCCGTTCCCTTTTACGATATATTTGAATTGAATACCCATGTGATTGATTACGAGTTGGAGCAGGCTTTGTCGGAAGTATCCACTACGGCTCAGCGGACAGGCACGAATGATGCAGCGGAAGAAAACAGTTTGAACTATGCCGACATTATTTTGCGTTTCCCGCGGGAGTCGGTCAATCGTCGTCATGTAGAACAATTGCGATTTGATCATGAACAATTGGGCATTGTAAATTATGTAGTGAACAAGTTTAATCTCAGTGTGCAGGATGTATGCCGACTCCTGGACGAAGATGATATCTTCAGTCCACAGGGCCAGCTGATTCTGGATGATCTTCAGCATAAGGCGAGCATGCAGTTCAGACAGACGAAGAAGCGTCATGAACAACAGACTGTACAGGCAGCCAAGGTCGTGGCACTGAGACAGCATATGGAGGAGCCTGAACGGAAAGAGGACTCTGGTGAACCACCTGTTGAGCATGGAGTGCAGATGGAGTACTACGTCGAAGTACCTCCGCAATTTATGACTAAGTGTGATATTCATCAATACAACATGATGCTGCGTAATGAGCCATATACACGTCTGCTGCAGACGTTCTTCCCAGGTGCAGTTCCGGACAATCTGATCGATATATTCGAGAAAATTGATCTGAGCTACAAGTTGCCTGGTGAAGTCATTAATGTATTGATTCATTATTTGATGGCATTGCTTGTATCCGGCGGAGAGCAGCGGATTAACCGTAACTTCGTTGAGGCCATTGCCTCCAACATGTTACTTAAGCAGGTAAACTCATATGAGAAAGCTGTGCAATATATTCGCGACCAGGCCAAGGTCAAAGGCAAACAGGCTGCTGGTGCAGCTGGAACCCGTACCCGTACATACGGCAAAGGAACCAAAGCCAAACCCGAAATTCCAATTGTACAAGACATAAGCACCGATGGGGATGCCGTATCTGAGGAAGAGTTCGAAGAGATGATGAGATTTGCCCAGCAGATGCAGGCGAGTAAGCAAAAAGGTACTTCTTAAATATTTACTATATAGCAGAAAGGCGAGTCCCCCGATTAATGGAGACTCGCCTTTTTGCTATATAAGTTGAACTGAAGAAACGTATTTTCCGTCCAATCAAATTTTTTTATTATTTCGTAGGATATTTATCTAATTTAAACCACTGCTGAAATTCCTTTTTTGTGATTTTTTTTACAGGCTTAACTTTTTTGCTTCCTGTATCGTATCTGAAAAGAATCCATTGATCTGAAGGATACTCACTAATGTAATCCATATTTTTTCCGTTCTTATGCCATAAAATTAAACCGGTGCTAATATAGTTGGTTGCCCGAGGGAGATAAATAAAACGGTCTTTCTTAGTATCGTATATTGCCAAAGTGCTTTTCACCGTATTTCCGTAAGAAAATGCAATGATATCTTCTTTTGGTGACCAATTATATGATGAAATGGTTTCTACATTTTTTTTACCTGCTTTTTCAAGACGTTCGTTTAAAATTGTGTACTTTCCTGTTTTAAGGTTCATGAGAATGAGGTTGCTGCCAGCACTTTTTTCTACTTGGATAGTAATCCATTCATTCGATGGAGATTCAGCAACACTAGTTATATCCAATAATTTAACCTCAAAATCTCCTGTTTGTAGGGTGTGCTTTTCTTTACCATGAGTAACTACAATGGTGTCAATGATGTTTTGTTCAAAATCGGCAGCAGCATCTAGCTTTAAGGTGTTCGCGGTTATCGTGATGTTGTCACCTCTCCAGACAATTTTGTTTGAGCTTATTGTTTTTTCAAACTTAGATATACTCTGATATGTCGAAGAGTTCACAGATGTTGAGTCAGCAGCAATGTGTGCTACTTTATTAGAAGTATGAAACGAAGATGATGCAGTTGATAACGTGCCCATGCTTCCTAAGACAATTACGCTTGATAATAAAACATTGGTGTATTTCATTATTATCTCTCCTTCATTTTGGAAAGTCGATTTACATGATGTGATTCCCTCCAGAACTATTCCAATCTTTGCTTATCGTTATAAATTTGTAAAGATATGAAATCATAGAGATGATATGAAATGAGATTTCAAAAAGGGTGATTAGTCCTGTAAGTAACAAACCTGAAAGGTTGAATACATATTTATTTTATATTTATGTGGCCTTCTGACTCTCTCTGGTGTCTAATTCATTGTAAATCAAGAGGAGGTTCTTACCATGTCAGGAGCTCATGACACAAAACCTGTTTATCCGGATAAACAGGAAAGCATCACTAACTTTGAAAACACTTATGAGCTGTATCGTCAAAGGATTTGCAAGTACTTTTCCCTGAAATTGAATCCGATGGTTGCAGATGATTTGACTCAACAGGTGTTTTTAAAAGCAGTCGAGAATCTTCACCGATTCCAAGGGAAATCAAATTTATTTACGTGGATATTCAAGATTGCTCAGAATACAATGAAAAACGAATATCGAAGGTTATCGCGAAAAAAAGAAACTCCGTTTGATTTTGCGGGATATGAATCACAGTCGATCTCCCTTGAATTTACGAAGTATGTTGATTTTCGAATTGATATCGGAGTTGCGCTGAAAAAGTTAAATGAAACCGACCAGGAAATCATTGCATTACGCTTTTTTGTGGACTGCACACTGCTTGAAATTTCTAAGATCGTAGGGATGCGTGAAAGTGCAGTAAAGAACAGACTCTACAGAGCTTTGGAAAAACTTAAAAAGGAACTGAAAGAATGGGGAGGCGTTACGATCATGTCTATTCAAGATCTGATTTCAATTGTTAATAAGGGTGAAAACGAGGGATTGAACAATCAGCCCAATAAAGTACACCATGATTGGGAAGTTCGAAAGTTTGAAATTGGGTATTGGATTGATACTAGGTATAGTGGGAAAGGTTATATGACTGAAGCTGTACAAGGTATCACTGATTTTGCTTTTAATCATTTGAATGCAAATCGAATAGAAATACGCTGTGATACTAAAAACACTAAAAGCAAGATGATCCCCGAAAGATTGAAGTTTGACATGGAAGGTGTTATTAGGAATGAAGACCTGTCTGTTGATGGAAGTGAATTAAGAGACACGAACATATATGCATTAGTAAAGTAAGAATCGTTTAGTGATGCGATTGTTTAAGCCAACGAGCAGGTTAACGCGGCTGAAGAACCGTTCATCTTTCTAGCATGTATAATATGTTTTCGTTAAGAATGGATGAATGTAAATAATACATATGGAGGTAATTAAGTTTGAAAACTCACTACTATTTCAGTTGGTTTAATCATTTTTTTCCTGAGAAGCTGGTCCATTGTTTACAGGAGGATATACAAGACAGAAAATCGCTTGTTATGATTAGTGCTAATCCGTCTGGTTATAAAGATGAGCAAGTTAACTTTGATGATGTTTCTGAATGGACATGGTTGAATCAGGCTAACATTATTTTTGATGAATATCATTTCATCGATTACCGTATGCAGAAAGAAGATGCTCAGCGATTCATTCGGAACGCTTCTGTCATTTTTTTATGTGGTGGATATCCTGTTTTACAGAACGATTTTTTGTTGGATTATGAATTATCGGATGTTATTAAGAATAGCAATGCCATTATCATGGGTGCCAGCGCCGGTGCGTTAAACATGGCTGCAAAATGGTTAAGCTTGAATAACACTGATGAAGTTGAAACAAGTACTATTTATAATGGTATTGGTTTTGATCATTTTGCCTACGAATCTCATTCTCAACGCGACTACGCCACGTTTGTTCAAGGCTACCTGTCCCCCTTGTCTGAAGCGATTGATGTTTATGCGGCAGAACAGGAGAGCGCTATACGTGTAAAGGACGGCAAAATAGAAATAATGGGACCTGTATATTTAATTTCCCACTCCAAGATTCAGAAGTTGGTTGAGACGCTCTAATTAGGGTGAGTGGCTGTGACCTTACATAAGTAATTCCTTTTAATGTATAAAATCATGGCTAACAGGTGATCATCTCAGATCTCCTTTTTATAATTGGAATACTGTTTGTAAACAGATGCAATCTTAATATTCCTAGGGCCTATAGTCGGCAGGGTTTCAAAGTGATCATCTGCTGTTTTCAACTAGCGGACGGACAATAGGGATCGTTGCACAAATGCTAACGATCCTTATTGGTATACCTTTACAGAAAGTGGAGAACTCGAAAAATTATATTAGGATGATGAGCTCCTTATTAAGCTAACGGGCAGGATAGTTTAATGAAACTATGAGTTGCAATTTGAAGAGGGTTTCAACCACAATTAGATGTACATAAATAAGTTCCTGAACTAATATTCATTGTAGGAGGTGAAACAATGATAAATATTAAGAGGGTCGGGGAGATCATAGCAAGAAACCGTAAAGAGTTATCCATGACGCAAACACAACTTGGTGAGGTTTTAAAAGTTAGTCATCAGGCTGTTTCAAAGTGGGAGAGAGGTGATTGTTTACCTGATATTGATATATTAGTTCAATTATCCAAGATTTTTAATAATACCGTAGATTATATCCTAACTCAAGAAGAGAATGATGCTCATGCAACTAGAACGAATATACTTAATAACAAGAATGACATTTGGAAGTCAGTTCTAAAAAAAATAAAAGACCAAATCTCTCAGCCAAGCTTTGATAGGTGGTTTACAAGTGCTACAGCAATTCAAATTGACAACACCCTCATTATTTCAGGTCAAGATCAGTTTGCCACAGACTGGTTATATCAGAGGTACTCCCAAATGATTTCAAAAACTATAGATGAAATTAGAGGGGATAGTGATTTAGAGGTAACCTTTCGTTTTTCTAAAGGTACTGAAAATACAGAACCATAAAGTTTGAGCATTCAGCTAGCGGGAAAAGTTATATGATTGCGATTAAAAACTACCCATGGCGCATATGCGTCATGGGTAGTTTTTAATCATTTCCATACGTTCAGGAGGGGGCCGTGTGAAATAGCGATGTCCTAATCACTTCGTTGGACAGACAGAGTTTGTGTAAAAATGGCCACCGCCCGGGAACGACTAATCTTCGTATACATTTCCGAACCCACTTATTTGACCGGCCCCATCCAGGTCGAAATCGTCTTCTGCTGGTGCGGCAACGGCGGTTTCAACTTCCCGTTATCGATCAAATGCTTCAAAATATAAGCGACAAGCCGGCCTCCGCCGGTGTTGCCTCTCACCATGTAAGCAAGCTGCGGCTCCAAATGCTTCGGCTGATTTTGCAGGAACAGCTTGAGCATTTTATCGTAGAGCTTGCCGACAGCAGGCGCATACAGAGCGGACAAATCCGGCATTGCCTTGTTCAACCGATCCAACGTTTGCGGAGAGTCAATCCAGAGCGCATTGAACTTGTACCCCTCCTCCGTCTTGCGGATGTACTCCTTCTCCAGCAGGAACGAATATTGCTCGCTGTTCTCTTCGTTGTCGGGCAGTTCTCCTTGTTGGAACGCATGACAAATCTCGACATTCCGGTATTCCAGGGAACGCCAATCCACCTGGCGGTCGCTCCAGTACGTATTGAATTGCCACAAGTATAAAGGAGAGTCTTCGACGTAGCGGAGCGACGGACCGAAGGTGACGTAACTACTCATATCAAAACCCGGATCGGCATTGCTGCTCGTGTTCAACGCCGCATAGGCAATATACTGACCTCCGTCCTTTCGCATTGGTGCGACCGCATCGAAGTTGTCGCCCGCCGGCATGCTCCGCCAAGATTGCTCCTCGACGTTCTTGGGCAACAAGGTCCAGAGCAGGAAGTTATAGTCGTCGTCCGGAACGTACACTCCGCTATCCTCGACTTGTCGGCGAACTTCCATTAACGCATCGAAATGAACATCGGCCACTTCGGCGGCGCAATCTTGCCAGAATTGATGACCAGCTACGGCTAACTCGAAGAGGTCCCAGACGATGGTATTGCTTTGATATTTGCCGGGAGAGGTTTGGATGAGAAAATTGTAATCGGCCAGGTGCCGGACTTCGCCTTCCAGCAAAGACGGCGGCATTCCGAGCTCCTCCGCGATTTGATGTACGGTACGCGCCTTATGATAAGCCGCGTAAACGATATTTTGCGCCAAGGCGCGTCCAAGAAAATCGTTGGTTTCGCCAAGGCTGCCGGCCGAACCGGAATGGCCCATTTCCCTCATACTGACCGGATTGACACTTAAAGTTCTTGTTGCACGCATACGTTTCATCCCTTTCCGTAACTTCTTTTTGGCCTCGCTCAAATGCCACTTCACCGTGTTGACAGGAATGTTCAGAGCAATCGCGATATCGCCGATTTTAAGCTCGTCGTAGTAATGCATGACCACGATCCGGCGATGGATGTCGGACAGAAACGCGACTTCTCGGCGGAGCTCGCGGTAAGCTTCGGTTACCAGCAGCCGGTCAAGCGGCTCCCGGGAAGGGGCGGCAGACAGTTCGGACATACCGTTGATTTCGATCGCTTGGGGAGCGTGTGCACGCTTTTTCAACCAATTCACCCAAGTGTATCGAGCAACCGTCCAGACGTAAGCGTCAAGGCTTCTAATGTCCCGCACCCCAGAGAAGGATTTCAACAACTGCAGCATAATCTCCTGAGCCAGATCCTCCGCCTCGGCCCGGTGCTTGACCCGGTTTAACGCAAAACCGAAAATCGGTTTGACATAGCTCCGAATCGCTTCCGCGGCTTCTTTTCCGTTTTTACCAATTGAATCCATCTTTTGCCTCCATAGTTGCATCTGTAATTCCTGACAATTATATAGTGTGCCAGGCGAAATAAAGGTTGGGATTATTTTTAAAAAAATTTGGACGTCCTACCGGATCACTCATACACGTATAATTACAAACATCAAGAGTAGATCGTTTGAATAGTTAAAGAGACGTTATGAACTTTTTGTTAAGTATATTGGAAAAGAATTGAACAAGTTGAAGATTACTTTAGATGTAAAGGTCTCACTTTTAGTATATAAGATACTTTTTTTCGTTCAACTATGGGAGGATACAAACTAGGAGCACGAGTCGAAGTTCTTCTTCGGGTACTTGGGTACTCTTTCGTTCCGTAGTTAACCAGAAGTGGTGGGCAGAACTGTAATATCAGGAGAATTTATGAGTTTAATAGGGGATAATGATTACTTATTATTCCAGATATATGCTACTCTCTTTTTATTCCATAGTTTTCTTAACGGAGAAATGGAAATTTAAATGTTGGGGGTAATTGCTTGCTTCTATCCGAACGATTGCCAATTGCAGCAAGTCTGTACCCTGAGGAACCTGCGTTAATGAGACATGGGCAAACGATGAGTTATGGGGAGCTTTACAGTCTAGTTGAAAGACTTCGTCATGCTCTGTATGTTGAAGGACTCCGGGCCGGTGATCGCTTTGTCCTTTTAGGTGATCCAGATCCCCAGCTCGTTGTTGCGTTTTATGCAGCAGTTGGGATCGGCGCTATACCGCTCGTGCCGTCTCCTTTGCTAACAGTGCCTGAACTCGCTGCGATATTTAAGGATGCAGAACCACATATGATTATTCATGATGACCAACATGCCGAAGCCGCTATGGCCACGGTAAAGCTTCTTGGGTATTGTCCAAAACTGTTCACGACAGACGAAGAAGGGACGAAGAGCAGTTCGCTCGCTGCTCTTTTACAACAGGTACATGCGTTCTCTCCAAAAGACCATTTCAAACGAAGTGTAGACGATACGGCAGTCCTTATTTATACGGGTGGGACAACTGGTCGGCCAAAAGGGGTCATGCATTCGCATCGTGGTATGGCTGCTTGGAATCAACTTACGCCTTCTGCAGGCTTCGGTCACGATCTCAAGCGTCGTGTGTTAGTGCTCAACTTATCCCATCTGGTAGGTCAGTTCCAGCTGTGGGCGACCATGGCTGCTGGGGGCTGTCTTGTATTCCTAGACGAATACCCAGCGGATGTACACCTCATTATGGAAGCTGTTGAACGTGATCAGATTACACAACTCAGCACAGTAGGCCAACTGCTTCGTGATTTTACCCGCGAGGCATCCGTAGGAGGTAGAAACTTGAAGAGTCTATCGCTTATTGGCTGCGGAGGGTCCATTATTTCCCCGGATACACTACAGGAGGTCGTATCGCAATTTCCTGAAGTTATCATTGTGAACAACTACTCACAAGCGGAATGTGGAATGTCTATAAGCCGCCTTTTTCCTGCTCAGCATATTGGCGATCCTCATCGCCTTCGATCCGTAGGTCGTCCTGCTGACTTGGCTGCCCAAGGTGAGCAGGCCTTTGAAGTTCGGATATTAGATACGGACGGAAGTGAGACAGTTACGGGCGAGGCTGGAGAAATCGTTGTTCGAGGTGCACAGACCATGCTGGGGTATTGGCGCCAGTTGGAGGCTACTGCCGAGACCATGTCCGATGGCTGGATTCGAACTGGGGATGTCGGTTGCCTGGATGTCGAAGGCTACCTTTATGTGTTTGATCGCTTGAAGGATATGGTTATTGTCGGCGGTTCCAATGTGTTCTGTGCCGAAGTGGAGCATGTTATTGTGACCCATGAGGCGGTAATCGACGCGGCCGTAATTGGAAATCCTCTTCCCGACGAAGGCGAGGAACTCGTCGCCTTCGTCGTGTTACGGGACGGTGACAGTTTGGATCTGACACAAGTGCGGGCGTTTTGTGAGCCACACATTGCTCGGTACAAATGGCCGACTCAACTGTTCATTGTGGATACTTTGCCCAGAACAGCTGTGGATAAAATAGACAAAAAGCGGTTGCGCAAGCATCTATCCTCAATATTATCCGAAAGACTACGCTAACGGAAAATGGTGTTCAAAAGGCAGTTGAGATCAACAAATACAGCCCTTCAACTTCCTTTGGGAAGTGAAGGGCTGTACGTTTCTTTTCTGTTATGCAGGCGGGCACGAAAATACCTTGCAGTGTTACCTCAAAATCGTAGTAGCCTGGTTACCCGCATAATCTTCAATGACCAGCTTCAATGAGCTGTTGCTGGACGATGGCGTGAAGGTCAGTTCACTCAGCTTCGTTCTTCCCCGAATGATATACGGGAATTTCTGCGAAACATAAGTGACTCCGAACTCGCTTGCCACCCCATTTTCATATACATAGATCTTGTACCAGTCCTCCAGATCCGGGAGGGCTAATGTGTACTTTCCATATTTTACCGTCACCTTTTCCTTGGCGTATGGTGTAATCTGAAGATCTGCGAGCTGTCCGGTGTGGGTCACCGGATTTTGGTCGCCAATGGCAATGTTCAGCACGTAATGTTCACCATTGGTCGGAAGTCCGGTCAGGACGGCAGACTGTTTTCCTTTTTTGACCTGAAGTGACTTGGTGAAAGGTTCTTTTGTGTATTCGGTTTGTAGTGTGAGTTGAATAGACTCATTGCCTTTACCTTTGTCTTTATTTTTATCCTTGTCTTTACCGGTATTCTTATCTTTATCTTTATCTTTGCCCGAATCTTTTGCTTTTTTTGGGTTTTTCCAGCTTACAATAGCATCGCCATTCTTTTTGAATTTCACATCCATATTCTGAACGGCTGCATTCAGATCATAAGGCAAGACGGTTGCTTCACTTTCGGTACCATCTGCACCAACAGCACGAATGGACAGTTCACCAGAAGGCTGTTTTAGCGATTTGATATAAAAAGTGGAATCATACACGCCGCCTACATAGGCGCCATTTTCATATAAATTGTATTGTTTGACCTCTGAATAGTCCTTCATGTCCCATGCGACAACGAGTTCATCGGTGTTGGTCAGTGCTTTGGCAATATGGAATCCGGTCGGTGCATCCGGTACAGCCGCTGAACCGTCGAACATACGGATCTCACCAATATTCATCTGATAATTCTCGATAGACTCGCCATTCGGGTCAAAGGATAGTCCCATAGCGGCAATGGTTTTGCCTTGATAGGCGCTCAAATCAAGCGAAGCTGTCTTCCAGCCTTCCGTATGCTGGCCTGAATTAGGAACATTTACGTTGACCACGTTGGATGGATCATCTTCGAAGATCAACCCAACATGCAGGGAAGAAGTGTCACTAGTCGACGATTTGTTATACGTCAGTTCCAGTTTCGATTGTCCGTTGACGGACAGGTCGGTCTTGTACAGGCGCAGGAAGTTCTCCGCGTTCAGTGTGCCGTTCACCACGAGAGAGCTGCCGCCATTAAACGCGCCAATGGAGTCATAGTTGTACCTTGCGCCTTTCTCATAAGAGGGACCATAGTCAAAATCAACACTGAGCTTGTCGCCTTCACTATCCATCCACCATTGCCAAGTGACAGGGATATCCTGAATGTTGATATTCGACCATTCTTTATCGTTCGAGACAGCACCGTCTTCATAATATTTCAGGCCGTGACCTGTATTGAAGCTGGTCGCAAAATTGGAGCCGTTGATAACGGAGCGTTCGGTCAGATACGCAGCGATTCCATCCCAATTTGAACCGGAAGCATACACATCCGACAGATCAGCAGATGCATTACGACGTGCATCCGTTGGGTCTTGATTTGGACCAGACCACCAGGCACGATCGCGTACAAAGGTCATCCACTGGTACTCATCCTCAGCTCGGTGATTGGTGCTGCCATCGCCCATCTCTTCATCCAGAGCGTTGTGGGTGAAGTCAGCACCCAATGTCGCGATGCTGTTCATAGGCTGACCGTTCTCATCCAGGTTATGGCGCAGGTCATAGGATTGCTTCCAGCGGCCGAATTTGTCATGTCCACCTTCGACACCAGCAAATACGGTTTCCAGTGGATCCAGTCCCAGACTAAGGGCATGATCACGGGAATCGCGGAGCATCTTGTGGTTCCACACATAATTCAGGAAGATGGAATCCGAGACTCTGCCGAGAACGGAATCCTGCACAAAGGGACTGTTGAGCCCATTGAATTGGTTCTGGTATTGAATCTTACCTGTTGTATTGATGGTGGAATCATACCACTGAACGTACAGGCCTTTATCTCTTAGATATTTCATGAATTTCTTGTAGGAAGCGATATCCTCAGGGGCTACACCCCGGGCAACCTCTTCCTGATTGAAGAAATATCCATCGAAGTTGTAGTACTTCGCCATCTCGGCCAGTTTCTCGGCCACAGGGAAATTACCGTTTTCATCCTGGATCAGCATTTGTTTATAGGTTTGTGGCCCACGGTCATTGTCCGAGAAAAAGATGTTGGCAATGGATTTGACGCCATTTTTGTGGGCTGCATTGGTGTAGGCCGGATTCGGAATGTTCAAAATACCAAACTCGAAGTATTTCTCCGTCCATTCTTTACTCGGGTCATACAGCTCCTCAGGTACTCCCGCAGAGGCCATGCCGTGCCAATAGCTATAGTAGTCTGTATATTGCCAATAATTAAAGAGGTACTGGCTGAATTCATTGGTATAAGGTGTGCTATCGAAGAATGCATTGCCGTAATCCCCACTCATTGTGAACAGTTGGGTGTCCGGGCTAAGCTCAGGATAAGCCTGTGTGGCAGCGAATGATTCATTACGGGGCTGCAAGGGAACATGGGCACGAAGTAAATCGCCATGGATATCACTTTCGGGTGTCCAGTTCAGAATCTGGGCCGAGGTGTACCCGTGTTGATAGGGCTGATTCACCCCTTTGGCACTTTCACCGGTGTAAGGGAGCGTGTCTCCGGCATAAACGGATGATGCAACAACTTGTCCAAGCAGAGCCGTAGTCAGGATCATGGCCGTTACCTTGGGAATGAGGGCTTTTGGTTTGAGTTTGCGTGTCATGCTGTTCCTCCTTCAAGTGGAATGAATGTAAGGTATTCTTTTACACAAAGCTAAACTTATGGTTAACGATAGTGGATGAAAGCGTTTTTAAATAGGGTGAAATTAAAGAAACACAGATATAAACTAAAGAAAAGTTCCGGGTGACAAGTTAATGTCAGAAGCCTGGTGATATAATTCAAGTCAGGAAAACAGCATCGGAGGGAACATGCGACTTGAAAATTGTTAGCGTTTACAATAATTTCTTCAAAAATAATATGTTTATGAAAATGCTCCTGACCTTCTCGATGATATCGATTGTCACGATCATTACATTGTCTTATATCATCTTTCTAACGGTGTCCGACTCCACGATTCGCCGGGAACTGGCGATCCAGAAAGCAGCGATGGAACATGTGGATCGTTATATTCATCAGCAGTATGAATCAGTACAAAACATGGTGAGGGACATGCATCAGAATGAGGCACTCTCCGCCAACATTACGTATCTGATGAATCACTCCTACGCTGAATATGTTCAGCACATGACGAATGGATATTACGCCAATCAGGACGACTATTCGGCCGATGTGTTGAAACATTTTCAAAATATTATGGATCGTAATTCGCAGATTAACCAACTCATGTTGTATAGCGCTGAGCAGCAGGATCTGTCTGCCTTTAATCAACACAAGCAGTTCCGCAAGCTGGACGCCAATGTAGCTCATTCCTATATACCGGACGTGATGGCGATGGAAACGCCCAATATCAGTGCACCCAATTACTGGATTCGCAAAGAGATCAATCAATGGGACCCTGCGCTCTACTCCATCCGCGTACCAATTAACAATACACAGACTCTTCGGAATCTGGGCCAATTTCTTGTTTTCTTTGACTCGGAGGGAATCGGTAACGCGCTGGATAACTACGAGAGTAATCTCAAGGGAGACATCGTGGTGTTATCGGCGAAAGGGACAGTGTTATTTGACTCCAACAATCAGTATTACGGGAAGAAGTACCCCTACGTGAATGTGGCCGATTCCCTGTTTGATCAGACGGATATGGATTCAATGAAAAAGGAGCAGAACATGTACGTGAACAAGTTTGTCTCCGCGGATCAGGGTTATGTAGTCATTGGCACCGTTCCGGTAGAAGAGATGGCTGAAACCTATGCGGGCATTCGCAATACCATTATCTCGATCAGTATCGTATGTATTTTGTTTGCCGTGCTGGTTCCGGCATTTTTCATTATTAACTTTGCCAAACGAACCCGTCGAATTATCCGCTTCACCCAAAAAGTGAAATATGGCAACTTGACGGCTCGCATCGACGATCCGCGAGATGATGAACTGGGGCAGATCTCACATAGCTTCAACGACATGCTGGATGAGCTGAATCTGTATATTGAACGGGTCTACAAAGCCGAGATCAAACAGAAGGAGACCGAGCTGGTCGCATTACAGGCGCGCATCAACCCTCATTTTCTCTACAATACGCTTGAAGTGATTCGGATGAGGGCGATATCCCAGGGGGCGAGAGATGTTGGCGAGATGATCTATAGCCTATCCGTATTGTTCAAGAGCCTGGTACAGCAGAAGAAGAATTACACGCTGAAGGATGAGATGGAAGCTTGCCGCTTGTATCTGGAGTTATTCCGAATCCGCTACAAGGATATTTTCATATATACGATCCAGATCGATGCTGCATATTATCAACATCCTGTGGTCAAACTTTCGCTGCAACCCATCATTGAGAATTATGTCGTGCACGGCATTCAGACGGAACGTTCGGATAACCGATTATCGATTGTTGTGGAAGAGACGGATAATGTGATGCAGGTGGAGATCAAAGATAATGGTAAAGGCATTGATCCGGCACGCCTGACGGAAATCCTTGAAGAACTGGAACGTCCAGAAGAGTCTGGTCAGATGTTCGGACTGCGCAGTGTTCATAGTCGATTGCGCTTCCTGTATGGGCCAGAGTTCGGTATCACCATAGAGAGCACCCTCGGTGAGGGAACACGGATCAGGGTGCGTTATCCACATACAGAAGGGACGGGAGTTTAACATGTACAAGGTGTTTATTGTGGACGATGAGCCGTTCATCATTGAAGGGTTATACGATATTGTGGATTGGTCTTCATTTGGTATGGAAATTGTGAGCCATGCAGGTAATGGGCAGGCAGCGTTACAAGCGCTCTCCTCTCAGCCTGTGGACATCCTGATCACGGATATATCCATGCCACTCATGAATGGTCTTGACCTGATTCGGGAAGCAAGGCGAGTGCAACCTGAGATGAAAGTCATTATCCTGAGTGGTTTTAATGAGTTCGAATATCTGAAGGAAGGCATGCAGCTGGGGATCGAAAACTATTTGCTCAAACCGATTAATGTGGAGGAATTGGAATCCACGCTGAGCAATACAGCGTCCAAGCTGGATCATACAGTGACACCTCAAGCCGATGATGCGTATGGCATTCAGATTCTAAAAGATAACATTCTTCATCGATGGCTTACGGGACAGATTGCAGCTACCGAATTTGAGGAACGTGCACGGTTTATGAACCTTTCTCTGGAAGCCTCGGATGTGGCTGTCGCTATATTGCGTGACAAAGACAAAGGGCAAACATTCGGCATGTTTGAACGTGTGGAGGAGATGCTGAAGGACAAGTCCCATCTGAATGTCTTTCATGACATCGATGGTGATCTCGTCATTGTTGCCAATGTCGAGGGTAACGAGGATGAGGAACAGAAGTTAATGGATGGTCTTCAGGCTTTATCCGATGCCATCTCAGTTACACATCCTGCGGTACGTATTGGTGCGGGCAGGTTGATGAAGGGGATATACCATGCGCCGGCCAGTTATGAAGAGGCAAAGAAGGCGCTCCAATACGTGATGATCTATCCCGATCTGAAAGTCATCGACCATGCCATTCTGGATCGTTGCGGCAACTCGGCAGCGTCCTTCTTCATTGACTGGAGGGATTACGCGAAACTGATTCTGTCCCGCAATACAGAACAACTTGCCGACCGGATTCGCATGGATTTTGAACAGCATCGCGATGGGCTTACACCTGGGGAGTTACAAAATACCGCACTGGAAGTTGTGATTCGCTTCAAAATGGAACTGGAGAGCATCAAACACTCGGATGAGTCTGCCATATACCAACAAGGGCTTCAACTTGTATTGGACAGTGGTACTTTTGATGAACTCGTGCGGGCGCTTCAGCAGGTTGGGTCTCAGACGATCCAATCCCTATTGCAGGATCTGAAAAATCCAATCGTAAACCAAGTCCTTCAGCATATCGACAAACACTACGCAGAAGAGCTTTCTCTGAAACTGCTGGGTGCCCATTATCATCTGCATCCGGTGTATTTGGGACAATTGTTCCATAAGGAGACCGGGGAGACATTTGCCGAATACATCAATAAATACCGGATTGAACGTGCGAAGGAGCAATTGCGTAATTCCAATCTGAAGGTACATGAGATCGCCCGAAATGTGGGGTATTGGGAGACGGGGTATTTCTATAAGCAGTTCCGCAAATATGTGGGGATTTCACCAACTGATTTTAAGGTGTTTGGTTAATTCGGTGACGGGTAGATCCAGCTATGCGGACAGAGAGCCAAGAGACATATCGGGAACAGGAATGGCATGGATGAAAATCATGGCATACGTTACCCGGCATGTCTCTATCATGTAAGCGATTTAATTAAACAGGTACAAAATAGTTGCCCAAGGACGATTTCTCTTTAATTTGTACCTCGAAAACTTAAGTTTATCTTCTTTTTGTAAATGCTTTCATTCGATAAGGTTAAAGCAGTTAGTAAGTAGAGCCTAAGGGAACACGAAAAGGGAGGATCAAAGAAATGAGTAAACAAAGAAAACGCTTCTCACTCGTTCTTGCATTGTTAATGGCCGTTACACTTGTTCTTAGTGCCTGTGGAGGAAGCAAAGATGCTTCAGAATCCGGGGGAGCTGGAGATGACGCGGTAGAGTTGATCTGGTATACCATCGGTACCCCTCAGAAAGATGTCAATAAAGTGATGGAAGAAGTCAGCAAGTATACCAAAGAGAAAATTAATGCCACGGTAACGATGAAGATGGTTGACTGGGGTGACTACCCGCAAAAGATGCAGGTTAACGTAGCATCCGGTGAGCCAATGGACATTCTGTTCACTTCTTCTGGTGGATTCGATTATGTACAAAATGCCAGAAAAGGTGCATTCCTTGAACTGGATGACCTGCTTGCTGAATACGGCCAGGATATTACCAAGACCATTGATCCTGCATTCCTAAGCGGTTCCAAGGTAGATGGACACAATTACGGAATTCCAGCCAACAAAGAGCTGCCTCAACAAGAGGTATGGCGCTTTAACCAAATGCTGGTTGATAAATACAAACTGGACATCTCTGGCGTTCGTACGTTAGACAGTCTGGAGCCTCTGCTCAAAACAATTAAGGAAAACGAGGCGAGTGTAACACCATTTGCCATGGATAAAAACTATGTTCCTTACGTGCCTTATGACTATGTCATTCAGAATCTGCCAATGGCAATCAAACTGGATACAACAGACTATAAGCTTGTAAACATACTGGAAACACCTGAAATGAAAGAAGCACTTACTACGATGCACAAATACTATAAGGCTGGTTATGTATCGGCAGAAGCGGCAACAACAGGTTCCACGAACGACCTGACAACATCGGGCAACTGGTTCCTGGATCGTGCACAGACTCAGCCGCTCGCGGATAATCAATGGTCTGCAAGTTACGGTTATAAAGTCGTTTCAACACCTGCAAGTGAAGCAATTATAACGAATACATCTGTACAAGGTTCCATTATGGCCATCTCGGCCAACTCGGAATATCCGGAGAAAGCGATGGAATTCCTGAACCTGCTGAATACAGATCCTGTGCTGCGTAATATGGTGGACTCCGGTATTGAGGGCACACACTACAAAAAAGTGGATGACACACATATGGAAAATCTGCCTGAATCGAAAAACTACGATATGCCTTCATACTCCCTTGGGAACAACATGCTGCTCTATCTGAACAGCAATGACCCGGATAATAAATGGGATGAGTTCAAGAAGTTTAACGCTGAAGGTGTCAATTCCCCGATCCTCAGCTTTAACTTTGATGCAAGCAATGTATCATCCGAACTGACGGCGGTACAGAACGTGAAAGAGCAATATTGGGCAGCACTGATGACAGGTACACTGGACCCGGCAGCCAATCTGGATCAAGTGATTGAAAAGTTCAATCAAGCCGGACTGGAGAAAGTAATGGCTGAAGCCCAAAGCCAGCTGGATGCCTGGAGAGCGGAAAACAAGTAACAGTACATCGTAAGGACCGGGCGGCTGCTTATCGCGTCCGGTCCTTTTTCATTCAAGCCTGAAGGAGGATATCCACAATGACTACATTTTTGAAAAACCTGATTAGAAACCGAGTCATGCTGCTCATGGTGCTGCCAGGCGCCATCTGGTTCTTCTTCTTCTCCTACTTGCCACTTGTGGGCACAGTGGCTGCTTTCAAAGAATACCGATTCAGCCGTGAAGGATTCTGGGCAAGTCTGATGAAGAGTGAATGGGTTGGCTGGGATAATTTCAAATTCCTGTTCAGCACAAGTGACGCATGGCTCATTACACGCAACACCCTCTTTTATAACATCGCCATTATCTTCCTGGGACTGGTATTTGCTGTGGCATTGGCAATCCTGCTCTCGGAACTAGTGAATAAACGACTCGCCAAACTGTATCAAACCGGCATGTTTCTGCCGTATTTTCTATCCTGGGTTATCGTTGGTTACTTCGCTTTCAGCTTCTTGAGCATGGACCGCGGGATGTTGAATCAGATTATTGGCTGGTTCGGGATGGAACCGATTCAGTGGTACTCTGAGGCAAAATATTGGCCGTATATTCTGGTATTCGTAGCGTTATGGAAAACCATCGGGTATAGCAGCGTTGTTTATCTGGCTTCCATACTGGGGATTGATAAATCGCTGTATGAAGCAGCCATGATTGATGGAGCAAGCAAATGGCAGCAGATTCGTAATATTACGATTCCGTTGCTGTCACCCATCATCACGATTATGACCTTGCTGGCCGTAGGCCGCATTTTCTATGCAGACTTTGGACTGTTCTATCAGGTCCCAAGGGATTCGGGAACGTTATACTCCGTGACCAATGTTATTGATACGTATGTATATCGAGGATTGAAAACTAGTGGTGAGATCGGCATGAGTACAGCAGCGGGATTGTATCAATCCGTGGTGGGCTTTGTGCTTGTTATTATCTCCAACTATGTTGTTCGCAAAGTAGATAAAGACAGCAGCCTATTCTAGGACAGGGAAAGGAGTGAACCACTATGGCTCAAGCAAGGCTCGTTAAAAAACGCGACTTCCACCACGTATCCAACGGATGGAACGTGATCATGAACATCATCGCCGGTCTATTTGCTCTGATCTGTGTATTTCCCTTTATATTTGTAGTTATCATCTCGTTTACGGACGAGAAAGCACTGGCCCGTGATGGGTATCGTCTGATTCCGGCAGAATGGAGTCTCGCGGCATATCAGTTTGTCTGGCAGAGTGGGGACACGCTGCTGCGGGCGTATGGAGTTACCATTCTGGTGACGGTACTTGGTACCATCATCAGTCTGATTCTCATGTCACTGTATGCGTATGCGATCTCCCGCAAGAGCTTCAGGTATCGGAGATTTTTCTCCATCTTTGCCATTCTGACCATGTTGTTCAACGGTGGGATGATTCCAACCTATATGGTCGTTTCCCAGCTGCTTGGATTGAAAGATACGTTATGGGCACTGATTCTGCCGTTGGCGATGAATGCCTTCTATATTATGATTCTGCGTACATTCTACTCCACCAGTGTACCGGATGCAGTCATTGAATCGGCGAAGATTGATGGTGCCGGTGAGTTCTATACCTTTATGAAAATCGTGGTTCCACTTTCCTTGCCGGGACTGGCAACCATCGGGTTGTTCAGTACACTCGGTTACTGGAATGATTGGTTCAATGCGTTATTATATATCGATAATCCTAATCTGGTACCGCTGCAATCCATGCTGATGCGGATTGAGTCGAGTATCCAGTTTATCCAGCAGAACTCTGCTAACAGTTCGATGAGTCTGGCAGCCATGCAGTCCATTCCGCAGGATACGTCCCGAATGGCGATGGTTGTGCTTGCTACGTTGCCAATTATATTCGCTTATCCGTTCTTCCAGCGTTATTTCGTACAGGGTCTGACGGTGGGCGCGGTCAAAGAATAACCGGATCTTGCTATAGGATTGGAGAGATGCAGATTGATGACATACAAGGACCAAAGCAAATCCGTAGAGGAACGGGTACAACACCTGCTGAGTCTGATGACTACGGAAGAAAAGGTAGGCCAACTTACGCAGCCCTTTGGCTGGCAGACCTATACGAATGATCAAGGGAACATTACGTTAAATGAATCCTTTAAGAAGCAAGTAGAAAATGGGGGCATCGGCTCCCTTTACGGTGCGCTTCGGGCAGATCCGTGGACTGGCGTTACGCTGGAAAATGGACTATCCGCCAGAGAAGGCGCTGAGGTGGTCAATCTGATTCAACGTTATGCGGTGGAACATTCCAGACTTGGGATTCCCATCTTAATCGGGGAAGAGTGCTCGCATGGTCATATGGCCATTGACGGAACGGTCTATCCAGTTCCCCTTTTACTGGGGAGCACCTGGAATGTGGATCTGTATCGGGAGATGTGCCAGGCGGTAGCACGGGAGACACGTGCCCAAGGTGGTGCGGTCACCTATTCTCCGGTACTGGATGTTGTGCGTGATCCGCGCTGGGGTCGTACCGAGGAATGTTTCGGGGAAGATCCATATCTCATTGGGGAACTGGCAGTTGCCTCCGTGGAAGGACTGCAGGGTGAAGGTCTTGACCATAGGGATACAGTAGCGGCAACGCTGAAACATTTTGTTGGTTACGGCAGTTCGGAAGGTGGACGTAATGCAGGGCCTGTACATATGGGCTGGCGCGAACTGCTGGAAGTGGATCTCTATCCATTCCGCAAAGCGGTGGAAGCGGGCGCTGCGTCGATCATGCCAGCATATAACGAAATTGATGGCACGCCTTGCACCGTGAATACGGAATTGCTGGAAGATGTTTTGCGTAAGGATTGGGGCTTTGACGGTCTGGTCATTACGGATTGTGGTGCGATTAACATGCTGGCAAGTGGGCATGATGTCGCAGCGGATGGAATGGAAGCTTCCGTACAGGCGATTGAGGCAGGCATCGATATGGAAATGTCCGGTGAGATGTTTGGGCAATATCTGGTGCAGGCGGTGGCAGAAGGTAAGCTTGATATGCAGGTTCTGGATCAGGCTGCTTCTCGCGTGTTGGCATTGAAGTTCAGACTGGGCTTATTCGAACAGCCTTATGTGGATGCCGATCGGGCAGCAGAAGTGATTGGCAGTGAAGCGCATGTTCAGCTGGCACGCCAGTTGGCTGCGGAAGGTGTTGTACTTCTCAAAAATGAGGCTGAAACTCTACCTCTCTCGTTAGCAAATGTGGGCCGGATTGCCGTGATCGGCCCAAATGCGGATCAGGCCTACAATCAACTGGGCGATTACACATCTCCGCAACCGAAGTCGAAAGTGGCGACGGTACTGGATGGGATTCGCAGTAAGCTGGCTAATCATGTGGATGGGCAAACGGAGAAGAGTTCTGTTGGTCCTTTGACTGGTGACAGCAGTACAGATCAGGTTCTTTATGCACCAGGCTGCCGGATCAAGGGTGATTCGAAAGAAGGATTCGAGCGTGCCCTTGAAGTTACCAGTCAAGCGGATACGGTCATTATGGTGGTTGGTGGCTCCAGTGCGCGTGACTTTGGAGAAGGAACGATCGATCTGAAAACGGGTGCTTCCAATGTGTCCGATAACTCTTGGAATGATATGGAGTGTGGCGAAGGGATCGACCGGATGACGTTGGGTCTTGCCGGAGTACAATTGGAACTCATTCAGGAGATTCACAAGCTCGGCAAGAAACTTGTGGTTGTTTACATTAATGGTCGTCCCATCACTGAACCTTGGGTGGATGAACATGCCGATGCAATTCTGGAGGCGTGGTATCCGGGTCAAGAGGGCGGTCGTGCCATTGCAGATATTTTATTCGGTGATGTGAATCCGTCAGGCAAATTGACGATTTCCATTCCGAAACATGTCGGCCAATTACCGATCTATTATAACGGCAAACGTTCCCGAGGCAAACGTTACCTCGAAGAGGATCTGGAGCCACGTTATGCATTTGGATACGGACTTAGCTATACCACATATGAGTACAGTGAACCGCAGCTGAGTGCTGCATCTATGACAACTGATGATTCAGTTACGGTATCGGTGAACGTGACCAACACCGGCCGTTATGCAGGTGCAGAAGTTGTACAGATGTACATCTCTGACGTGGTCAGCTCACTAACTCGTCCGGCCAAGGAACTGAAGGGGTTTGCAAAAGTGAACCTGGAGCCGGGAGAGACACAGACCGTGGAATTCCACATCGGGGCCGAGCAGCTGCAGTATATTGGTCGTGATTTGAAGCCTGTCGTTGAACCGGGACAATTCCATATTCATATCGGCAGCAGCGTAAACGATACGCAAATAGCCGAACTGACCGTAAGGGAGGCGTAAGACGTTGGAACGTATCAGACGATTTATTCGCGAGTTGTCCGAACATCAGTGGCTGGAGCAATTACAGCTGCGTAGCTGGGACATTACCCGCGCTTATTATAATGTGCCAGGACAGTATGAGGATCAGGGTGAGTACCCCGAAGGGCAAGATTTTGAGCGTTTTCCGAGCAAACAGGGAACGACTTATTTTTTCAGAACACGTTTGGAGATTCCTGCTACATGGCAGCAAACACCTTATGGGCTTGTATTTGAGACAGGCGGAGAAGGTTTGCTTCGGGTAAATGGGCACTCTTATCAGGGCCTTGACCGCAATCATACCTACGTCACGCTTGATCCATCCAAAGTCGGAAACGCTCCGGAACTTGAGATTGAGATGTTTGACCCGGTACCTGAACCTGTAGACCCGTTGAATCAACAGGCGGTTATTCAGCCGCCAATCACATCAATTACGAGCCTGCTGGTAAGGCCAAATGAAGCGGTTCGCAGTCTCATGTATACGGTCATCATTGTACGTGATTCGGCTGTGTTGCTACCGGAAAGTGACTTTCGGCGGGTTCGCCTGTTAGAACTGGTGTACCGTGCGATGGATCAATTTGTAGGCATGTCAGCAGAAGAGATTGAGCAGGGAGAGGGTATTCGGCAGATTGAGAATAATCTGAAGCACCATGTGCGTGAGATTGGCGGAAACGCAGAAGGTCTGGAGCATATGGTGGGACAGTCCCATATTGATATTGCCTGGCTGTGGCCTGTACGTGAGACGGTACGCAAAACGAGCCGTACCTTCTCCACCGTGGATGCACTCATGAATGAATATCCGGACTATGTTTATTCCCAGAGCCAACCCTTACTATATGCGTTTCTGAAGGAGCATGATCCCGAGCTGTACGCGCGGGTGAAGCATCGGATTGTAGAAGGCCGCTGGGAACTGGTTGGCGGCATGTGGGTTGAGCCGGATCTGAACATCCCAAGCGGGGAGTCCCTGATTCGCCAGATGTTATATGGTCAGCGTTTCTATATGGAGGAGTTTGGCAAAACATCACAGATTGAATGGTTGCCGGATACGTTTGGGTATTGTGCCTCCCTGCCACAGATTTTGAAGCATGGCAATGTGGAATATTTCATGACAACAAAGCTCGGATGGAACGACACAAATGTGTTTCCATACGATCTCTTCCACTGGGTGGGCATTGACGGAACACCAATTCTTTCTTACCTCAATCATGGGGTTAACGAACACACCCTGCCGAAGGACATTCATGATCACTGGCAGTCCTACCGTGAGAAAGCAGCGCATCCGGAGCATATGCTTCTATACGGACACGGTGATGGCGGCGGTGGTGTAACACGCGAGATGCTGGAGTATGTGGATCGCGCAGATCTGATGGTTGGACAGCCTGCGAGCCGATATAGCACAGCTGGAGCTTTCTTTGCCGGAATTGAAAAGGAGCAACCTGTACTTCCGAAGTGGCATGGCGATCTGTATCTGGAGTTACATCGGGGAACCTACACGACCCATGCGCGCAATAAGCGCAACAACCGGAAAGCGGAGGTTCTGTATCGAGAAGCTGAGCTGTGGAATACACTCGCTCTGCCAGATATGGAGGCAGATGCAGAAGCTGAAGTGCGTTCGAATCTGCATGAAGGCTGGAAATTAATTTTGCTGAATCAATTCCACGATATTATACCGGGATCGGCGATTACGGAGTCCTACGTCACTTCGAATGAGGAATATGTACAGGTATTTGAATTAGGCAGAACCGGACTGGATCAAGGCATTGCTGCATTGACAACGGGTATCAACACAGAGGGACCGGAAGGTTCAGTAGCCTATGTTGTATTCAACAGCCTGGGCTGGAAACGGAGTGCAGTCGTTCAACTTCCTGTGCAGGATGGCTTGGATCGCTACGGCATCGATGAAAAAGGCCAGCGCTTGCGGATGGATCGGGAGGATGGCAGCATGTCTATTCTCGTGACAGACATTCCGGCGTTTGGTTATAAGACGATTTGGCTGGTACCGGAAAATACAAGGGAAACAAATGTACGGGAAATGACCACCCTTGCCGCACAACCAACCTTTAATGATACATGGGATACCGCCTTTTATCATGTGCAGTTCAATGAACGTGGGGAGATCACCCGTCTGTGGGATAAAACCGCGGAGCGTGAGATGCTGAAGCTGGGTGAACGTGGCAATCAACTTCACTTCTTCCACGATCGTCCAACGCTCTGGGATGCATGGGATATCGATAGTCGTTATGAGGAACAGATTGCTGGCGAAGTGGAACTGTTGGAGAAAAAGCTGGTGCTGGCGGGTACAACGAAAGATGTCTTGCGTTTCCGCTGGAAGCTACATCAATCGTTAATCACACAAGATATCGTCTTTTATCATGACTCACGGCGAATTGACTTCCAAACACAGGTGAACTGGAACGAGAATCACAAACTTCTGAAAGTTGGTTTCCCGATTGATGTGGTGACCTCCAAGGCAACATTTGAAATTCCATTTGGCGCACTGGAACGTCCAACACATCGCAACACAAGCTGGGAACAAGCACAGTATGAAGTCTGTGGACACCGCTTCGCGGATGTATCCGAATATGGATACGGTGTGAGCCTGCTCAATGATTGCAAGTACGGGTACGACGTGCAGGGAAGTACCATTCGTTTGTCCTTGCTTCGTGCACCAAAATGGCCTGATCGCACAGCCGATCTGGGAGAACATGAATTCACCTATTCGTTATATCCACATGACGGTGACTGGCGAACTGCACACACGGTACGTCAGGCAACTGAATTGAACACGGAAGTGGTCGTGCAACAAGTTGAGCAAACACAACAGCCCCAACAGGCACAATCGATGGGGCAGGTGCAACAGAGGGATCAATTAGAAAAAAGCGCAGGGGCTGAATTATATCCAACCGCAGATGCAACGGCAACTGCCGCACAATCTCGTCCAGCAACAGGCTCCTGGATTAACTTGAACAGCAATCACGTCATTCTGGATACAGTTAAATTGGCAGAGGATGGACAAGGCACTGTGCTGCGTTTCTATGAATCCTCAGGCAAACGCGAAAACATCACATTGCAATGGCCGCATGCCTTTGTGCAAGCCTATCACTCCAACGCACTGGAAGAACCAATCCAACCACTGGCCCATACGAATGGCCAGATTACATTATCTTTTAAACCTTACGAAATACAAACCGTGCTACTGCGGTAAACCTGTTTGAAATATTTTTGAGCTATACATGTTCAACTAAACATTTACACGATAACGGAGAGGACAGAAAGAATTCGAAGAAGCGAAGCGTTCGCCTTTATCCCCAGATTTTACCCTTTAGAAAAGGGAATCAAAAAAATCTGGGGATAACAGCGATCGGAGGATATTTCTGACCGCGCAGTGGTCCCGTGTAAATTTTTTGTTTCATCCTGTATAGCTACACCATTCAATTTGTTTAAGGAGTTGCACTCATCCATGGAACAGTTCAGATTACCCAAAATACCCATGCCACCTGTTGCTTTGCCACAATCCATTCAGGCCGTGCTCGAAGAAGCAGAACAGAAACTGGCTCACCGGCCAAAACTGCTTCAATTATTCAAAAACTGCTTCCCCAACACCATCGAAACAACAACCAAGTTGATGGAGGACGGTACGACTTTTGTGATCACAGGAGATATTCCGGCTTCCTGGCTGCGTGATTCCGTGGAGCAGGTGGTACATTACATTCCGTTTGCAAAAGAAGACGAGGACCTGCAACGCATTATTGGCGGGCTGATCAAACGTCATATCCAATATGTTCACATCGATCCGTATGCCAATGCCTTCAATGAGACGGCCAACGATTGGCACTGGAACACCACGGACGAAACCGAGATGTCACCTTGGGTGTGGGAACGCAAATTTGAGATTGACTCATTATGTTTTGTTGTACGTTTGGCGTATTTATATTGGAAGGAAACCGAGCTGACCGACATTTTTGATTCAAGCTTCAAGGCAGCGATGCGTAAAATCGTGGACCTGTTCAAAGTCGAACAACATCACATGGAACAATCTCCATATCGCTTCACTCGTAATAACGGTATCCCAACAGATTCCCTGCGCAATCACGGAAAAGGTATGCCAGTCAACTACACGGGGATGATCTGGTCCGGTTTCCGTTCCAGTGATGATGCGTGTGATTTCCACTACAATATCCCTGGCAACATGTTCGCGGTTGTCGCTCTGCGCCAAATGCAGGAGTTTGCCGAGTGGGTGTTCCGGGATATGGAACTTTTGCAGGAATTGAAGGATCTGGAGCAGGACGTGGATCACGGCATTCAGTTGTATGGTATTTATCGTCATCCGGAATTTGGACCGATCTATGCGTACGAGACGGACGGTTATGGCAACCACTGTCTCATGGACGATGCGGGTACACCAGGACTTATGTCCATTCCATATCTGGGTTACGTCACAGCGGATGATCCGATCTACCAGAATACCCGCCGCTTCGCTCTGAGCAAAGAGAACCCATTCTATTATGAAGGCAAGGTTGCCAAAGGGATCGGAAGCCCGCACACACCACCAGATTATATCTGGCATATGGGCTTGTCCATGCAGGGACTGACTGCGCAGTCTGCCGAGGAGAAACTGGAGATTATTCGCATGCTTGAAGCGACAGATGCAGATACAGGTTATATGCATGAAGGCTTCCACGCTGATGATCCGACGATTTTTACACGAAAATGGTTTGCATGGTCCAACAGCCTGTTCTCCCAGTTGGTCTATAAATCCATGAAGGATGGCCTGTTATGAGTATCCAACCTAATGATAAAAAGCTGATTATCTTCGCTGACTCTACGTTTCCATTGGATGGTACTTTTCCAACTGAGCAGGCTCTGAATACATGGAAAGCAGTCAAAGAGATCACCGTTGTAAACGCCGAAGAACTCGCAGAGACTTTGAAGACTACAGCAGGTGAAGGATGTCTGGTCAATCTGCATGCACCCTATTTTCCCAAGTCCGCCTGGACGGAAATTGCAGCTTACTTGCATCAGGGCGGAAGCCTGATCAGTGTGGGGGGCGCACCCTTTAAACGTCCAGTTCGATATGAGAATGGGGCATGGGTTGTAGAGTCCGAGCAGACCGCATATCATCAGGAACTCTATATTCATGAGGCGTTGAACGTGTCTTCTACCAATGTGCAATCGTACACGTCATCTGAACAGATCCCGCTTCTCACTGGGAAAGAAGGACTGTTCGAGAAGGCAGATACATGGAATCTGGTTCCACATACAACCAAAACAAGTGATCTGCCTCACCAGATGGGTTCATCAGGACCGATGAGTACGCAGATTTACCCATTACTTCGTGGCATGAGTAAGGACGGGCGCAGTGTCGCCGCTCCGGTCGTTCTGTGGGAAAACTCGCGCGGGACTTTCGTAGGTTCACGATGGATATTTGTGCATCTGCCGCTGACCACCTCATTCTGGACGCAGGATGGCGCTGACGAGATTGTGAAGTGGGCGCAATTCTGTGCGCAAGGTGTAACTGAGTTATCCCTCAAAACGAATTATGCTTCGTATGAGCCAGATGAACGGGCTGTACTCACACTTCAAGGCCAGATTTTACAGCGTGCAGGCAATAGACTTACCGAGTCCGAGCTGTGGACGTTTGACATAACGGTCGAGCACGAAGATCGCACAAGTGGCATGACGGAGAAGGTATGGAACCATCGACTGGAGATGGAACTTTCCGGTGAGCAGCGTTTCGAACGTATACTTCTCCCGGTTTCCATTGAAAGTGGGCTGTATCGGATCATATGCCACGCGCAGGCTCCTGACGGGGAAGTTCGGACCTTGCGTCAAGGCTTCTGGGGACAGGATGCTGCATTGCTGGCAGAAGGGGAACTGATTACCCGCAGCAGGGATTATTTTGTAAAAGACGGACGTCCTCTGCCTGTTGTGGGCATGACCTACATGACCTCCGATGTGGCACGGAAATTTCTGTTTCTGCCGAACGCGGATGTCTGGGATCGAGATATGGCTCAGATGGCTAAAGCAGGAATCAACTGGATTCGGACGGGGATCTGGACCGCCTATCGCAACATGATGCAGGTGGACGGACATATGGCAGAGGATGTGCTTCGTGCCATTGATGCATTTATTTTAACGGCGAAGCGCCACGGCTTACAGGTCACGTTCACTTTCTTCTCCTTTACACCGGAGACATGGGAAGGCACGAATCCGTATTTGGACCCGCAGAGTGTCGAAGCACAGAAACGTTTCATCCGCAGCATCGTCAGTCGTCACACGCATACAACCCATGTGGACTGGGATCTGATTAATGAGCCATCCATGTTTGATCCCGTGCGTATCTTCTCAGCTGGCCCACGCTCGGCGAGGGATTCATATGAACAGCAGGCTTATATCACTTGGCTTGAACAACGTCATGAGACGATTGAAGCGTTGCAGGAGGCATGGAACATGTCACCGAAGCAGCTTCCGAACTTTGCAGCCGCGGTGATCCCGGAGGCGGAAGAGATTAACTTTGATGTACAGGACATGCACAAGGCCAAAAAAGGAACACGCTGGCTCGATTACTGTCTCTTCTCCATGGAGATGCACAATGTATGGGCTAGAGAGCTTGTAGGTACGATTAAGGATCTGGTACCGAATCATCTGGTCACCGTGGGACAGGACGAAGCCCTTGGTGCACAGCGTCCTTCGCCTTTCTTCTATGAGTGTGAAGTGGATTATACAACCGTACATTCCTGGTGGTTGAATGATGATCTGATCTGGGATGGCATTTTTGCCAAAACACCATACAAACCGAATCTCATTCAGGAGACGGGCATCATGTATGTGGAAACCCCGGATGGGCGAGCCAAGCGTACGGAAGAAGAGCTTCGTGGCATTCTCGAACGCAAGTACGCTTATGCTTTCTCGACAGGCGGCGCAGGAGCGGTGCAATGGATCTGGAACACCAACTTCTATATGGATAATGCCAATGAGTCCCATATCGGAGCCTTGCGTGCAGATGGTACGGAGAAACCAGAGGCGGATGTGTCTTATGATTTTGGCCGATTCATGCATGGCATTCGTGATCTCTTTGAAGACCGCGAGCTGGAGGATATTGCAGTGGTATTCCCGTATTCCAATGACTTCTCCAACCGTGCCCTGGCCTATGATGCCACAACAAAGCTTACTCGTGTGATGTCCTATGATCTGAAATTGCCATTCCGTGCATTATCCGAATATCATTTGGAAGCGCTGGAGCAGCAGCCACCGAAGCTGATTATCGTGCCGAGTCCACACAATATGGACAGCGATGCACTTCAACAATTGCTCACGTTTGCGGAGAAGGAAGGTACAAGTCTGCTCATCACTGGACCACTGGGGCTGGATGCATACTGGAAGCCAACTGACCGGGCAGATCATATCGTAGGCAAACGCAGTCTGGGTAACGTACAGCGGGAAGAACTGCTGAGTATTAATGGCGTGAATCACCGGGTGACCTATGGACGGCGTCGGATCGCCGAGGTGGCAAAGGAGACGTTGCTTCATGGGGATAATGGTACAGCAGATGAAGTACACGTTCTGCCTTTGGGCAAAGGGAAATTAATCTGGACTCCACTGCCGCTCGAGTTAAATGGACGGGACGAGCCACTTGCTGAATTGTATCGTTATGCAACCGAAATTTCGGGCATCGAACAGGAGTTGGAATGGATATCCGGTGGGGATATCGCTGGGATCTACGGCCGGAAGCTTAGTTTTCCAAAAGGAAATCTGTATGTATTTGTATCGGAGTTTGCCTTGAACCATGAAGTTCATGTGAGAGATCAACGTACAGGTGTATCGTACTCGTTCCAATTGGAGAAAAATCGTTCCGTGCTGTTTGCCACTGATGCTTCCGGAAAGCTGACTGCGGTGTATCGCCCGGATGAGGTTGAGATTGTACAACAAGACGAAAGAGGTGGGATAACACGATGACCAAACGGACAAACAAGTCGAAGAGAGCACATATTATTTCGCATACCCACTGGGATCGGGAATGGTACTTGCCGTATGAGAAGCATCATATGCGTCTTATTCAGCTCGTCGATTCACTGTTGGATCAGCTTGATGAGGGATCGGACTATAAAAGCTTTTATTTGGATGGACAAACGATTATCATCGAAGATTATCTTCAGGTTCGCCCGGAACAAAAGGAACGACTGGAGAAACATATCCGCAATGGGCGGATTGTGATTGGGCCATGGTACATTTTGCAAGATGCCTTTTTGACGAGTGGAGAAGCCAATGTGCGCAACATGCAGGTTGGACATAAGGACGCCAAACGTTACGGCACACCTTCGAAAATTGGTTATTTTCCTGATACATTTGGATTGGTCGGACAGACCCCGCAACTGATGCAGCAATCTGGCATTGATAATGTGTTCTTTGGACGTGGTGTGAAGCCTACGGGATTTAATAATACGGTATCGGATGCCGGATATGAATCAAGCTTCTCGGAGCTGATGTGGGAAGGACCAGACGGATCAAAAGTGCTTGGCGTATTGTTTGCCAACTGGTATTCCAACGGGAATGAAGTTCCGGTAGACGAGGCCTCGGCCCGCAAGTTCTGGGAAACCAAGCTGGCAGATGCCGAGAAATATGCATCGACCAATGAGTTGTTGTACATGAACGGATGTGATCACCAACCGATTCAACGAGACCTGCCAGAAGCGATTCGCATGGCTGAACAATTATATCCCGATATCGAGTTCATTCACTCCAACTTTCCGGATTATCTGGAAGCTTTGAGAGCATCGTCTGAATATGAGCTGTCCACGGTCAAAGGCGAACTGCGCAGCCAACGTACCGATGGCTGGGGAACTCTGGTGAACACCGCTTCGGCTCGTGTGTATCTGAAACAGATGAACCAGCTGGGCCAGACCATGCTAGAAAAAGTGGCCGAACCCCTGGCATCCTACGCTTATCTGCTTGGACATGCCTATCCACATGATCAACTGACGTATGCATGGAAAACGCTGATGCAAAATCACCCGCATGACAGCATCTGTGGATGCAGTGTGGATGAGGTGCACCGTGAGATGGTGACACGGTTTGATAAGAGCCGTCATGTAGCAGAGGCTTTAATTGAAGAGAGCACCAGCCAGATTGCTACAGCTGTCGATACCTCCATATTTGAGCGTTACGGCGAAGGTGCCCGACCTGTTGTGGTGTTTAATACAACGGGTTGGGAACGCAGCGGTGTAGTTCAGATGGAACTGGACGCGGCTCGGTTGTATTTCCGGGATGGATATACGTTGGAAGAGATGGCGGCACAGATGAAAGCCGTTGACCTGTCAGATCGCATACTTGTAGATGAAGAGGGTAACCACATTCCATGTACGGTGGAGGATCTGGGTCTGCAATTTGGCTATGATCTGCCGGATGATCGCTTCCGTCAGCCGTATAGCTGTCGACGAGTTCGTATTCGTTTTGAAACAGAGCATGTAGCTGCATTGGGCCTGAAAACGTATGCTTTGGTGAACTCAGAGGATCATGCTAAGAGTGGTACTCCGTCGAAAACGACTACGTTGTTGCGTGGTGAACGTGGCATGGAAAATCAACATATGATCGTTACGATTGCAGACAATGGTTCATTCACACTCACAGATAAACGAACAGGTCGGACTTACAAGGATCTTGGCGTGTACGAAAATGTGGGCGATATCGGCAATGAATACATGTTCAAACAACCAGAGAATGAAGTTGCATTGACAACACAAGCGCTTCAGGCTGAGATTCGGATCCTTGAGGATACATCATACTTGGCCTCATTCGAAGTGATTCATCATTGGGAAATACCGGAGTCGGCGGATGAGATGCTGGATCAGGAACAGCGAGAACTGATTTATTATCCACATCGCAAAGCCCAGCGTTCAGCGAAAATGACTCCACTTCAGATCCGTACAGTGATATCGCTTAGTCGTAGTGGAAAAGGCGTCCAGGTGGAGACAACCTTCAACAATCAGGCGAAGGATCATCGGGTACGCGCCCTTTTCCCAACGGATCTTGTATCTGGGGTTCATCATGTGGATTCCATGTTCGAAATTGCAACGCGTGATAACAAGCCTGCACCGGAGTGGCAAAATCCAAGCAATACACAGCATCAACAGAATTTTGTGGATGTGGGTGAAAAGGACGCCGGATTGGTCGTTGCCAATCTGGGTCTGAATGAATATGAAGTCCTTCAGGATGGGCGCAACACCATCGCCGTAACGCTGCTACGTGCTGTGGGCGAACTTGGAGACTGGGGCTTGTTCCCGACACCGGAAGCACAATGCCTTGGTGAGCATACATTTCGGATCGAGATCATTCCGCATGATGGAAATGGTGCAGCATCAGGTGCATATATCGAGGCCTATCAGTTCCAGGTTCCTTGGACGCTGGCACAAACCGAAGTACACCCGGGTTATTTAACACCTAGCAACACACCGTTTGCATGGCAAGGGGATGGCTTGGCGTTTTCCTCACTCAAGGTAAATGAGGGTTCCGGTGATGTGATGCTACGCTGGTTCAATATGACCACCAACTCTGCCACGTTAAATCTTGCTGCATCACAGGCGAATCCACAGCCATTCGAAACGGCATACAAGAGCAATATCTTGGAGGAAGAGGGCGAAAGGCTTCATTCCCACAACATAGAAGAGGCGTTGACATTATCATTTGCCAGCAAGGAATGGAACATACAGACAGGTTCATGCGAGATCGTTACTGTCGGCTTGCGCCGCTGATAAAGGTTGTTCAAAAGGTCGAAAAACAGACTTTTGACCACGTAATAAAAGGTACAGGACTGCAAGTGTTCTCTAAACTAGGCATTACGTACGGTGGTGGAAGGGTTACGCTATTTACCAGATGTATCTGTTGAGTTATTGGTTGTTTTTCTATAGAATGAACAGTAGAATTGCAAATGATCGAAAGTACCTATGCCATCAAGATGGTCGCAGGTACACTTCATTGTTCATTCTATATTGAAACATTAAGGGGGCTTGAAGCCATGGAATCCTTGGGAGGACTGCTTCAGCAGCTGAACCCTGCCTTTCGTGAGCAATCGCGGCGGATTGCGGCGGAGTTGATGGAAAATCCGTACGTACGCGAATTCCGCGCAGGTCATCCTGAACTGCAAGATGCACAGCTCATGACCGATCTGAGCAAGCTGTTTCAGTACGCCAAAGACTCTAAGAACTGTGCGAATTGTCCGGGACTCGACAACTGTCCTAACGATTTTCAGGGCCACTTTTGCAAACTGGAAGTAGAACATTTTAACGGTAAACCCGAAATCATAGATATAAAAGCGCCTTGTTCCAAACATATCGCCCGGCAAAATGAACATATTATTAAGCAACGCATTCGCAGTTTCTATGTGGACGAGCGTGCGCTCAGTGCTGGATACAACGACGTGGAGATTATGGGCAAGGATCGGATGCGTGCTCCGGCAGTGAATCAGGTGCTTCGGTATATTAGGGAGACCAAGGAGAACGGATTATCTCCGCAAGGACTGTTTCTTGAGGGAACTTTCGGGACGGGTAAGACGTTCCTGATGTGTTATCTGCTGCATGAACTGGCGGTTGCAGGGCACACGGGTGTCATTATCTATATGCCTGACTTTGTGGAGGATCTGAAATCCATGATTAGTGAAGGGCAGAAGCTGAAGGAAATGACGGATATTTTGAAAAGTTGTGATCTGCTCATCTTTGATGATATTGGGGCAGAGAATCTGAACCCTTGGGTTCGGGATCATGTGATGGGGTCCATTCTGAACTATCGGATGAATCGTAAACCTACGTTCTATACGTCCAATTACAATCTGGATGGGCTTGAAAAACATCTTAGTTTCACCAATCGGGACGGCGAGGAAATGAATAAAGGCCAGCGACTCATGGACCGGATTCGTCCATTTGTGGATGTCATCTCCGTTCGGGGTGAGAATCAGCGCGGCAAACGTTAATTGTTTAGTCTTTTGGTCTGATCTACAAATTATACTTTTTAAACAATAAGTAGTCCCAAAAAAAGCCTGGCTTTCGCATTGTCGCGAAAACCGGGCTTTTCTGGTCCTGCGTGAGACCTGTGAGTGTCCTATTCGGTGAGGAATTTGAAGATAACCATACCGAAAAAAATCACTGTCATCAGACCGGCCATGCCGGCAACACCCGCGATCAAATCAAACAGATCGTTGCGGGGTTCCTCGTTCACATGTTCACGCGGGTCGCTGATCCGCACATTTGCATCCATGTTATTGCCTCCTTATAGGGAATGACAGCTTGCCCATGTGGGGGCTGAAACCCGGAGTAATTTTAGTATACTTGGAAAAGAAAGCGTTTGTAAAGATTTTGCAGTTGGTATGCCACATCCTGTAATTGTGAAGATTTGATGTTGGGAAGATGAACATTGCAGCGTTCAATTCACAAGTTTGACGTACCTGTGTTATACTGGAAGTGTCGTTCGCGACGTTACAGGTTAAAATAAAACCGTAAGTATATATAAGGAGGACAATTTCATGGCTATTGTTAACGTATCCGATCAATCCTTCAACGCTGAAGTAGAAGGCGAAGGAACGGTTCTTGTTGATTTCTGGGCGCCTTGGTGTGGTCCTTGTAAAATGCTCGCTCCAATCCTGGAAGAGCTGTCCACAGAAGTTGGCGATGCAGTGAAAATTGCTAAAGTTAACGTGGATGAAAATCCGGAATCTGCTTCCCGCTTTGGCGTAATGAGCATTCCAACTTTGATCTTCTTCAAAGACGGTCAACCGGTAGATAAAGTGGTTGGTCTGAACTCGAAAGATGCGCTCAAAGGAATTATCGCAAAACACCAATAATTTACAGGCTTACACATACGCCTCCGGTTTACATGCCGGGGGCGTTTTGCGTCGAATACCTTTATATAGGACAATATAAAGTATACTATTTATATAAAATGAAACTGGAAATTTACATGTTTAACGAAGAAGACAGAAATGATCTGTAGAAGCATAGCCGTTGCAATTTTTATCCGAGTTTCACCTTTAATATGTATTGGACTAATTACTCACACAGTAACGGAGAGGACAGAAAAAACCTGAAGAAGCGAAGCGTTCCCCTTTATCAACAGATTTTTCCCTTGAGAAAAGGGAATGAAAAAAATCTGGGGATAACAGGGATTGGAAGGTTGTTCTGTCATCGTAGTGTCAGTGTGAATTATCTTTAGTTTCTTCTTATAAAAAAGGTGACTCAGAGACAATCCGATAACGGATTGGAAGACGGTACTGTAATCAGAATGGCTTAGTGTAACCTTTTATTTATACTTTTTTCGGGAAGGAGGATTCACCGAATTATGGATCAATTCATGAATGATTTGCAGGATCAGGAGAAGGCATTGGAGCAGATTCGTCACAAGCTCGCTTTGCTGCCAGACATGTCTGGTTGTTACCTGATGAAGAACAGTGAAGGCACCATTATCTATGTTGGTAAGGCTAAAGTGCTGAAGAACCGCGTACGCTCTTATTTTATCGGCAGTCATAACGGAAAGACTCAGCGTCTGGTCTCCGAAATCCGTGATTTTGAATATATCGTGACGGGCAGTAATATGGAAGCACTCATTCTGGAGTGTAACCTGATCAAGAAACATATGCCGCGTTATAACGTATTGCTTAAGGATGACAAGACATTCCCTTATCTTAAAATTACGAATGAAAAGCACCCCCGGCTGGAAGTAACCCGGCGTGTGCTGAAAGATAAAGCCAAATATTTCGGACCTTATCCGAACTCGTATGCGGCACACCAAACGAAAAAATTGCTTGATCGCATGTATCCACTGCGCAAATGTGGTGTAATGCCCAAAGAAGTGTGCCTGTATTATCACATGGGACAGTGTCTTGCCCCTTGTGTGAAGGAAGTGGAGAAGGAGCAGTACGACCAGATTTCACAAGAGATTGGTTCATTTCTAAGCGGTGGTCACGAAGAGATTAAGAAGGATTTGCAGCGTAAGATGCAAGAGGCTGCGGAGGATCTTTATTTTGAACGGGCCAAGGAACTGCGTGACCAGGTAATCGCCATCGATGCGATGATGGAAAAACAGAAAATTACGATGGCCGATGCCAGAGACCGTGATGTATTTGGTTTTGCCATTGATAAAGGCTGGATGTGTGTCCAGATTCTATATATGCGTCAGGGTAAAATGATTGAACGTCACGTATCAACCTTCCCGTTTTACGGTGAGGCGTACAGTGATTTCATGTCCTATGTAACACAGTATTACAGCGATAATCCGGCATTGCCACAAGAAATTTTGTTGCCGGAAATGCCCAAGGATCTTGCAACGGATAACGACAGTTTGGATACAGTATCTGATGCTGATGGATCGGTACCTGCCGCAGTTACGGTAGAGTTCGAGCAGACGGGACAAGTGGAGCACAGTAAAGTTTCCCAGCCACTGGTTGCTGAGACTCGTGCAGCTTACGGAGGTTCTACTGAGGTAGAAGGTGAACAACCTGACAGTATGCAAGAGGATGCTCCAATAACGGATACAACTGCTTCTACTGAAAAGCTTCCATCAGGACTGGAAGACCCAACTCAGGTTGCTGCTGCTTTACAGGAGTGGTTGGAGATCAAAGTGCTCATCCCGCAACGTGGATTGAAACGCCAGATGATCACTATGGCCGTGGATAACGCACGTGTGGCATTGGAAGAGAAGTTCCGTTTGATTGAGCGAAATGAAGAACGTACATCCAAAGCTGCCGAAGGACTGGGACGTTTTATTGGACTGGATCAGCTTCACCGTATTGAAGCATTTGATAACTCGAACATCCAGGGTACGAACCCGGTATCTGCCATGATCGTGTTTACCGATGGTAAACCGGATAAGAAGGAATATCGGAAGTACAAGGTCCGGTCGGTGGAAGGGCCGGATGATTATGAAACCATGCGAGAAGTCATCCGTCGCCGTTACGAGCGAGTATTAAAAGAAAACCTGACCCAGCCTGACCTGATTGTGGTTGATGGTGGTAAAGGACAGATCTCGGCTGCGGTCGATATTTTGGAAAATGAGCTGGGGCTGTTTATTCCGGTATGTGGTCTGGTGAAGGATGCGAAGCATAAGACTTCACAGTTGATGATCGGTAATCCACCAGAAGTGATCTCCCTGCCTCGGGATAGCCAGGAATTCTACCTGTTGCAGCGGATACAGGAAGAGGTCCACCGTTTTGCGATCTCGTTCCACCGGGAACAACGTGGCAAATCGATGGTGACATCACGTTTGGATGCCATTCCGGGTATTGGAGAGAAGCGGCGTAAGTTGCTGTTGAAGCATTTTGGCTCTTTGCGCAAAATAAAAGAGGCCAGCGTCGAAGACTTCCGGCCTCTATCTATTGGTGACAAACTGGCAAATCAGATTATTGCAGCACTTCGTGATGAGGAGTCGTAACATACGGCTTCTCTTTTTGTTTTGGATTGAATTTGTAGACCACATATCCAACGATGGCCGGCAGTACAATCCAGAAGAGTCCGGCAGCCATATTCAGGGCATCGCCCATAAAGACCAAGCTGAGTCCCATCAACAAGCTATCGAAGATCACATGCGCGAATACAACGGCAATGAAGCCGTGACGCAGCATGATCAGACTGAACAGCAATCCAATCACCATCAGTTCAATGGGACGAGTGATTACTGGATAGATCGGATACAATGTGTGTCCAAGTGCCCAAATGATGGTTGGGATCAGACAGGCAATAAACGTGTTACGCACAATCTTTTGCATCATGCGAATGCCGAACAGTCGATAAACAGTTTCTTCACCAATACCGGCCATCCAGGCCATGATCGGGAAGAGCCAGGCATAGGTCATATTAAATGTAGATTGATCTGCTGACGTCGTTGACCATGTGCCGATGCTACGCTCCAGAATGAAGAACAGGATGGATTGCACACCCAGTAGAATGAACGCCCACAGGTAACCAGCAACCATGCTGTGAAGTACATATTTTCCATATCCAGGTTCCTTGGCACGAGGCCATGGGTTCAGACCTATTTTACGCCACATGCCGTCACCAGCAACGAGAGACAGATAGATGGTTGCACTCATAACCAGTGTAATTCCTGCCTGCATTAACATCAGGAACGCTAACATGAAGCTGGAAAGTCCTTGTGCCTGAAAGAGTGGAATCATGTTCAGTGTACCAATTACTGAAGCAGCGAAATACACCAGCGAGAGAATGGTTCCGCGTTTGAAAGATGTATGTGCTCGGGTCAGAATGCTATAGATGATTGCCAGCACGCCCAGAACAAAGGTCAGGAATGCATAGCCGCCATAAGTCATCCAATTGGCCTGACGTGTTTGATCTTTCACATAATCGGTATGGGATTCCGGGACCGAGAAGCCAGGATCGAACGATCGTACCGCACCATCTTCAAACGTAAAATTCAGTTCAAGCTTGGAGTCTCCAATGGCTTTTGCAGAATCTGTATACTTCAGACCCGCTTCACCATCGCGAGTATCCAATTGAAGTGTTGGCACTTCATAACCGAATTCGGTCAGAACGCCAGCCGCGAGCTGTTGTTTCTCGTCCAGAGATATATTGCCTTCAGCAAGTACTTGCGATGTGGTCACTCGTCCACTAACCTGCTCCGCCTCAATGGCGGTATAGAGAGAAGAAGGCAGTTCCCGTTTGAAGCCGACCACTTTTCCTGTTTTCATATGTACGTCAACATTAAGATATCCGCCTTTGTTCTGATCAGGCAAACGAACGCGGAATACATCGTAAGGATAGCTAGTTTCCCATTTCTGGTTATAGGTATCAAGTTGTTTGGTTTTGGCCATATACCCGTAGATATCGGAATGTGTCTGGTAGGTTACCAGAGTTTTTTCATCATCATTTGGTAGTGAATAGTCATTCACAGAAGCTGCGAATGATCGCGCGGATTGCTTCGCCTGCTCCTTGGTTATGAAGGACGTGGACGAAATTTCTGTCGTTTGTGATGAGGTAGCTGGAAAGATCTGAAATACAAAAAATAGAATCAGGCCAATCGCCGCAAGCAACCCCAGCCGCTTGAAGTTAGCCTTGAGTAGCAAAGGCTGCCCTAAGGGATTCATGTAATGGTGTTCCTCCTTAATCTAATATGGATATTAAAGTTAACATAGCACAGGCCAAGCACCGAATGCCAATGATGTAACGAAAACAGGTGTAAATCCTTGAAAATGAATGAAAAGGACCGAAAGAATCTGATCCATCCGTCGCCATATCTGAGTTCTTCCCTTTTTGGCTGAATTCGATCCGATTTACACAAAAAACGTTTTGTCTACAAACGTCGCAGCGCTTATAATTTTGAAGCAAATGTGCAATGATTCGCATGTCTTTCGCCCAACAAGGGAACGAATAGAATATATTCCAACTTCATTATATATGTCGTATTAATCTGAATCATACTTGTTTAACGTTTGGCAACAGCATTTCAAATGAAGAAGGCTCCACGGGTGTGGAATTATTTTCATTTTAGAAGAGGTGGAAGATACTCAAGTGAAACTGAATGTTCAATGGATGCGATTATCGCCACCCCGTATTCTTGTGTTAGGATTTGCTGGCATCATATTGGTAGGCACACTATTGTTAATGCTTCCGGCATCCAACCGTAACGGTGACAGTCTTGCATTTATTGATGCGCTCTTTACAGCAACTTCGGCCGTTTGTGTCACCGGTTTGGTTGTGGTCGATACAGGGACTCATTTCTCGGTGCTGGGTCAGGTTGTGATTGCGATTCTGATTCAGATTGGCGGACTGGGCTTCATGACAATGTCCACATTGGTTGCCATTGCGTTCAAACGGCGGATTTCGCTTAGAGAGCGGTTGATACTACAGGAAGCGATGAACCAGAGCACGATGGAGGGCATCGTTCGGCTGATTCGTAAAGTTGTGATTTACTCACTCATTATTGAAGGCATATGTGGCACATTGTTTGCCATTCGCTGGTCGTTCGACATGCCGGTCGGACAGGCGATCTATTATGGCTACTGGCATGCGATCTCCATGTTCAACAATGCGGGCTTTGATATGTTTGGCGATTTCCGCAGTCTGACCGGATATGTGTATGACCCGTTGGTTAATTTTACAGCAATGTTCCTCATTGTCTCTGGCGGTATCGGTTTTGTGGTGTTGTCAGACCTGGTAGATTACCGCAAAACGCGAAAGCTGTCTCTGCACTCCAAAGTTGTACTGTTAACAACTGGATTGTTGATTGTGTTTGGTGCACTTGTCATTTTCGTATTTGAATTCAGCAATCCCCGGACATTGGGTGGCCTGAACTGGGGTGGCAAAATTCTCGGTTCATTTTTCCAATCCATTACGCCGCGAACAGCAGGAGCCAATACGGTAGATATTGCCGGGCTGAGACAGGCAACACAGTTCTTTATGATCATTCTGATGTTCATTGGTGCTTCGCCGGGTTCTACCGGAGGCGGGATCAAAACAACGACATTTATGATTATGGCTGGAGCGGTCATCGCCATGATGCGTGGACGTGAAGATATCGTGTTTTTCCGCTATCGGCTCGTACAGGAACGGATTTTCAAGGCGCTTACCATTACATTGCTGGCGCTTTTGTTCATCATAGCTGTAACGATGGCACTGAGTACCACAGAAGACGCCAGTTTTATGATGATCTTATTTGAAACGACATCAGCTTTTGGTACTGTCGGATTATCGCTCGGACTGACGCTGAAGCTGACTACTTTGGGCAAACTCCTGATCTGTTTTACGATGTTTGCAGGAAGGCTTGGACCGATCACATTAGCGTATGCACTTGGGCAGAAAAAGGGTAAAGAGTTATACAGGTACCCGGAAGGCAAAATGATTATTGGATAAATCTAGTGAGTTATGAAATTGATTTGGATAAGGGGTTCGTGAAGAACAATGAAAACACAGCAGTTTGCGGTGATTGGGCTTGGGCGGTTTGGCACCAGTCTGGCGCAGGAATTAATGGAACTCGGCTATGAGGTGCTCGGGATCGATAAAAATGAAGAAGTCGTCGAAGACATAAGTGAACTGGTTACCCATGCCGTTGTAGCTGATGCCACAGATGAGGAAGTGCTGCGCTCCCTGGGTATTCGAAATTTCGACTGTTGCATCGTAGCCATCGGGGATGATATTCAGACGAGCATTCTCACTGCTATCCTGCTGAAAGAGCTGGGTGTCAAGACGGTCGTGGCCAAGGCCATATCTGTCCTTCACGGACGAGCATTGGATAAACTGGGGATCGATCGTGTCGTTTATCCTGAGCGGGATATGGGCATTCGGGTTGCCCACCAGCTGGTTACCCCGAACTTGCTGGATTACATTGAATTATCCAATGATTACAGTATTGTCGAGATGAAGGTTCCCGCCTGTCTGCACAACAAAACCCTTTCAACCCTGAATGCACGCGTACGTTTTGGTTGCAGCATTGTAGCGTTACAGAAAGAAGCCGGGGTCATTATCGCTCCTACGGCATTGGACTCGCTTCAAATGGGGGATATCATGGTCATTATTGGTAATAATGCAGATATCGACCGATTTGAAGAAGAGGTTATCAGCCAGGAGAGCTGATAATTAAGATGAGTTTTATGGAAGCCAGACGTTAGAGCCTGGCTGATTCAGATCAAAGCTAAGGCGTCGTAGTCCTCCGTGAGGGCAATGGCGCCTTAGCTGTAAAGAGTGCAGCCGTCTCCTTGACCCATTGTCTGGAGGTCTCGCTGAGGTCCTCTTTTTCCCCATATATCATGCAAGTTGTTCTGCGGGTCTGCTGTAATTGAGGCAAATGAACAGAAACAAGATCATTGTCCGCGAGCAATTGTGGACGAAGATAGGACTTGGGCAATAGAGCAGCTGCTTTGGCGGAAGGCAGAAGTCGGATGATCGCTTCAAAGGAATCAATCTCCATGCGAATATCCGGCATCACGGCACAGCGCTGGAAGAGATCGTCCGTTAATTTGCGGTACCAGGTACCTTTGGAGAACGTGATCATCGGCAGATCCTGCAAATGCTCCATCCCGGCTTCCTTACCGGACAAGGGGTGTGTAAGCGGCACAACCAGTTCCAGGTGATCGTCAAAGAGTGGCACACAGTTAAGCCCCACTTCGCTGATGGAGGAGGCGACAATGCCCACATCGGCTTTTTTGTCACGCACAAACGAGACAATCTCATGTGTTTTACCCGTCAACAGTTTCAGTTCGGCATTTGGATGTTTCTCCATAAAGGCATTGACGAGAGGTGGTAACGTAGTTTGAAGCGTCGTCAGACTGGCTCCGAGTGTGATGGTGCTCTGTTCTTCGTCTTTATACTGGGCCAGCATGGTGAGGAACTTCTGTTGCTGCTGCTTCTGTTCTACAGCGTAGGTATAGGTGAACTGGCCCACACTGGTTAATTCCAGCCGTTTGCCACGGCGGTGGAACAGGGCAACCCCGAGTTCATCCTCCAATTTGGCAATTTTACGTGAGAGTGCGGGTTGGGACAAGTTCAGTAACTTGGATGCACGGTTCAGGCTGGACTGCTCCACGACCGCTGCAAATGCATTTAACTCCTCAAACATGAACAATAACCTCTTTTCCATGAATGTGATTCTTGCCCTTGCGTAATCGTTTTCCATGTTGTATAGCCTGTAAACCCAATGTTTCACTGCTTATACCTATAGGTTATAACATTTAATAATTATATTGCAATTCCCTTATAAGAAAAAAAGGAGTAACATGAATCGTGACACAAGTTGTTCACACCTGGGGAAAACGGAACAATTTGTCGAACCTTTTCAGGGAAAAGGATTCGTGTCATGATAAGTGAAATCATTTATGAAAACGTTGTATTTAGCGAAAGGGGATCGACATTTTATGAAAGGGTTTTACTCCAGAAAGCTGCACTCCTTGCTTGGCGTCATTCCGCTCAGTCTGTTCTTTGCTGAGCATTTGGTGACGAACTTCACGGCAGTTGAAGGCGGCAAAGAAGCTTTTTACGGTGCCGTTGCATTTCTGAACGGTTTGCCTCTTGTTATTGTGATCGAGGCGTTACTTATCTGGCTGCCGTTGTTCTATCACGGTGTATACGGTCTTTATATTGCCTATCAGGCCAAGCCTAACGTGGGCCGTTTTGGCAATGAGCGCAACTGGCGCTACACGTTACAGAGGGTAAGCGGTATTATTACGTTTGTATTCGTCATCTGGCACGTATGGGAGACGCGAGTACAGATTGCGCTGGGGAATGTATCCCATGAAGAGATTGGCGGCGTCATACATGATGCGGTGACGAATCCGATAACCTTTGCGATATATATGATCAGTGTGGTTGCGGCGTCATATCACTTTGCCAATGGTCTGTGGTCGTTCCTCGTTAGCTGGGGAATTACGGTTGGTCCGCGTGCGCAACGTGTATCCTCTTACGTATGTATGAGCTTGTTCGCTATTGTTTCCATCATGTTTATTGCTTCACTATTTGCTTTCCGGAGCATTGATTTCCAGACAGCTACTTCGATGATTGACGCAGTAAAAACAGTTCTAATTTAAGCATTTAGCGTATAAATGCTGACTTATAAGGGAGTGAACAGCAATGGCATCAACGAATGTAATTATTGTGGGCGGCGGTCTCGCGGGATTGATGGCGGCGATCAAATCGGCTGAGGCCGGAGTCCATGTTCATTTATTTTCACTGGTTCCTGTTAAACGATCCCACTCTGTATGCGCACAAGGCGGCATTAACGGAGCGGTAAATACCAAGGGTGAGGGTGACTCCCCATGGGTACACTTTGACGATACGGTATACGGCGGTGACTTCCTTGCGAACCAACCTCCTGTTAAAGCGATGTGCGAAGCAGCACCTGGCATCATTCACTTGATGGACCGTATGGGCGTAATGTTCAACCGGACACCGGAAGGTTTGCTTGATTTCCGTCGTTTTGGAGGAACGAAGCATCACCGTACAGCGTTTGCCGGAGCGACAACAGGACAACAATTGCTCTATGCATTAGACGAGCAGGTACGTCGCTGGGAAGCAGCTGGCCTGGTTACGAAATATGAGAACTGGGAGTTCCTGCAGGCGGTTTTGGATGATGAAGGCGTATGTCGCGGGATCGTGGCTCAGGATCTGAAAACGATGAAGGTACAGACCTTCCCGGCAGAAGCGGTTATTCTGGCGAGTGGTGGTCCGGGGATCATCTTCGGTAAAACGACCAACTCTGTAATTAACACAGGTACAGCGGCAAGTGCGGTGTATCAGCAAGGTGTAAATTACGCCAACGGGGAGTTCATTCAGATTCACCCGACAGCGATTCCGGGGGATGACAAGTTGCGTCTGATGTCTGAATCCGCGCGTGGTGAAGGTGGACGGATCTGGACGTACAAAGATGGAAAACCTTGGTACTTCCTTGAAGAAAAATATCCATCCTACGGTAACCTGGTTCCACGTGATATCGCGACTCGTGAAATCTTCAGCGTCTGCGTAGATATGGGTCTGGGTGTGAACGGTGAGAACATGGTTTATCTCGACCTGTCGCACAAAGATCCGAAGGAACTGGATGTTAAACTGGGCGGAATCATTGAGATCTATGAGAAGTTCATGGGCGATGACCCGCGTAAAATCCCAATGAAAATCTTCCCGGCAGTCCATTATTCCATGGGCGGTATGTGGGTAGATTACAACCAAATGACTAACATTCCGGGGCTGTTCGCAGCTGGTGAATGTGAATATCAATACCATGGTGCGAACCGTCTGGGTGCAAACTCATTGGTATCTGCGATCTATGGTGGTATGGTGGCTGGACCAAAAGCGGCTGAATATATCAAAGGACTTAAAAAATCGTCCGCTGATATCCCATCTTCCGTATTTGAGAAACACACCAAACAACAAAGCGACAAATACGAAGGCATCTTGAAAATGCAGGGCACAGAAAATGCCTATGTTATTCATAAAGAGCTTGGCGAGTGGATGACAGCCAACATGACGGTTGTACGCTACAACGACAAGCTTGAAGCCACGATTGGCAAGATCAAGGAATTGAAAGAGCGTTATGGCAAAATCAACATGTATGACAACTCCGGTTGGAATAACCCGAGCGCGGCGTTTACTCGCCAACTGTGGAACATGATTGAATTGGCAGAAGCGATGACACTGGGCGCTCTGCTGCGTAACGAAAGCCGCGGCGCGCATTACAAACCGGAATTTACGGAACGTAATGACGAAGAGTTCCTGAAAACGACTATCGCAAGCTGGTCGAAGGAAGGCCCGAAAATCTCGTACGAGCCAGTAGACGTATCTCTGATCCCACCACGTATCCGGGATTACTCCAAGGATTAAGAAGTATCACACTATTCATGCAATGAATAGTTAAACACCTGAACGGAGAGGCAGGAGAACTTTGGAGAAGCAGAGCTACTTCAAATTGCCATCAACGTGAGGGAAATGCCCAGAAGAAGCAAGCGCCTAGCGATGCTTCAGAACTTGAATACTGCTCATCCAGCATGAATGGAGTGCAGTTTCCAGCAAAGTGACCCAGTGCACGACGTAGCGGAGGAAGCGGAAATGCCCAGAAGAAGCGAAGCGCTCGCCTTTGATACCCCATTTTATTCAATACAGATTCATTCCGTAAAATGGGGGAGCAACAGCGATCAGAGGGGCATTCCGCTGACGAAGCGTCTCCGTGCACCAAACCAGTAACTTTGCGCATCAGCAATACAATCATCGTCACCAGAGGAGGGGACTACGATATGACGGAACAAGCTACAGCCAACAAAACCGTCAAGTTTATCATCACCCGTCAGGATAGCCCGGAGTCATCTTCGTACAACGAAGAATTTGAGCTTCCGTACCGTCCCAACATGAATGTGATCAGCGCCCTGATGGAGATTCAGCGGAACCCGGTCAATACAGATGGCAAATCCATTGCACCCGTATGCTGGGATTCCAACTGTCTCGAAGAAGTCTGCGGTGCCTGCTCCATGGTCATCAACGGCAAGCCACGTCAAGCATGTGCAGCCCTGATCGACAAGCTCGAACAGCCCGTTCGTATCGAACCCATGAAGACATTCCCGGTGGTTCGTGACTTGGTCATCGACCGTAGCCGGATGTTTAGCGCCCTGAAACGCGTAAAAGCATGGATTCCGATCGATGGTACCTATGACCTCGGTCCAGGTCCACGGATGCCTGAGAAGAAGCGTCAGTGGGCATATGAGCTGTCCAAATGCATGACATGTGGTGTATGTCTGGAGGCATGCCCGAACGTCAATGAGAAAACAGACTTTATCGGTCCAGCAGCACTGTCTCAAGTGCGTCTGTTCAACGCTCACCCAACAGGGGAGATGAACGCCGACGATCGTCTGGAAGCGTTGATGGAAGACGGAGGCATCGAGGGCTGTGGTAACTCACAGAACTGTGTGCAATCCTGTCCAAAAGGCATTCCACTGACAACCTCCATTGCCGAAATGAACAAACAAACGACCAAGCATATGTTCAAACGCTGGTTGGGTGTATAATCTCGTCATAACATGTGCAGAAGTGTAATCTGCAACTTAGAAGAAGTCGTGATCCCGTGCAGCAACATGCCGGAGATCCCGGCTTCTTTTTGTAATGAAGCAGAGGAACCGGGCTACCCATGCAGAATATGATATACTAAGGGGATGGATTAAGAGCGTAGAAGGAGGGGGAGATATGGCAGAGACACCGCGTCAGGGCAGCAACAACTCGCCGTCCCAGCGCTCGCACAAAGCACCAGGTGCAGAAGAATCTGTGTTTCCTGGGGAAGAAAAGGATCATGATCCCTCTCGCCGAAGTTTCTTATTACGCATGGTTTTGATGACAGCGGGTGCCAGTTTGCTTACAGGAGGTTATGCCTGGTTATGGGAACCGCGTCGTCTGGAGATCAAGCAAGTGGAGCTGAAACTTCCGAAGTTTCCAAAGGCATTTGACGGTCTGCGTGTCGTTCAGTTCAGCGATGCCCATCTTGGTTTTCATACTGGGGTGAAAGAGCTGAAGAAGCTGGCAGCAACGATTGAGGAGCAGCAACCGGACTTGATTTGTTTTACCGGAGATATCGTCGAGAGGGAAGCAGAGCCGATGCGTGAATGTATTCCGGTACTCGCCTCCATGCAAGCGAAGTATGGCAAATTTGCTGTTTTGGGGAATCATGATTATCGGGGCGGACAGCAGAATGAAGTGACAACCATGTTCCGTGAAGCGGGATTCACTTTGTTACGGAACGAACATGTGGTGATTGAACAAGGGGGCGAACGTCTAGCCATAGTTGGTCTGGATGACGCACTTACAGGCAGGCCTGATCCTGCCCAAGCCATCAAGGGATTGGATCATGATGTGTGGAAATTGTTACTCATGCATGAACCGGATTATGCCGACATTGCCACTCCCTATGGTTTCGGATTACAACTTTCCGGTCATAGCCATGGTGGACAGGTACGTTTTCCCTGGATCGGGGCACTGACAACTCCGCGAGGTTCACACAAGTATGTTCAAGGATTGTATTACACGGATGTCCAGGGGGTATATTACACCACCCAGACACAGATGCCTGTGTATGTGAATCGTGGTTTTGGCATGACTCAACTGCCCATTCGTTTTCTGTGCAGACCAGAATTAACGGTGTTTGAGCTTAAAGGATTAACCACATAAAAGAATATAAGATGAATGTAAAACATAAAGGATTTAACATGAATGGAGGTTATCCAGATGGAACGAATTGCGATTGTATCCGACATTCATGGCAACATGACTGCCTGGGAAGCAGTGTTAGGAGATATCCGAAGTCGTGGCGTGGAGCGAATCTTTTGTCTTGGTGACCTCGTGGGCAAGGGGCCAGAACCGGTACAGGTTGTGGATCAGGTGAGAGCGACGTGCGAACTTGTTATCCGTGGCAATTGGGATGAACTGGTTGCGGTTAACCAAGACAACGAGAACTTTACGTGGCAAGCAGAACGGTTGGGTGAGGAACGATTGGCGTACTTGGCGGGCCTACCCTTCAGTCACCAATTTCAACTGAGTGGTCGCACCATCCGTCTGGTCCATGCTTCACCTCAAAGTGTATACCATCGTGTACAGCCGTGGGACGCGATGGAAAAGAGGTTGGCAATGTTTGATCCTCCGGCTGATGAGTCTGACCAAGGTGTTGCAGATGTTGTAGGTTATGGGGATGTGCATAACGCATACTTGCAGTATATGAACGGTAAGTTACTGTTTAATGCAGGCAGTGTTGGTAATCCACTCGATCTTCCCCAAGCATCCTACTGTATTCTGGAGGGTGAAGACTGCAACGATAACAACACCCCGTTCAATGTTCAATTTGTGAGGGTGCCTTATGATATTGAGCAAGAAGTACAGGTTGCACAGTCGGCTAATGTTCCTGCATTGGATTTCTATATTCGTGAGATTCGTACGGGTATCTATCGCGGGCTGCAGGAGTAGTCAGCATCTGGGCTCTTTAGCGTCAGGAATCGAATGATGCAATATATTAATACTAAAATGCGAATACTAAAGTTCGTGGATCAGTTCAAATGGTATTACGCCGGATCATCATCAGAGCATGCTTGTCTTACCGGACTAGAGCCCGTTTAGGCAAAAGGAGCGATTGTCATGCTTACCCGAAAAATGCTGGTTCAAGGTCTGCCGGCTTTGTGGACAGAGCGGCTTGTCCTGCGATCATTACGTCAAAGTGATTACAGTACATTATCGGAACTCTTTTCCGATCCTCAAGTCATAAGATATGTGAATAGGGGAAGCCAGTCCACGCCAATCAGGGCGAGACGGTTATTGAACCAGATACGGAGCAGCAGTGCCAAGCTGGATTCGTTACATTATGGGATCTGCTGGAGAGGCAAGGAACAAGTGATTGGGATCACCTCATTCCAGCACTGGAATGATCAGAATGGTACCGCACAGATTGGTTATATCCTGAACAGGTCCTGTTGGGGCAGGGGTGTGGCTACCGAGGCGGTACAGCGGCTGCTGCAGTTTGGATTTGACGATCTTCATCTGGAGAGGGTGGAAGCACGTTGTTATGAGGCCAATGTATCTTCACAACGGGTGCTAAGCAAAATAGGGATGTCCTATGAGCGGAGTCTTCCCTCGTTCGGACTGCATGATGAGGATGACGAGGGATCAGAATCCCTGATGGATGTCAAAGTGTACAGTATGTACCGGGAACAATACGCCCGCCCGCTTCAGGAAAAAGATCTGCAAACCCTGGTATCTGACAAGCCGCAATGACATAGAGTAAGAGTAGTCAAACGTGAATGAATCGAACTTCAATCATTTGTTACACAATTGAAATATAGCTGCAATTGAACTCTAACAGACAGGGGGTAAACTTATCTCATGACCCCCTTTTTGATAATAGATAATGCTGTTGGGACCCGCGCGAGCGGGTTCATTTTTTTTTGCCCATATAAGTTAACTGTGGATTATTTACACTGGCCACTCCGATGACAGAATAACCTTCCGATCGCTGTTATCCCCAGATTTTTTGATTCCCTTTTGAAAAGGGAAAATCCGTTGATAGCGTATGCTTCCGATGCAGCTTTCTTTCAGAAAGCTTTTAGGCGAACACTTCGTTTCTTCTGGTTATTTCTGTCCTCTCCGTTATCGTGTAAATATGTAGTTTAACTTTATATAATATTTTTTTATTTAGAATTAAACCCAAAACCCCCACTGCGCTTGTTAACGCTGTGGGGGTTTCTATGTGGTCCTATATTTATTACAGTGGTACAACCTGCATCTGTTTCTGCTTGAAGTATACCCAGTCGGTGAATCCGATCTCCTTGAGACGTGTACGAACGTCATCCAGCTCGTCTGCAACGCGCTGTGGTTTATGAGCGTCCGATCCAAATGTCACCTTCACCCCATAATGATGGGCGCGTTCCAAAATGGCATCTGACGGGTACCAGCCACCGCTGAGTTTGGTTTTGCCAGATGTGTTAATTTCGATCGCTACGTTGGATTCTGCAATGACCTGCAACGTTTCATCAATGGCCTGATCAGCGATAATTTCGGAGAAAGGTGGATAGTTTCCTTTCATCGCATCAATGTGTCCGAGAATCTGGAACATACCGCTGCGAGCCGATTCCCGGATTAATGTATAATAACTCTCTTTCACTTCAACTTTGCGAGCATTGCTTAGTCCATTCCACCGGGTTTTGTTGAAGATACTCACATCCTCGGTATGATGAACTGAACCAATAATATAGTCAAAAGGATACTGTCCCAGTGTGGTACGGTACAATTCTGCATAAGCAGGGAAGTAGTCGGATTCAATGCCGAGCAGCACATCGATTTTACCAGCGTACTCTTCTTTCAAAGCAAGGACTTCTTCCACATAATGCTGCAATTCCGACTTGCCCATTGCGATCCGGGGAAATGCCTGCTCAAGCTCACTGCCAAAGTACGGCGTATGATCCGAGATACCGATGGCCTGAAGTCCTGCCTTAATACCTGCCTCTATATAATCGCGGATGTTGCCGTCTGCGTGACCACAACGAAAATGATGTGTATGAAGATCAAATTTCATATGGAATCCTTCCTTTCTCATGGCTCATTGTCATTCTGAACTGATGAATTGGGTTTCCGGCATACCTTTGAGGTCACTTATGAATTGCTGCATCGCTGAGTTAAGGTATCGACTGGACTTATAGATGACACCAACAGGATGACTGACCTCCAGCTCACTTAAGGGTATCATTCGCAATGTACCTTGACGCAACTCATGCGCAACAGATTGTTTGGAGATGACAGCTGCCCCGAGATCAATCTCGACCATGCGTTTCACTTCTTCGCTGCTCGACAACTCCATTACAATATTAGGTTCAATATTATGTTTCTTGAAGATCGTTTCTGTAAACCTTCGTCCTACTGTATCAGGGGACAGCAGAATCAATGGTGTACTCCGGAGCACATCCACTGCAGCATGTTTTTTCTTCGCCAGCGGATGGGAAGGAGATACGACGAGTTCAAATGTGTCATAGTACAGCACAGATGTATTCAGGTTGGGATTACGCTCCGTGAGATAACCGATACCAATATCAACCAGGCCATTTTCGACCTGGGTATAGATCTGTGATGAAGGAAGGGACTGGATACTGGTTTTGATCAGCGGGAATTGATCTTGGAAATAGGATAACACCCTTGGCAAGATCTGAATAGCAATGGAAGTTGTTGTGCCTAACACGATACGTCCCTGAGGCGTTTCATCGAGATCGGACAATTTTTGTTTCAACTCATCAACGATGTCGAGCATCCGTTCAGCGTGCTCCAGGAATACCTGTCCACGGTCTGTCAGGGTAACGGGTTGGTTCCGATCCACAAGAACGGTGCTGAATTCGTCCTCCAGACTTTTGATCTGGGCCGAGACGGCAGGCTGGGTCAGGTTCAGAAGTTCTCCCGCTTTGCGGAAGCTCATCGTTTTGGAAATGGTAATTAGTGTCTCCAGTTGGCTTATGTTCATAGGTGACCTCCTTGCAGGCAAAGTATCTTGATTATGTAGTGTTTGGTGTGATGTAATCCCGTAACTGGTTATTGTTCCGTTATCTTAAATTATAGGTGATTCAGGACAGCAGAGCAATGAAGGTAATTATCAGGATCAAAAGTAGTTCAAGAGACTGTGAAAAAAACGCGAACACAAGATTTTGATTTTTTTAACAGTTGCGAGAAACAGTAATAAAGTCCTAAATACCTTTTGCCACGCACAATGAACGAAAAGCTTTCTTCAAAAGAAGTGAAAAGCGCTGTTTATTCGCTAGAATCAGCTATAAACATTTGCCCCACGGATGACGATAAATTATAGTACACATGGTTTAACGAATTCTTAATGAATTCTTGTACGTGATAAAGTATAATAAATTTAATGAATATGGGACTTTTGGTGTGTGACCAATAACCCAGTGCGAGGGGGACATAGACAGTGAAAGCGGAAGTGATTAATCCTTTCCTGGAATCGGCACGGAACGTATTTGAACAGCTCATCCAGGTTTCGCCTTCCACCGGGAGTCTTGGCGTGAAAAATGTAGAGTACATTGCAGACCATGTCTGGATCGTGATCGGAATGACCGGACAACTTAGCGGAAACATTGTATTTGGAATTAATGAACAAGTTGCATTGAAAATTGTATCTGCGATGATGGGTGGGTTTGTCATTACAGAAATGGATGAAATGAGCAAAAGTGCGATTTCCGAACTGGGTAATATGATCAGTGGTAATGCCAGCACGATCCTGTCAAACCAGGGTGTTGTGGTCGATATTACACCTCCACAAGTAATGAAGTCCGAACATCTGACTACATTTAGTGCAACGAAAGCACTGAGCATTCCTTTGCTGATGGACGGCATTGGTGAGATGGATATTCAGGTCATGATCTCGTAGAATAGAACCATACGCCTCAAGAGGCAATATGTGTTCAATACGGGAGGACATCGGGTATGCTGAAAGATCAGGTAGTGTTTATCACAGGTGCATCGAGTGGTATCGGTGCGCTGTGTGCGCAGATGCTGATAGAAGAAGGAGCCATCCCAATTCTGGCTGCCCGTTCACGGGACAAGCTGGAAGAGATTGGTGCCTCGCTGAAAGGGCCGCATGAATTACTCACACTTGATGTTACGGATAGTGAGCAGGTTCAGGTAGCTGTGGATGCGATATTGCATAAATACGGACGAATCGACATTTTGCTAAACAATGCAGGTTACGGGAAATTCGCAGCGATGACAGAGATGTCTGTACAGGAATTCGATGAGATGATGGACGTTAATTACATGGGCATTGTCCGCTGCACCAAAGCAGTGCTTCCACAAATGCTGGAACGTGGCAAAGGTCAGATTGTGAACGTGGCCTCCATGGCTGGCAAAATCGGTACAGCCAAATCCGCTGCCTATACAGCTACGAAACATGCTGTACTCGGATTTAGTAATGCGCTGCGTCAGGAGCTTCGCAAGACTGGCATCCTGGTGACAACGATTAATCCGGGTCCGATTGATACACCATTTTTCCATCGGGCTGACCCTTCTGGCAATTATGTGAATAATGTACGCTGGATGATGTTGAAACCGGAAGACGTTGCGGGTCATATGATTCGGGCGATGAAAAAGCGCAAGGAAGAAGTGAATCTGCCAAAACTTGCTTCTGCTGGCATATGGTTGTACCAGCTATTTCCTCGTCTTGCAGATCGATTGTCGCACGGTGTAATGAATCAGAAGTAAATGTGATACGAGGCATCATATACGGAATGAAAGAAAGGCTCCGCCGAGGGGCTTTTCTTTTTTTTGGCGTGTATACATACAATTCTGGAATAAGATTTGGTACACGGGCTTTTTTCGCATATAATGAAAGGTAATGTGATGACAGGCTTCGGTTTTATATCCGTACAAGCAAGGCTAGCATCAAAATGAATAAATTAAAAGGATGGACATACATGACGAATCAAACATTTGCTTCAATTGGCGTGGAACAGGATCTGGAGGCCGTTTTGGCGAAACATGGCATTAACGAACCTTCACCTGTACAGGCTCAGACGATCCCGGTTATTTTGGAAGGCCGAGATGTCGTATCCAAATCCCAGACGGGAACAGGAAAAACGCTGGCATATCTGCTGCCACTGTTACAATCCATCAAAATGGATATCAAAGGTACGCAGAAACTCATTATTGCACCTACGCAAGAGCTGGCGATGCAAATTGTACGTGAAGCGCAGCGTTATGCGGAAGAACGTAAGATTGGCGTATTGGGTCTAATTGGAGGCGCAGCGGCTAAACGTCAGATCGAGAAGCTGCGTGAGCATCCACAATTGGTTGTGGGTACACCGGGACGACTGAAGGAATTGATTACACTCAAAAAACTGAAAATGCACAACGTCTCTACGATTGTTATCGATGAAGCGGACCAAGTGTTCCAACTTGGCGGCGTAAGTGACGTGAATTTTGTACTCAAGAGCGCATTGCGGGACCGTCAGCTGATTTTCCTGTCAGCAACCATTGATGAGCATACAGCTGGACTCGCAAAGCGTGAGATGAAAGAGCCTGTGCAGATCGGAATTGAACCGGATCGAGCTACGGCTGCGGGCCTTGAGCATTATTATTTTGTAGAAGAAAACCGGAACAAAATTGACATGCTGCGTCGTCTGGTCAGACAGTACAATCCGGATCGGGCAATCGTATTTGTGAATGCAACTGAGGATATTGGTGAAGTTGAAGCAAAAATGAATCATCTGGGCTTGTCCGCTGCTGCGCTGTATGGAGATGCTGACAAGGTGACCCGCAGTAACGTATTGTCTGCCTTCCGTAATGGCAAACTTCAGTTGCTAATTGCCAGCGAAGTTGCTGCCAGAGGACTGGATATCGAAGGCTTGCCAATGGTCATTAACTATGACCCTGCCTTTGACTCGGAGCACTATGTTCACCGTGCAGGTCGTACAGGCCGGATGGGACGCTCGGGTATCGTTTTGTCCATTGTGGATGAAACACAGATCTTTATTATGCGTAAATTCGCACGCGAACTCGGAATCGAACTGTCAGAACGTGTACTCTTTGGCGGTAAAGTACTGGAAGCTGACCCGCGTCCGGACACGCGGCCTGAGGGACATTCGTTCTCCAGAAAACCAGGACAATCCAGAGATCGCAAACCAGGGCAGGGCAATCGTAATGGGGGAACCAGAGCTACAATCTCCAATTCGCGTCCGGTAGGTAACAAACCAACGGGTAATACAGGCCGCACGGAGCGCGACCAGGATCGTAAAAACAAAGGAGCACCCAAGTGGAGTAAAGATAAAACGCCACGCTCCGAAGAATAGAATCTGACGAAAGGGGTGCAGGGATAGATGGAAAACGTTCAATCGCCTGTTCTGCAAATCAGCGGGTTAAGCGGAGGTTATAGTGCCAAACGGCCGGTCCTTCACGGCATCGACCTGGAAGTTGGACGTGGAGAGATGGTCGGACTAATCGGCTTAAACGGTGCTGGCAAAAGCACAACCATGAAACACATCCTCGGCTTGATGACACCTCAACAGGGCGAAGTGCGAGTGATGGGCAAGAAACGGGACGAGGATGCGCAGATCTACCAATCGGCTATGGCATTTGTGCCGGAATCACCCGAACTGTATGATGAGATGACGGTGATGGAGCACTTGGAGTTTACGGCAAGAGCGTACAATGTGTCGGAGGCTGATTTCAAACAACGTACGGAGAAACTGCTGGAACTGTTCCGTATGAATGAGAAAAGTACAAGTCTGTCGACTCACCTGTCCAAGGGGATGAGACAAAAGGTCATGATCATGTGTGCTTTTGTGGCAGGACCACCACTGTACATCATTGATGAGCCCTTCCTGGGGTTGGACCCGCTGGGTATTCGTTCTTTGCTTGATTTTATGCTGGAGATGAAAGCTTCGGGATCATCCATCCTGCTCAGTTCACACATTCTGTCCACGATTGAAAATTACTGTGACCGTTTTATCGTTCTGCACCGTGGGCAAGTCATCGCTCAAGGGACGCTGAATGAACTGCGCTCCCAATTCGGGGAATCGGATGCCACGCTGGAGCACATGTTCTATTCCCTCGTACAAGGCAGGGATTGAGCATGGATCTCAAGCTGCTATGGAAGCAAAGACGCACAGGATTCTGGAACGGAATTCTTCCTTATCTGGGTTATGTGATCCAGAGCGGTGTAGCTATGGTCTTTTTATTTCTCGTCATTGCGTTCTCCGCCTGGTATACATCATTTGTCCAGAACATTCCGGCGGAATTTCCGATTCGCTGGATTGCATTGCTGCTGCTGGCACCGCTAGTGCTGTTTAGCAGTTATCGTACATATCTGCTTCCGGCAGATATTGTATTCCTGCGACCACAGGAATACCGGATGCAGGAATATTTGAAGAATAGCTTTGCCCGGGGCATCATCTATAAAACTCTGGGCTTGCTGCTTGTGTTTGTTACACTGTGGCCGCTCTATGTCAGAGCAGATCTGGATGCACGATCATTTGGCTGGTTCATCGTGTTCCTGCTGCTGTGGAAAGGGTTGTCCAGTTATGGAGCATGGCAAGAGCTAAGAATGGTTCAGGTTGGGGCAGCAAGAGGATATCGTCTCTTGCGATGGGCTCTGGCAGTGCTGGCGGTTGGCGCCTGGTTATGGCAACCACCGCAGCGCAGCGTCTGGTTCCTGCTGTTGCTGGCTGTGGTCTACATCGTCGCCCTGCGTATACCGGTGAAACATCGGGTAGCGTGGGAACGACTGATTCAGGTAGAGCAGGGTCAGGCTGGCAGGGTTATGCGGACGCTTGGCTGGTTTGTGGATGTACCTTCATCCGGACAGAAAGTAAGTTCGCGTCGCTGGCTTAGCAAATTGGGGAGTGGTCTTCCCTGGAATGCAGGGAAAGCTTACCGTTACTTGATCACCAAAACGTTTGTTCGAACCGAAGTGTTCTCAATCGTGTTACGCCTAGTTGTACTGGGCATGTTACTATCCTGGTGGACAGCAGGCAGCTACTTTGGTGTCGGGGTGTATCTGTTCTTCCTGTTGCTTGCAGGTGTACAGCTTGGTGCGCTGCGTCGCAGTCATAGTGAATCGTTCTGGATTATGATCTATCCAATCTCGGGCGAGAGTCGTCGTTCTCAGGTGTTGGGATTCATATTCCATCTACATGCACTGGCTGCATTGCTCATGTGGCTGCCTATGCTAGTTGCCGGAGTGAGCGGACTAAGCATCACCGGAGTGGCGCTCGTATTGGGCATACTGGTCATTGTAATCATGCGGCGTTCGCAAGGTAACAAGTGGTTGAAGGAAGAAGAAGACGAGTAAACAAGAGACCGTACCTTCCTACCTCTCGCCAGCCAAGATGGTGGTTCGAGGTGGACGGTGGTTATTCTTCAACCAACAAAGAAGGGTATTCCGGGCTGTGTCCCGGAATACCCTTCTTACTGCTGCAATCAGATCACTTGGTTCTCGCGCAAGTGTGTATTGGTACTAACAGAGGAACGATTTAGTGATAATCACGAGCAAGATGAATAGAACGAGAATGGCACCTGTGTTTGTAAATCCTCCGCCGTAACCGCCGCATCCATAACCGCCTCTTGTATCTTCAACTCCAGACATGGTCATTCCCCTTTCAAGTGGTTGTTTGGCACGCCCTTGCGTACATCGTATATTATGTGCCGTGGGGGTAGGCTGATTGGGCCGATGCCCGGTAAAGCCAGAATTTCGAGCTTTTGGGCAGCTGTCCGGGTGTAGCAGTGATATCTGGCGAGTTGTAAAACACAAAAAGAACCAAAAGAACCCTCTATATATTCGGAGACATGTAACGTCGTCCCGGCATACAGAGGGTTCTTATATCATTTAGGGTTCAGATCTGTTTTAACTAACTCGTCCGCAGATCCTGAACTCCACGATAGATGGTTTCATACAGATCTTCCAATCCGGATTCTTCAATACAGGAGAAGGCGATTCGAAGATCCGATTCACCCAGCGCGATTGTACCCACACCATATTGGTGCAGCAAATGGCTTCGAAGTTCTTCAGCGCCAACTTCTTTCAGCTTCAGGCACATGAAGTAACCGGAGTTGAACGGATAATAGTCCCATGCATCTCGATACTTGCCGCTATCGAGAATGGCTTTTACCTTATTGGCGCGGCCTTTCATAATCTCGAACTTCTCCTGTTTCTGTGCTTCAAACTCCGGTGCTTTGAGCGCATCCAGTACAAAAGTCTGGGAAGGATGCGGGCCACTGGAGATCGTTGCCCGGATAATACCAAGTGTTTTTTGTTCCAATGCATGCAGAACGGCTGCATCTTCATGAGCATACGTAATGAAACCAACGCGGAAGCCCCATACAAACTCTTCCTTGGTTGCACCATCCACTTTTACAGTCAACACACGTGGATGTATGTTGGCAAGTTTGCCAAACAGGGATTCATGAATGGAATCTTCGAAGAACAGTCCAAAGTACGCATCATCTGTTACAGCAACCACGTTAACGCCGGCTTCAGCTGCCTGACGAATCGTGTTCACAATTGAATCTGCTTCTTCGGCTCCAGGCGTATAACCTGTAGGGTTATTCGGGAAGTTGAGCAGAACGATCGCTTTACCTTTGTCCTTTTGATCAAGCAAAGCCTGAAGCAGACCATCACTGTTGAAGTTCAACTGATCATCGAACAGGGGATAATGAACCAACTGGCCATGACGGCGAATTCCGAAGGTCAGCTCGTAATTTTCCCAGTTTTTATCCGGATATATGACAGCGTCCCCTTCATCGGCGAACAGGTCGGCTACGATACTTAGTCCATGGGTTAATGCATTGGTTACAATCGGATTGCCAAACGTTTTGCCTTCCAGAGAAGGCGTTTCCTTCAGCATCTTGTCTCTCCAAACGGTCCGCAATTCAGGTTTGCCTGCAGGTGGAGCGTAAGGATACAGATCCTTTGGTTGGAATGCAGACAGCTTCTCTTGAATAACCTGAAGATGCATCGGCACACCACCCTCCAGGGCGATACCAATCGTGGCATTATGGGTCTTGGCCAAGCTTGCTGCTTCAGCAGATTGACTCAAAATCCCCTCTTTAGGAAAATAAATTTCTTTGCCAAGCTGTGACAGCATGGAGTAGACGTGACTGCTGCCTGTCTGAATACTTTCGTTCAACTGTTCAGCCAGTGGATTCATTCTTTTCATCCTTCCAAGTCTTTGTGATTCAACTGCCTAACATTATATCACCTTGACATGCCCCCGTCACGGAAATTACGCAATATGACAGTTATATCACTTTACCGCGTTGTTGCAGAGGGTTTTCGGGTGGGTTATCGTTGAATTTAACCTTGGAGTAATCCTCAAGAAATGAAACTTATTGCTGATGAAATGGACAGTATTTCCGCATCATTTCAGCAGTTTCGGCATCTCGTCCCTCATTGCGTTGTTCCAGTTGACCACTGATATGATCCAAGCGTTCAATGGACCAATTTTGTCCGAATTTAAATTTGGCAGTGACTCGTTCGGGGATGATTCTTACAACGGCTACAGCTTTGAGGTTGCCTGTGTAACGCGAGTCAGTAGCATCAATGGGTACATATCCGCCTTGCGGCTGGAGTTTCTCCATGAATCGTTGTAATACCTTACCTTTGATGTCCAGATCTTTAACCGGTTCAGCCTGACCAAAGGCCATAACACTTTTGAAGAAAGAAGTCGCCGGACAAGCAAGCTCAGGATCACTAAAGTAGGATGGAATCAGGGAGAACTCTTCAGCCACCGTGAAACTGACCGACGAATCCTGCTTGATCTGTTTCATCTTCTCGCCAGCCAGACTGCCGTGGAAATAAAAGCAACCGTCCATATATACGAAATTCAGCGGTGTAACCCGTGGTTGTCCGTCCGGGCTGACCGTTCCCAGAAACCCGAAGGAGCACTGATCCAGAAATGTGGTAATTTCCTGTTCTTCATCTACTGTGAATTCTTTCCGTCTCATGTGTATTCCCCCATCATTGAAATGTATAATAGAACGCCATATCTTATGGATAACAATAATTCATACATTGACAATGAAATAGATCCAATTTACATTCACTTTAGTAGGCCAATTAGTCGGGGATCACATAATGAAGACAAATGAAGAGAGGTGCATGATGGAATTGTGGCTGCCGATGGATACCTATGAACTTCAGCATCGATACAAGTATGAGGCATTGTACCATGCGTTACGTGATGCCATTCATGCAGGCACATTGGTGGGAGGTACGAGACTTCCTTCCACCCGTGAGTTGGCAAAGCAATATGAGATGTCACGTGGTTCGGTAGCTCAGGTATACGACATGCTGCTTGCGGATGGTTATGTCCATGCACATCGGGGAAGAGGTACATATGTAACCGAAACATTATCCACTCAAGAAAATGAAAAACAGGAAGCCGTTCTCAAGCTGTCTGCCTGGGGCGAACGAGTACAGAGGTTGAATACGCAACATGAAGTCCTGCGGACGCAGATGTCTTCACCGAAGCCGTCCGTCATTAATTTTCAAATGCAGCGCATGCCTGCCGAACATTTCCCGTTAGGGGAGTGGAAGAGTGCACTCGCTGCGGTTCATCGCAGTGGTTGGCGAGAATCGAGCGGTGTAGCCGGTGATCCGGAGCTGCGTGAGGCCATCGCCTCCCATCTCAGATGGACACGTGGTATTCAGGCTGAACCCTCTCAGATTGTATTATTCAGTGGTTCAATGCAAGGCATCACCTTACTATCTCAATTGCTGATTACGGAGAATACAGCAGTTGTATTGGAGAATCCGGGTTACCCGGGCATTGCCCATGCCGTCAAGTCCTGTGGTGGGCATATCATCCCGGCAGAGGTGGATGCCGCAGGCATTATTCCTCAGCCTTGGGAGGCACAGACGTTATTTGTCACCCCTACCCGGCAGTTTCCAACAGGGGCCGTGCTGGGATTGGACAGAAGACGTGCCTTGCTTGCTTGGGCCTCGAAGCGGAATGCGGTCATCATTGAAGATGATTATGACAGTGAATTCCGATGGGGCGGAAGACCCATTGAACCCCTCAAAGTGCTTGATCGTGAACAGCGTGTCATCTACGTTGGTTCTTTCTCACAAACGATGGTTGCTTCGTTCCGACTTGGTTATGCCGTACTGCCGCCTGGCCTGGTAGTACCTCTCCTTGCCGCCAAGGCGCTGTATGAACCGGTACCTCCGGCGCTGTTAGAGCAGCGCGCACTGGCAAAATTTATGACCAGAGGAGGTTACCTGAGGCACTTACGACGGTTAACCCGGTTATACGGTGAACGGCATGATTTTTTTGTCCGAGAGATGCAGCTACAGTTACCGGAAGCATTCACGATGCAGCTTGGTGATGCAGGACTGCATATCTACGCTACCTGGAATGGCGATGTGGACAGTTATCAGCGATTTAAAAAGCTTGTTGAGGAGGATGGCATACTGTTTCGTGATGCAGAGCGATATCGGCTGACTTCAGGTCATCCGGCGGCCTGTTTTGCTTTTGCACATCTGGAGAAAGAAGAGATGACAGAGGGAATCCGGCGAATGCGGTTAGCCTGGGAGAAGTGCACATTTTCGTTTCGGTGAATTCCGCTGTATAATGGGATAAGACATTTCGCTCCTGTAAGAGCAGAGATCATATATGAGCAAGCTGTATAGCATGATGCAAGATACTGAAATACATATGGCCTGGATTGAAGAAGTGAGATTCAGATCAGAATGATGCCATATGCAGAGAGATTAACTATCAAGGGGGAGTGGCGACATGCTGCAGGCATCGCCGTCATCATTTGTTATTTTGCCCGCTGTCGCCAAAATTGTCTGTGAACCGGGCTGGAAGTGGCAGAAGCGCGAAAAACCGATGCAAAACTATGATTTATTTTATGTATGGAGTGGTGAAGGAACGCTTGTACTGAATGACCAGTCGTATGAAGTTGGCAAGGGGAGTTGTTTTCTGTTCAGGCCAGGAGATCATCCTACTGCAACACATAATAAGCAAAAACCGCTGGTACTTACGTATATTCATTTTGATGTGGACGTGCCTGTTGCTGATGTTCCCCAGTCCTATCGCGAGGTACAGGAAACGGTGGAGTTTGAGCACCTGCTGGCACGTTATGTAAGACTGTTCTTATCGGATGTGTACGGACGTGATGAAGAGAGCCGATTGATTCTGAAGCAGTTGATGATTCATTTGCTGCGCGCTGATACCGAAGAACCTGTGGAGAAAAAGGTAAGCAACCAGTTATCCGATGTGATCCAGGAGGTCGCCAATTATGTGCGTCAGCATCCGGGGATTACGCATCGGGTGGAAGATCTGGCTGCGCGGGCTGGCTTATCGCCCCGATACTTCTCGATCAAGTTCAAGGAACTGGTAGGATCTTCAGTGCAATCTTATATTATCCGCATGCGTATTGAACGGGCGGAACATCTGCTGGTGCATACCGGCATGAATGTGACCGAAGTGGCGGATGCTCTGGGTTACCGGGATATTTTCTTCTTCAGTCGTCAGTTCAAGCAATATACCGGCAAAAGCCCGTCCGAGATTCGTTAAAATTCTGATGAGAAAAACAGGAAACCGTTTCAAGTCTGGAACGCAAGGGTAATGATCTAGCATTCCAGATGACCAAAAGGGGGAACTTGTGATGAACGGAAAACGTCGGGTCCGCAACCGGGGATGCTCTACGAAGGGATGCAATATTTTCCGGAACCGTCTGCGTCGCTTCAAACCGGCAGAGGACTTGCAAGATGTGTGGTTTTGAGGAGAACTCAGCAGACCAATAACGACGGAGCGAAGCTTCGTATTGCATGTATACATGGATGAATATGAATGCATAAAGAGGATGGCGCAATACCTGGTTACAGGTGCTGCGCCATCCTCTTTAATTGCGTAGGGACTCATTAGTTCTTCGGTTTCAAACGACCAAGCAATGCGCCCATCTTGACCGAATCGCCTGGCTGTAAGCCCGGGTTTGGTTCGAATGTGCCACTCTGCGTCAGCAGAACAACGGTGGAACCGAATTCAAAATAGGCCAGATCATCGCCTTGTGCCCAGGTACTTGTGTCCGTATCAGCATATTGTATGCTACTCACGTTCATCGCACCTACTTTGACAACCGCCACTTCACCGTAATCGTGTGCGATATACGTAATGAGCCGTTCGTTTCGACTAAGCACGGATCTCATATGGGTCAGGCCAAAGTCATTTACGGGATAAACTTTGCCCTTGATATGTTCGCTCTCTATTTTGCGGCCGCTGACAGGTGCATGAATGCGGTGATAGTCGCGAGGGCTGAGATAGAGGACGAACCCGTACCCGTGCTTGTACTTCTCCAGATGGGGAGAATGGTTTAATAATTCAGCAAGTGTATAATTTTGTCCCTTAACATTCAGGAGTGTCCCTGCAGATATTGGACCGGCTGCCGTAATCTTGGCATCTACCGGGCTGATCAGTGCATGCTCTGAAAGTTCCAACGGGCGCATGCCCGGCTTTAATTTGCGGGTAAAGAAATCGTTCAGTGAACGGTATTCCTTCCAGTCTTTCTCGGCCTCCTGAACAGGGATGTCGTAGGTCCGGACAAAATAAGGGATAAATGCCTTACTTCCCCGGCTTTTGGAGAAGGCTCCCACAGTCCGGGAGATCCATTTGCGCGAAGAAAGCTCGGTCATTAATCGCAACAGCGTTTTTGCCATGAATATCCCCCTTAGGGTTAATGCGAACTTCAAGGCCGGCAAGACCGGCCGTTCTGCATAATATTGACACAGAATGCACACGAAATCAATATAGTCTCCTATCGTATGTCTGCGGTTGTCTCGGAATCCTCGAATTCTGTTCCAGCAGCAGACGCCCATAAGCCATCGGTTTGCTGTACGTTGCCTTCCAGTGTTCCGACATTCCCGCCTTGCGAAAACCGTAACGCTGATCCCGTCCATTGCATTCAATAAAATAGATCTGGCCGCTGCGCGTTATCCCGAGATCAAGGCCCAGATCAGCCAGATGTGGCAGACTGGCCGCCAGGTTCTGGGCAATTCGAAGTGCAACGAGTCCGATTCTGTATTCCAGTCGAGCCAGGTCGAAGCCAGGTTCTCCTAATCCAAGGGCCTCTGCGAGCTTCATGACTTTACCGCCCTGGGCGATATTGCTGACAAACGTATGGGCAGGAGCCGCTTTGGCAAACATGCCTGTTATGCCCCAAAGACCATCGCTGCCACGTTGTACAGATACCCGCAAATCGACCGGCCTGCCCTCATAACGTACCAGTGGGATACGCTCCTCAATGAGGTAGGCATGGCGAAAGATCCGCCTTAGGGTGGCGGAAGGAAGCTGTCCTTTGCTCAATCGGAAGGTTGCCCACCCTTTGCGTGAAGCCTTCGTCTCACAAGTTAGTTTCCACTGTCCATCTCGCTCGAAGACTCGCATAATACCATGACCGATGCTACCGCTGCATGGTTTGATGACGAGGTCATCATATTGTTCCATCATATAGGCCAGAGACTCTGGCGTAGCTTTAACTGCACGGGGCAGGTGTTCTCGCAAGGCGAGGTCCTGATGAAGCATGTCATGAATGTGATCTTTACGGTACCGGTTGCGAACGTTGAATATCTGGATACCCTGCAACATCAGCTTGGTGATCTGATGCTGTTCCGTCCGGCGAAGCTGGAGTGATCGGTTATGAATGACGGAGGGCAGTGGCATGCGCTCGCGAACATATCTGCCTTCTTTTTTTACATAGGCAAGACATGTTTTTTGATCCGAATCAATATCTTCCAGCCTCAAAAAGCAGGGGGTTAATCCATAACTGGCCGCTGCCTGTTCATAATTCGCGAGTGATTCCTGACCGGTCCTTCCGGCCGGTATCCCCCGGTACATGCGTGAATCGAACATAATGCCGATCGTTTCTTGGAGCATGACCGTTCCTCCTTCGATGTTATCGCGACCATGGATCGTCCATTCATGGAATGCCGGCCTGTCACCGCATGGCTCAGACATCGCGATAACGCAGACCGGTGTATATATGCATAGCCATGCACTAGTGCTTGCTCAAGGCGTTTTCAGACACGACCTAGACATAATATCCTATGACATGACTGGGACGGGGGCGTGGACAGCCGCCTTTCCTCTGCTGCCCTGACACGCCTATTTCCACGAAGATCATCGAACCTTCCTGTCTTGACGCCTGTATCATTCGTGCTCTGGGATCCGCAAAAGTCATAAATGAAGTGGCAGATGCCCATATGGGAGCATATGATGCCGGAGATGAACGTTAGAGGAAGGAGCAAGCTGCATGAGTAAAAATGGCAAAAAGAAGGTTCCAACGCCGAAACTGCGGCATGTGAGCCCGAAATTTAAGGAATTGGAACTGACTGATCGCCGGGCAGACAAGATGAACTCAGGTTTCACTGTGAATAGGGAAGAACGCTTGAATACGAACAAAAGGGATTCGAGAGCTGTTCAGGAGTCGGAAGAACTCCTATTCGAATCAACGGAGCTACCTGCTTCAAAAAACGAGCTGGAAGAGCTAGGGATCGAAGCCAAAATCAAGCCAGAACCCGTAGAGTCTGATCGCAAGGAAGTCGAGACACAAGATAGCTCGGAAAAGCAGATTCAGGTTAGCAGCCTGGCTCCGCTTGCTCTGGAAGAAGAGCAGGACATCAACAAACAGGAGATAACAAGCAAGGACCGGCTGCAGATCCTGAACCAAAACCAGATGCCGGGTCATACCGGACACTACATCTACACGGACGATTTGAGTGAATTTGCTGTTACGGAGAGCAAGTTGGCTCCTTTCTCTGTGGATGCCTCCAAGCTGAAACCGGATGCGGTTGGCAGTGAAGCATTGCAGGATTATGCGGTGACCAGCATTCACATTGCCGACGGGGCCATTGTTTCGGCAAAGCTTGCGGAAGCGTCTGTATCTGAAGAGCACCTGATTGACGGATCTGTGTCTGGTCATAAAATACGAAATGCGTCTATTGCCGGTGAGAAAATCAGAGATGGCAGTATTACTTCTCAGAAGCTTGGCAACCAGGTCATCGATTCGGCCAAAATTGCCGACGGTTCCATCGGCACAAGGCATCTCAGCCGCATGCTGGTCACGGAAGATTTAATTCAGAATCATGCCGTAACCGGAGACAAAATTGCGATTAGCGGGGTGGATACAAGACATCTCACGGGAGGAGCTGTGAATACCTCCAAACTGGCTGACGATGCAGTGACTACATCCAAAATTCGGGATGTTGCTGTCACAGGCAGCAAAATCGAAGAACTGTCCATCGAGTCTCACCACATTCAGGCAGGTGCTGTTAAACAGACACATCTGGCAGAAGGGTCTGTCGGTCGTTCACAACTATTAAATGGCAGTATTGGGGGTGACCAGATAGAGGATGGATCCATACAAACAAGACATTTAGCTGAGGGTTCACTAACTGGAAGACATCTCCTGGACGGTTCAATCGGATCAAGTCAGATTCGCGCTCATTCCGTTGGCAAGGAGCAGATCGGCAATGGAGAAGTGGGCAGTGAGCATTTGACGGAAGGTGCAGTAACCAGCAGCAAACTGGCAGACCAGTCGGTGGGAACAGCCAAATTGCTGGAGCAGTCCATTACGGCATCCAAGATCTCTGATCAGAGCGTCATTTCTTCCAAAATTGCGGATGAAGCCGTACAGGGTAAACATCTTGCCAAAGGGTCCATTCGTGCGGAACACATTGCGAATCGGGGAATCACACCGGTACATGTGGACAATTCCGCAATTCACTCCATTCACATTGCAAGTGGAAGCATCGAAGCAACTCATCTATCTGCCGGAAGTGTGTCCGGAGATGCTCTTGCAGACGACGTGGTGTGTGAGCGGCATCTTGCAGAGTCGGCCGTGGGTACGTATGAATTGCAGGATGCTGCCGTTACAGACGTTAAACTCGCGGATGAAAGTGTGACAACAGAAAAGCTTGGAACGGCATCAGTGAGTAGCAGAGCGCTTGCCCCGGGAAGTGTTATATCCTCGCATCTTGCGAGTGGTGGAGTCACAGGGACACATCTGGCTCCAGGCAGCGTGGGTTCCGAGGCCCTGAGACCTTATGCAGTGAAATCGGAACATCTGACAGAACATGCCGTAGGTGTACCTCATCTTCAGCCGGGCAGTGTGGAAACGGATGCCATTGCACGGGCCGCGGTCACAACAGACAAATTGGCTATTGATAGTGTAACTTCAGCCCAGCTGGCTGGCGGGTCCATTTTTCCGCCTCATCTAACAGATCATGCGGTTACCTCCCCCAAGCTCTCACCAGAAAGTGTTGCCACAGATAAACTGGCGGATTTTGCTGTTACGTCAGCTAAACTGGCAGACGGCAGCGTGACTTCTTCCAAGATTATGGCAGAGAGCATTAACGCCAAACATATTCCAGCAGGAACTATTCGCGGGTATCACCTGAAGCAGCATTCCGTTTCACTGGAACATTTATCGGAAGAAATACGCTCACCGGAATTATTTGCTGATGGCAGTATTACCGGCAACAAACTTCGGCATGGCTCCATAAGTGCGGACCATTTGACAGCAGACTCGGTATCCGGGACAGAACTGCAACAGGCTGCTGTAGGTAGCGAGCACTTGCAGCCATCCGTTGTACAATCCGTTCATCTGGCTGAAGGCAGCGTGAAATCTGATCATTTGGGGACTCAAGTAGTGAGCTCACAGCATCTGAAGCCAGACATTATTCATGAGGAGCATATTGCTGAACAGGTGGTTACATCGCATCACTTGGCACCCGGATCTGTCGAAACAGACCATCTGGCACCTTTATCCATTACAGCAGCTCACCTTCAGCCAGGTTTGATCAGTGGTTTGCATCTTCAGGCAGAGTCGACAAGTGCTGTTCACCTGCAGCAAGGAGCTGTGCATTCCCGTCATATTCAAGATGGTGAGATTCTTCCTCATCATATCCATGAACGCAGCATCGGAACATCTCATCTGGAAGAAGAAGCGGTAAGTACGATTATTTTGCAGGATGAATCTGTAACACGCTCCAAATTAGCAACGGGTAGTGTGGATGGCAGCAAATTAGCTGCAGGAACCGTATCGGCTACTCACATTGCCAATGAAAGTGTGCAAACCCGTCATATCCAAGAAGGCGCAATCCTTGCTGATCATATTCAAGAGTGCAGTATTGGCTCAGTTCATCTGGATGAGGAGTCTATAAGTGCGGTCCATTTGCAAAATGGATCTGTAACAAGTGCCAAACTGGCGGATGGCAGTATAAACGGCAGCAAATTGCTTGAAGGAACCGTATCGGGGATTCATATTGCGTCCGAAAGTGTGCAAACCGAGCATATTCAGGCAGGGGCCATTCATGCTGACCATATTCAGGAGCGGAGCATCGGCACAACCCATCTGGAGGAGGAAGCCGTAAGTGCGATTCACCTGCAAAATGGGTCTGTCATCAGTGCCAAACTGGCCGACGGCAGTGTAACCGGCAGTAAGTTGATCGAAGATGCGGTGTCAGGAATCCATATCGCTTCTGAAAGTGTGCAATCCCGCCATATCCAGGCAGGAGTAATCCTTGGTGACCATATTCAGGAGCACAGCATCGGCATGCTTCATTTGGAACAGGAAGCCGTAAGTGCCATTCATCTGCAGAATGGATCTGTGACAAGTACCAAGTTGGCCGACGGCAGTGTAACCGGCAGCAAGTTGCTTGAGGGAGCAGTATCAGATATCCACATTGCAGACGATAGTGTGCAATCCCGTCATATTCAAGAGGGAACAATCCTTGCTGATCATATTCAAGAGCGGAGCATCGGCACAGCACATTTGGAAGAGGAGTCGGTAAGTGCCATTCATTTGCAAAATGGATCTGTAACGAGTGCTAAACTGGCGGATGACAGTATAACTGGCAGCAAGTTACTCGAAGGTACGGTATCCGGGATTCATATCGCATCGGAAAGTGTGCAATCCGGGCATATTCAGGCAGGAGCTATTCACGCTGGTCATATTCAGGAGCGAAGCATAGGCACAGCCCATCTGGAAGAGGAAGCAGTAAGTGCGGTTCATCTGCAAAATGGGTCCGTCACAAGTGCCAAAATGGCTGATGGTAGCATTAGCGGCAGCAAATTGCTCGAAGATGCTGTATTGGGGAGCCATATCGCATCGGAAAGTGTGCAAACTCGCCATATCCAGGCAGGAGCGATCCTTGCTGATCATATTCAGGAGCATAGCATTGGTACGTCCCATCTGGAGGAGGAAGCAATAAGTGCGGTTCATCTGCAAAATGGGTCTGTAACGGGCGCCAAACTGGCGGATGGCAGTGTGAGCAGCGACAAACTGCTTGAAGATGCGGTGTCGGATGTTCATATTGCCAATGGAAGTGTGCAATCCCGTCATATCCAAGAGAGAGCCATACATGCTGACCATATTCAAGAGCGAAGCATTGGGATCTCCCACCTCAAAGCGGAATCGGTAAGTTCTATTCATCTGCACAATGGTTCCATAACAAGTGCCAAAATGGCTGACGGCAGTGTAAACGGTAATAAATTGCTTGAAGGTGCGGTATCGGCTATCCACATGGCAGACAAAAGTGTGCAAACTCGTCATATTCAGGATGGAACCATTCATGCTGATCATATTCAAGAACGCAGTATTCGCACAACCCATCTGGAAGAGGAAGCAGTAAGCGGGGTCCATCTGCAAAATGGGTCCGTCACCAGTGCCAAATTGGCCGATGGCAGCGTGAACGGCAGCAAACTGAGTGAGCAGAGTATTACCTCTAATCATTTGAATGCGGGGATTGTAGGTCCAGCGCATCTGAGCGAAGAGATATGGAATGCGATCCGTCAGTTCAGTGGAGAAACGCTGGAACAGCTGGCAGCGATCAAAAGACAAGAGGGATTGCTTCAACCAGAAAATGAAGGTGTACAGCAATCACAGCAGGTCATTGTCGAGGCATTGCCGAGTGCTGGTCTGGAGGAACAACAAGAGCTGATATCCCAAACAGATCAGCTTGGCGAACCATCGGCAGCTTTGTTCACGACGGAGCAGGCAGATCAGGCAGATCAGTCTCAGCAACCACAGCTTGAACGGTCACAGGAGATCGCTGGAACTACGGAGTTTATGTTAAGTGAACAATCGATTACACAGGAGCATCTGTGTGATGATGCCGTGGGCAGCAGCCAGTTGCAATCGGGGGCAGTTCAGGCCAAACATCTGGCCTTCCAACCCGTTCGCAGCGTAAGCAAACAACCGGTTGTACAACAATTCGGGATGGAAGCTTTTGTACTGCCAGAGAGTGAAGTAAGCACAGAGGTAACCGTTGTTTTTGAAGAATCATTTGCTTCAGAACATTATGTGATTGTGGGCATGAGCAATGATCGGGGATTCCAGATTTCCCTGCTCTCACAGAGTGAAGATGAAGCGGTTCTTGAAGTGTCACGTACGGCAGATTGCAAGCATACGTACGGGTTGTTGTCATGGATTGCTGCGGGACCTTCGCAAGGATAGTGCAGGATTGTATCCGTAATAAACAAATGACAAAAGCGGTGTCCAGAGTTGTCCGGGACACCGCTTTTAATTGATATCAGCTTAATCCGTTCGGACGGTGAGGGGTGTCTGAACGTTTCGTTACCATTATGATGAGTACATTATAAGTTCAACTACATTAAAATAAGATTTTACAGGCCTACAGCTTGATACGCTTTGGTAATAGCAGTAGCTTCTGCGGAAGTTGCTCCGTACAGATCTTTGGCTGCTTGAATGGTAGCTGTTTTGGCAGCGGCAAATTTGGACGTTGGTGTCAGGTAGTTCACCAGTGTGCTGTAGAAAATCTGGATCGCTTTATCCCGACCGATTCCGGTAACAGTCACACCATTATGTGTTCCGCCCTGAGCAGCAAGGTAGTAAGCTTTATTGATGATACCACTGTTGATATGGACACCACCGTTGTCCTGTGTGCCTGTGTAGCGATCGCTGTATTTGTCAGGTTGACCATACAATGTAGGGTTGGAGAGGGAGCGTAGCGCATCTCCTGGAATGTTAGGTGTGTAGATATCATCACCGAGCAGCCAGTTTTTGCTTTGGATCGTATTACCGAAAATATCGGCAAAGGCTTCGTTGAGTGCACCTGGTTCATTACGATATTCCAGATTGGCTGTATATTCAATAACACCATGCGTCAATTCATGGCCCACAACATCCAGATCACCAGACAGGGATCGGAACGTCGTTCCATCTCCGTCACCAAAGACAATCTGTGCTCCGTTCCAGAAGGCATTATTGTAATTGGAGCCGTAGTGCACGGTTGATCTGATCAACAATCCGTTACCATTAATACCGTTACGGTTGAATTTGTTTTTGTAGAAATCATACGTAGCAGCCGCATGAGCGTGAGCATCTACACCTGCACGATCAGTCCATACATTATCCGAATCTGTGAGCAAGCTACCAGGCAGTGAGGAGCCATTGTTCGCCGTGTACGTTTGGATGCCATTGCCGCGAGTGGTGTCTTTCAGTTGGAAGGTGCTGCCGGATTGGGTAGTTGTCAGGGTTTTGGTATCTCCAAGCACACCTGTACCTGTTCCAGTAGCGAAGTTAATGAGGTCAAACTGGGATACGATACTGCCATCCACTGCGTTAATGAAATATTTGGTCCGTAGAGGGGCAGGTTCCAGTACATTTACTTCCGTAATGTAAACCAGATACGTCTGACCATCTTCTTCATGATGGTAGATGTTCAATTCAGCTTGAGGTGTGATTTCCGCTGCACCAAGCTCTCCGATCCGGGAGGTTGCTTCTTCGGTTGCAATACGGATCGCGTCTTCTCCGCTGATCTCGGCTACACCATCATTCGGAATGGCTTGCTCTTCAATCGGTGGAAGATCGCCAAGTGCGGAGCTAACGGCTCCGGTTTGGTCCAGGTGGACCGTCTGTTCGGCACCATATACCGGGATACCTTTAATATACTGTTTCAGGCGGAAGTGTCTTACGCCAGATGTATCTGTGTTTCTTTTGACAATTTTGAGCTGGGATTTCACATCGGAATTCAGGAATTGTTCCTGCTGTCCAAGGTAATTAAAGATGGTGTCATCTGTTCCACTGTTCAATGGAATACCCTCCTCAGAGGCATAAGGGGCCTGAAGTGGAATGGATTGATCAGACAATGGAGCTGCAGTAGCAGAGGATACGGAAGCGAGCAAAAGAGCTCCTCCAAGAATTGTTGGCATAACTTTGGCAAATTTCATAGTAAACTCTCCCATTCTTAAACTTATTTTTTGGTTGGAAAATGTTCATGCCAGTCTCGGTTGGAATTCCGTCTGCAACTCGGGCAGCGCGGAGCGTGGGGCTGAACCTGAAGCGTGGAATAAGACAAGAAACGATTGGAACAAAATCGGCTTGGCCTTAGCTCGGGAAGTGTTAAGCACGACACCAAACAAAAAGGATAACCGTTTATTCAGTTCAACCCGAAGGTTTAATCGTCTATTGTGTTCCTCTTTCAGCCAAGCCGGGGGTTGTCCAATTGCGCAGGTAGAAGATACGTTCACGGAAAACTGGGGTGTTCAATCCGGGTTTGCGTAAATGATAAAGGCAGTGTGTTCTGAACGGCATCACTCCTCTCAAGAGTAAAATGTATCTGTTTAACAGGTTCTGTGAATGAGGTCATCATCTAATCAACCTAAGGTCAATAAATTGATTTAAAAATATATGGGAACTTACGTTCACCACAAGGTTATTTTTGTAAATAAAACTGCTTGGAACGTATATTATCACAATGTAAAACTTTGGAAAAGATACAATTTTAGATTTTTGTTAAAATTGTGTCTGAAGTAGGGGAGAGGTAGCGTTTTCCACATATTTTGACGTATTTTGTCTAAAAGCAAGGCCTGTACCCTCGTGTTCACAGGGAGAACCTGCTTCGTGCAAGGACAAACGCCGTTTCCACTGCTCCACGAATACATAGAATAACGTGTACTCCCTTGGCATGCCGATGATCGAATGCGGGAGGTGAAACTGTTGCGTAAAACACGTGCCACAGTACGTTATGCAACTCGATCCAATGTGACACGAAGAAAAACAGTACTGAAGAAACGAAAATGGAAGTCTAGACACAAAAAGGGTACAAAGGCCTATATGTTCGTTATTCCATCCAAACAGCTGATGTCACAGGCTAAGGATGGAGTAGAGAATGGAGCGGAAAATGGCATGAGTGATGCTCCTTCACACAGGGATGTTTCTAGGCGACCGATGCTCTCGGTCATTATTCCTGCCATGAATGAGGAGAAAAGGATTGGTGCAGTTGTCCGTGAAGCGCGGCGGATATGCCGTGATGCTGAAGTGCTTGTCGTTGTGAATGGTTCAACAGACGGTACGGCTACCGCAGCCAAACGGGCTGGAGCACGAGTGCTCACGTATGTAGAAGCGCTGGGGCATGATGGAGGACGAAAAGTAGGCGCGGCAGCGGCCTATGGTCAGGTGTTGCTATTTACTGATGCAGATATCGCAATTCCCGCAGAGCACCTTGCGCCTTACGTGAAGGCTGTGCTGAAGGGAACGGATGTGGCGCTTAACGACTACCATGGGCCAGTCACTCATCATCCCGTTCATCCGGTAGTGGAGGCCAAACACATGTTGAACAGCATACTCGCAAGATCCGATCTCCGAGGAGCATCCATGACAGCTATTCCACATGCAATAAGCCGAGCAGGACTTGAGGTCATAGGGATATCCTCACTGGAAGTTCCGCCACTCGCACAAGCGAAGGCAGTGATCGGCGGACTTCGGGTACGCGCTGTTCATCACGTACCTGTGGGTAGAATGAATGCAGTACGAATCAAAAAGCGAAGCGGACCTGATCTGCTAAGTCAAGTGGTACTCAATGATCATATGGCAGCGATCAAGTGGATTACGGATACGCTCGGTCCCCGCGGAGGTTATACCGATCTGAAACGTGTTCGCAACCTAGCGAGGTAAGCATGTCGCATCGGATGATGCAGCATGCTGGAGGTGAGGAAATGAAGGGACGTTCAGGGGTTGTCCGCCGCAGGCGGACGACAAATAGACAAACGACAGCCGGAAGAACAGTAATGAACAAGCGTCATAGGAACAATAAACATGTAGATATTCAAAAAACAAGAAGAAGCCGAGCAAAGTCTGGTCAAGTAGATCTGCACTTGATGTGGAAAGCGGGGCAAGTTGCAGGAAGCGAGGCAAAGGCAAACAATACAGTATCAGAAAACCATGCACGTCTCGTATGGAATGCACACGCGGCGAACGTTGCGGAGCTAAGCAACTTCGAGCTAGCTCTGAAGGCAGGTAAGGCATTTATGCAGGGTTATGCTCAGGCCTCGGGACATTCATTCCAGATCGTGCCACTCCCTCTTCGTCATTCGGCTGCTACCATTGTCTGTGCCTGTAATGAGGAACACACACTGGGGCAGGTGTTATTGCAACTCAAGCGGTTGCCTCTGACGGATATTATTGTGGTACTGAATGGAACGACAGATGACAGTTTGAAGCAGGTACTAAGGCAGCCGGGACTTACAGTAATCTATGAACCTGATCGGGCAGGACATGATGTCGGCCGGGCACTTGGAGCCAAGATGACGGATGCGGAGACGGTACTTTTTGTGGATGGAGATATGGTCGTCTCGGCTGAACAGCTTGCACCCTTTCTGTTCGCGGTTGATCGGGGACAGGATGTGGCGTTGAATAATCTGACGTCTTTGCTTCCTGCGTTTGCAGGGCAGGATGAGGTAAGCCGGATCAAAGCATATCTGAACCGAACATTAGGCAGGGCAGATCTGGGTTCCAATTCCATGACAGCTGTGCCTCATGCATTATCTCGTCGTATGATTCAGACCGTGAAGCCAGCATCACTGGCCGTTCCACCTAAAGCACAAAGTCTAGCTATTCAGCATGGAATGAACGTCTCGGCACCAAGTCAGGTGGATGTTATTCGTTCCAATCGGTTGCGCCCTGGTAACACGGGAAGTGGGAATGATGTCGCCAAATTGATCATCGGAGATCATCTGGAGGCACTGGCTACATTGCTGGGTACAGGTTGGAATCCAGCCCAGGCACATACACTCTCCCGTGTAGAAGTGGCTTACAGGAGGAACGCCTAATGACACTGACGAGTATGATTATCCCAACTTACAATGGCCTGGATCTGATCAGGCCCTGCATCGATGCCATACGTCAATACTCGGGCGATCCTGCGTCATATGAAATTATCGTGGTAGATAACGGTTCGACGGATGGAACGGCTGAATATTGTGCGCTGGAGCGAATTCGATTTGTAAGGTTCCCGGACAATCGGGGGTTTCCGGCAGCGTGTAATGCTGGACTTCGTGCAGCTTGCGGGGATGAGCTGTTGCTGTTGAACAATGATGTTACGGTCACGCCCCGTTGGCTGGAGAACCTGCGAACGGCTCTGTACAGTGACGCAAGCATTGGGATCACGGGTCCTGTTACGAATTATGCAAGCGGCATCCAGCAGATTGAACTGGCGTTTCGGGACATGGAACATTTTCAGGAGTTAGCCCATTCCAATAATATTGCGGATTCTTCAAGGTGGAGGGAAGTACGCCGGATCGTTGGTCTGTGCATGCTGATGAAACGAGATGTCGTGGAATCGGTTGGACTGCTTGACGAGGCATATTCTCCGGGACACTATGAGGATGACGATTATTGTTATAGAGCAAGATTGCAGGGATATCGCCTGCTGGTATGTGGAGATGTTCTCGTGCATCATCAGGGAAGTGCCAGCTTCCAGAAGACAGATCCGGTAGCGTGGAAACAGCTGCTTGAGCGTAATCGTTCGATTTTTATGAACAAATGGCATGTCGATCCGCTTGAATATATGGACATATCCGATGAAGGAGGGAACGTGGAATGAAAGGTGTAATTCTTGCCGGCGGAACAGGAACTAGACTGTATCCGCTGACCCGGCTCATTAACAAACATCTGCTTCCAGTCGGTAAACATCCGATGATTATGTATGGCATCGACAGGCTCCGCCAGGCAGGCATTGATGATCTATTGATTGTGATCAACAAACATTCCGCCGGGTTATATACAGATTATCTTGGTGGCGGAGCGGATCATGGGGTGAAGTTGACTTATCGCATTCAGGAAAAGGCAGGCGGAATTGCGGAAGCGTTGGATCTGGCGACCACTTTTATCCTTCCTGGAGAAAAATTCGTTGTGCTTCTCGGAGATAATCTCTTCAGCGATGATCTGAAGCCTTATGTGGACCGTTACATGCAGCAACCTGCTGGTACAGCGCGAGTTCTGCTCAAAGAGGTGGATGATGCACGACGTTACGGGGTGCCTGTTTTTGATCCAAAGCATCCAGAGCGAATCTCGTACATCGAGGAGAAGCCAAGCCAGCCGAAAACCTCTTATTGTGTGACGGGCATATACATGTATGACGATCATGTATTTAACCTGATTCGCAACATTGCTCCGTCTGCGCGCGGAGAACTTGAAATTACGGATGTGAATAATCACTACGCATCTGCTGGTGGATTGGAATACGACATTTTGCAGAAATACTGGAGTGATGCAGGTACATTTGATTCGCTCCAGGAAGCAGCTGTCCGCATGAAAGGACAATTGCCCTAAAATATATGCGCCTGATGCTGCCGCTGTGCGGTGCCCCATGGGAGCAGAACACTCTGCGCCGGAGCTGGAAGGATGCTCCGGCGCTTTGCGCAGCGACAATCCTCGTGCATGCCAAAGGAGGGAATGGCGTGAGAGTAGTGACACGTGCCGGGGCCGCTAGGGCCTCCGTGTCGGGTAAGCCCCGGGGCATCCACCCGGCCGTATTTATGGGCAGTGGCACTCCGGCAGCAGCAGGTACAGGTTCTGCTGGAGTCAGAGGTGTGAAGTCAGGTAAACGTAGTACCCTGACCAAAGCGGGTACATCTGCAGGCGCAGCGCATAAGGTCCGTGCAGGCCAAGCGAGCAACACGGGCAGTGTTGTTGGCAGAGCAGGCAAAGCTGGCTCTGCGCGTGCGAGCAAAGCGGCAAGAGCCAGCCGCACCGGCAAAGGCAAAGCCGGCCTGCGCCAGGCCACTGCTGGGCGCAGGCCGGCATCCGCGCGGGGCCGGCGTGCCGCTGCTCGCGCCAAGCAGCGCACGGCGATGCGCCGTGCGCCCTTGCCAGCACCGCAAGCCAGCACGCCACCGGCGATGCCTGCCAGCGGTGCTGGCCCCGCCCCGCGCCAGGCGACACACCCGAAGGGTGGCGCCCCCGCGGGGCGGGGAGGCGCTGCCGGCGCGAAGGGCTTGCCGCCTCCGCCCGCGGAGCACGCAGTGCAGGCGGAGGCCGTGCCCGGCGGCTACGCCGAGGGCTACCGCGACGGCGTATTCGCCGGCGGGGAGGCGCTGGTGGCGCAGCACATCCCGCCGGATCACATTCTGCCAGCCGTGGCGGCGGCAGATCTGATCGCGGCGGGATTCCGCCAATACGCGCCCAGCCTGGCCCGGCTGTCCAGCCCTCATGAGATGGCTGGACACATTACAGCGGCGCTGGATGCGCAGCGCCCCTTGTCTGTCGTTCGCCTCGGAGATGGCGAACTGCTCACCCTGGCAGCCGATACGGTGCTGCCAGGCCAGGAAGTGCAGGAGCTGGCACCGTTTCTGCCCTATGCAGGGGTGCCATGCTCAACCCCAGACATCCGCGCGATGCTTGCGGAAGCCATACAGGCCGCCGACTGGGTTGGCGTGCCGATCTCGCGGGCGCCGACCTTCCAGGGGCTGTTATTCCCGGTATTGCGCCACTTCGGGATCGACTGGTCCCGGCTGAAATTGACCAGTTCGACGATCAATTACAGTCTGCATCAGTCCGGCCTGGTGTTGCCCTTGCTGCAAGGACGGCGGGTTCTGCTCATAGGCAGCCAGGCACCAGAGCTTGCGGCACTGCTGCATAACCGGGGGATTCATGTCACAGGCATCATTGGTTCTGTGGCAGGAGTCATGGATATTCCGAGGGTGATGCAGCAAACTGCAGAACATGCTTTTGATATCGCGTTGGTGGCGGCGGGAATTCCGGCGGTCATTCTGTGTCGGCGAATTGCAGGTGAACTCGGCAAGGTCGCTTTGGATTTTGGACATTTGGCTGACAAACTGGTAACAGGAGAGCTTCAACTCTAGTGGACCGTCCAGAGGCTGGTGATATGCGTGTTAGCCTCACGGACAAGTGGAAATGGAGGGAGCAACATGAGAGCACCCGATCAACAGCGCGGGGAAGGACGTCATGGTCGTAACAACAAGGTTAATGCTCGAAACGTCGTCCGTCGAAAGGGTCATAGTCATCTGAACATCATTCCAAATATCAGCACTCACAGTGACAAGAGCCGCAGTGAAAACAACCGGAATGGCAGCATAAGCAGCGAAAAAAAAGCGGACCACCGTGCCACACAGCACAATGTCTCGCGATCTGCCATGGCAGTCCTGCATGCAGCAGGTCGTCGCTCAATACGGAAATCCAGACATAAAGGCAAGAGCAGGCGCACAGCCAAAGGCGCCAGGCTCTACAAACAGGGGTATACCAGAGGATACAACGAAGGTGTCCGCCAGGGACAGAGCTCGTTTGGTCTTGTTTTTGAAGGAGTTAGCATCATTATCCCCACGTACAATCAGCGAGACTATGTACTGAAATGTGTGTCCAGTATTGAAAAGCATACCCCTGCCCCCTTCGAGATCATTGTCGTGGATAATGCCTCCAAGGATGGAACTGCCGAGGCCATGCGCCGCAAAGGCGGCATGGTGAGGGTGGCTGCCCTGGATCAGAACCGGGGGTTTGCAGGAGGTGTCAATCATGGACTGATGATGGCGAGAGGAAGACATATCATCGTGCTGAACAACGATACGCTTGTTACTCCGGGCTGGCTGGATAACATGATGACTTGTCTTGCCAGTGATCCGAAGATTGGTGTGGTGGGTCCGGTGACCAACTATATTGGCGGGGATCAGCAGATTGAGGTTCCGTACCGTGAGGTAGAAGAGATGTGGTCTTTTGCCGCCACACATAATCGTCCGGATGCAGACAAACATCGAATAACCGATCGACTGGTCGGATTCTGCTGGCTGTTCTCACGGGAGCTGCTGGAACGGGTAGGTTATCTGGACGAAGGGTACGCGGTGGGCAATTTCGAAGATGATGACTGGATCATCCGGGTGAAGCTGGCAGGATACCAGCTTGCGGTAGCCGGGGATGCTTTTATCCACCACTTCGGAAGTGTCAGTATGAAAGCCTTGGGTGAGCAGGACTTTGCTGTAGTGAATAAGGATAACGAGCAGTTTTATAGCCAAAAGTGGGGAGATCCCCATGCGCTGGTTGCCGAAACCTCTCGCTTGGCTAGACAACAAACCTCTGGTACCCCATCCGGTCAACAAGAGGATGGTGACACAAACCCAATGGATCCGCGTCAGCGAATCTCAACGCAGGGCAGCCAAGATCCAGCATTACAGTTCAGACACAGTTATGACTTCTACCCGGAAGGTTCGTTTCTGTCCGATGCCAAAGGAGATGTCTATACTCTAACTGGCGGTCGGCGGCGTAAGCTGAACATCCCTGTACCTCGTGGAATATCTCCTGTTCAGATTGCCAAACCGGATCTGCTCGCCATTCCTGCCGGAGAAGCACTGATATCAGCGGGGGACGTGCAAGGATGGCCGAGGGAATCACAACAGGTGCATACGACAGCGGTTCATGGTTCTCACAATGGATGGGCAGAAGGAAGTATTGTTGCCGCAGTGGATGCACCCGAGATTCGATATCAGATCAGCGGAGACAAGCGGAGACGATTTGTTTCGGTCTATGCGGCAGAACGTTGGGGTGTACATTCTGGGCATATTATCAGCGTGTCTGCGGCCCAACTGAATGCGATGGAAGAAGGCTGGCCCATTATCGCCCCACCTCTGCTCTTGAACCCCGATCTGTAATGTCAGGCGATCTAGTTATGCGAATCAGCAGCATGATGCGGAATGAAAGATGCAGCGGTATCCTGTGGAATCGCTTTGAATTCATTCCGCATCCAAACATTACATATGAGTTGGTAGCTATATAAGTTGAACTAAAGATTATTTACACTGACACTACGATGACAGAATAACCTTCCAATCGCTGTTATCCCCAGATTTTTTCGATTCCCCTTTCTCAAGGGAAAATCCGGGGATAAAGGCGAACGCTTCGCTTTTTCAGGTTTTTTCTGTCCTCTCCGTTATCGTGTAAATGATTAGTTTAACTTAAATAGACCACTTAAAGTAAAGAGATTGAAAGATCATCGATTTCCTTTTACACTATGACCAACACAATGATCACCAAGCGTAACTTGGGGTCATCAGATAGGGACAGGGAGGAAACACGGTGAAAAATTCTGTAGTCAACCAAGCCGAACAGATTGCCAGTGATTTTTTGCTGGAAAAAGTAACATGCTCACATCATATCATCGGTAAAGGTTTTGTTAATCAGGTCTGCCTGGTGGAGACGGCAAGTCATAAAGTGGTTGTACGCATGAACGATCCAGATACATATTCTACCTTTGTGAAAGAAAAATGGTGCATCGAACAAGCGGCGAGTGCCGGTATTCCTGGGCCACAGACATTGTCCTTGGGGCTTACCGCTGAACATGCATATATGATTCAAACGTATATCGAAGGGGATAACGGATTAGACACGACCGTGCCTGCTTCCGTAATCTGGAGGAAACTTGGAGAGTACACAAAACAGTTTCAATCCATCCCGGTGGCTGGTTTCGGAAGGGAAATGCCCGATCACGTACAAAACGAATTTTACTCTCCCCCTCATGCAGGATCAGATGGCAGTTGGCAAGGATATGTGCAATACAATATCAATAGTCTCACGGAGCAAGATTCATTGATTGAGCTTGGTGTCATTACGATGAAGGAATCACAGCTCGTAAGGCAATGGTTCGAACAATTGAAATTGCAAAAGTTCCGCTTTGGTTTATGCCATGGTGATCTCTCCTTGAAGAATATCATCGTAAGTTCAACGGGTGAGGTTACCCTTCTGGACTGGGGGAATGCGGAGGTCACCGTCGTGCCGTATGGCGATATCATTCAACTCATGCAATGCCAGCTACGGGGTGAGGGTCCTGACAAGGTAGAATTGAAAGCGTTTTTAGAAGGCTATGGGACAAGTACACAAGAGCAAGAGCGCGAACTGAATCTAGCGAGCCGTGTATTGTTATTGAAAGCTTTTGATACCCTGAGGTGGGCCATAGATCGAAGTCCGGATCAGATCGAGTTCTACACTGATTTAGCCAAACAAGCTTTTAACAAGGTTAGGAGGGGCCAATAACGATTCATTCCTGTAAAATAAGCCATCTTTCAAATTTATAATTTAATCTTTCTATTTGGTTATAGGTTTATTCTATTAGCAGATCCATTGACGCAGGAAGGGCACAGGAGTACATTTAGAGCCATAATTCTTATTTAACAGATGGGAATTGAAGGTCTAGGGCGTTCATATTCAATGGCCCAGATCTTGATCTTAAAACCAATCAGGAGGTATGTCGATGTCATCATCAACCAAAAAAGTCGTGCTGTGGAGCAAAACAGGCTGTCATTTCTGCGGGGAAGTGAAAGCATTTCTGACAGAGCGAAACCAGCCTTTTGAGAAGATTGAAGTGCAGGGTCATGACGTGCTGAGAGATGTGCTTGAAGCAAAATATGGCATTCGGCATGTACCCGTCATTGAAGTGGGAGGGGACGGCAAGTTTGAAGCCTTGCTGGAACCTGATCTGGAGAAGCTGGCTGAACTTCTGGCACGAGCGGACGAAGCGGCCGCAGTCTAACGGGAGTCGATATATACCTTTGGAGCAAGCTGTTCCGGCTGCTGCATGATGCAAGATCGCATTTGTGCAGCAGCCGGAACGTTCATAAGTTATAGCTCACTTGGGATGTAAATGGTCTTATTTAAAACTTCAATGTTCATATAGAAAAAATCTATTAGTCACGCTGTTGACCCTTTTACGGGGCAGTGATAAGCTTTGTGAAATTAAAACAAACCAAACTCATAGGAATAGTTAACTTTTAAGTTATTTTGCATACGTAATCAGTTCAGTTGGTCCTTGATCATTCTTTTGAAGATTCTAATCCAAGGAAGGCGGAGTGCATATGACAGCGAAACGCAGTTTGAAATTTGGAGCCATTATTCATGGGGTTGGAGGAAGCAACACCACATGGAGACACCCGGAGGTTCTGTCGGATGCCAGCGTTAACTTTGGATTCTACAAACGTCAGGCACTGAAAGCGGAGGAAGGCAAGTTTGATCTGGTCTTTATCGCAGACGGTCTGTATATTACCGAGAAATCCATTCCCCATTTCCTGAATCGCTTCGAACCAATCAGTATCCTCTCCGCTTTGGCTGCCGTTACTTCACGTATTGGACTGGTAGGCACCCTCTCGACATCCTATAGTGATCCGTTCACCGTAGCGAGACAGTTCGGTTCCCTCGATCAGATCAGTGATGGCCGTGCAGGCTGGAACGTCGTGACTTCTCCGCTGGAAGGTACAGCGAAGAACTATAGCAAGAGCAGTCACCCTACGCATCCGGAACGTTATCGCATTGCCGCGGAATATTTACAGGTAACCAAAGGGTTGTGGGACTCTTGGGAAGATGATGCCTTTGTAAGAGACAAAGAGAGCGGTGTATTCTTCGATCCATCCAAGCTGCACACGCTTAATCATGAAGGAGAATTTTTCTCCGTACAAGGTCCGCTCAATATTGCCCGTTCACGGCAAGGACAGCCGGTGATTTTCCAGGCAGGTTCATCGGAGGATGGCAAAACGCTGGCGGCACAAGAAGCGGATGCTGTATTTACCGGACACGATACGATTGAAGATGCACAGGCATTCTATAAGGATGTGAAAACACGGGCGGCTTCCTATGGACGTTCTGCACAGGATATTGTTATTCTGCCAGGCATCAATCCCATTGTTGGACGGACGGAAGAGGAAGCGGAACAGAAATATCAGGAGATTGCAAGCCTGGTTACCATTGATAAAGCGCTGGATTATTTGGGACGTTTCTTCGAACACCATGATTTCTCCCAATATCCGCTGGATGAACCGTTCCCGGAGCTGAATGGCATTGGAAGCAACAGTTTCCGCAGTGGAACTGACAAGATCAAGAAGGATGCCAAGGAGCAGGGATTGACCTTGCGTGAAGTGGCTCTGCGGGCAGCAACACCGCGCAGCAAATTCCTGGGCACACCGGAGCAGGTTGCTGACAAGATTCAGGAATGGTTCGAGACGGAAGCAGCGGATGGTTTCATTATTGCTTCGGAGCTGCCAAGTGGGTTGTCTGATTTCGTGGAACTGGTTGTGCCGATTCTGCAAGAACGCGGCCTGTATCGTACGGACTATGAACACGATACTTTACGGGGGAACCTTGGGGTACAGATTCCGGTTAACCGTTATACGGCTGCGAAGAAGCAAGTTGTATCTGATTTGGCATAACGGATAGGGAGCGAACGAGCATCTGATGTTGTCTGGCTGTTTTCTCCAACCGGTAATGAAATCAATTACTACGTTTTGTACTGCTTTAAAACCTACTTAACTCATAGGATATATGGAGTATTGGTATAGACATCAATTTAATGACACCTGTATACACAGAGGGGGAAGCGATATGAACAGGTCTATCTCATGGATGAAATATATGGCATTGGCAGCAGTATTGGTGATGGTATTATCCGGTTGCGGAACGGCGGGAGGAAGCACGAACGGTGCGGCACAGGCATCAGGCGGGGATCAGGCCGGGCAAGCCGAAGGAGGCAACCTGACTTTTGCACTTGCAACTTCACCGGATACGCTGGACCCTCATCGCAGTGGGCTTGCTGTAACGGTGCGTGCCATCCGGACGATCTACGACAATCTGGTCGTGCAGCTGCCTGATGGTTCCATCAAACCTTGGCTTGCCACGGAATGGAGCGTATCTGAGGACGGCAAGAGTTATACGTTCAAGCTGCGTGAAGGTGTGAAGTTCCATGATGGTACACCGTTTAATGCGGAAGCGGTGAAATACAATCTGGACCGGGTGATCGACCCAGCCACCAAAGCTGCCAATTCTCTGGCCCTGATTAGACCCTATAGCTCCTCCGAAGTCATTGATGAATATACCATCAAGGTAAATCTGGAATCACCATCGCAAGCCTTTCTCGGCAACTTGAGCCAGGCGCTGCTGGGGATCGTATCCCCTACGGCTGCCCAAAAATATGGCGACCAGCTGGGGAAAAATCCGGTGGGCACAGGCCCGTATACCTTTGTGAAATGGGATGAAAATGCGGATATCGTCGTTGCCAAAAACAAGGATTACAACTGGGGACCTGAGACGGTTGAAAATAAAGCCGCGCCCCATGTGGATACGATCACATTCAAAATTGTACCGGAAGAAGCGACGCGCATCGGAAGTGTTCAGAGTAGTCAGGTACTCGCTGCCGAGACGGTTCCCCCGCAAAATGTTGCTGCATTGAAAAACGATCCGAACCAGCAACTGTTGCAGGCCAACACAGTTGGGTTACCATACACACTCTTTTTCAATCTGCGCAAAGCGCCTTGGGATGATGTGAAAATAAGGCAGGCGGTACAATCCGCCGTAGATGTGGAATCGATTGTCAAAACATTGTATCTGGGCAACTACGAACGTGCGTGGTCCGCACTGTCTCCTGGAATCCTGGGTTATAATGCATCGCTGGAAGGAAGCATCAACCCGGACATCAACAAAGCCAATCAGTTGCTGGACGAACAAGGCTGGGTGAAAGGTGCTGATGGTATTCGTGCCAAAGACGGGCAGAAGCTGACCCTGCGTTATGTCGATGGTTCGCCCAATCGGGAGAAACGCAATGACATTGCTGCCATTATCCAGCAACAGTTGAAACAGGTTGGCATTGCCGTTGAAGTCGAGATTACAAAAGACATTGCAACAGTCATCTATCAGAACTGGGATTATGATCTCTATGGCAACAGTCAGGTCAATTCCGATCCGAATGCCTTGTACGCTTTTTATCATACGAGCGCAGAGGGCGAGCGTCCGACATTGTCCGGTTTGTCTGATCCGAAGATCGATGAACTGTTAGAGCAGGGAGCGGTCGAGACGGATCCCGATAAACGTGTGGAGATCTATAATCAGATCCAACAATATCTGATTGAGCAAGCGGTAATCTTGCCAATCTATGTGTTCCCGTATACCGTCGCAGCATCCAAAAAGGTCGAAGGCATCAAGTTCGATTCGCTGGGGTATCCACTCTTTAACGACGTCCGCATTCAGCCTTAACATGAACGGCCAATCCAGATTCAGGAAGGAGATATCCCGGTATGGTTCAAACGATACTGTCACGACTCGCAACATCGCTCCTGGTTATATTCGGAGCTTCGGTGCTGGTGTACTGCATCATGTATCTTCTGCCGGGTGATCCGGTTCTGCTCATGCTGGACCCGTCCTCGGCTACCCCGGAGATGATCGAGAATCTGCGGGCCCAGCTTGGACTGGATCAGCCGTTTTACATCCAGTTTGCGAACTATTTTGGTGATATGCTGCGTGGAGATTTCGGTAAATCGATGATCAATTCGGATCCGGTTTTGCCAAAAATACTGGAACATTTTCCAGCGACACTGGCTTTGACCGCACTCAGCTCAATCATTGCCATCACGATTGGAATTACACTTGGTGTATTGTCTGCGATTCATCGTAATGGCGTGATTGATTTTGTCGCCCGGCTCGTTGGACTGTTTGGCATTTCCATGCCAACCTTCTGGACGGGGATACTGCTCATCCTGTTATTCTCCGTACAGCTTGGCTGGTTCCCGGCCATGGGGTCCGACGGATTCAGCTCACTGGTTCTTCCGGCGGCTACGCTGGGTCTCGTGGGTGCAGGATTTATCGTTCGGATGGTGCGGAACAGCATGCTGGAAGTGATCAATGAACCGTTTATCGTGGCATTACGAGCCAAAGGACTTTCGGAGCGTGCCATCATGTATGGTCATGCACTGCGTAATGCGCTTATACCTGCTGTAACGGTAATCGGCATGCTGATTGGCGATCTGCTTGCGGGCACTGTTGTGGTGGAAACTGTCTTCTCCAGACAAGGAATCGGCCGAATTATTGCGGATGCGCTAATGGCCAAGAATCTGCCAGTGGTGCAAGGTGTCGTCTTCTTTACATCCATTATCTATGTGGTCTTGAATTTGCTAGTGGATATCTCGTATTCGTACATTGATCCCCGGGTTCGGCGTGCAGTCCGCACATGATCATGGATAGAACAGTCAGATGTGTCCTGACGCGGAGTTATGAAAGGAGGAGTTGTTGCTCATGAGCATGAAACCTTTGGCTGGTGACAAAAAAGTATGGGCGGGCAGTGTAGGACGTATCCGTCTGTGGAATCGCCGCCCTTTGCGCTATCGCGTCTCATTCGCGGTATCCCGATTATTCTTTTATGCAGCATTGCTGGTAGTGGTGTTTACCGTGGCATGTGCGATTGTACCGGGCTGGATTGCGCCCTATGATCCAACTCAGATGATGACGGATGCCATACTGCAGGCTCCTTCTGCTGCGCATCTGTTCGGGACGGACTATTTTGGCAGGGATATCTTCAGTGTGGTTGTACATGGAAGCAGGGATTCATTACTCATTGGATTTGCTTCCGTTCTTGTGGGCGGTATTGTCGGTAGTGCTTTGGGTATTATCTCGGGTTATGCCGGAGGAATTGTTGATAACATCACGATGCGGGCTGTCGATATTCTGATGGCTGTACCCGGCGTGCTCCTAGCATTGTCTGTTGCAGCTGCTCTCGGGCCAGGGCTGATGAACATTGCACTGGCTGTTGCGGTTTCCTCCATTCCGGGCTACGCACGGGTGATGCGTGGGCAGGTCATATCAGTTAAAGGTCTTCCTTTCATTACAGCGACACGTTCACTGGGCGGTTCCAATACACGTATTTTCTGGAAACATGTATTGCCACATTCGTTGTCACCACTGCTGGTCATGGCTACGCTGGGCGTAGGGACATCAATTCTTACGGGTTCCGGACTCAGTTTTCTGGGACTTGGGGTGTTGAAGGAAATCCCGGATTGGGGCGCATTGCTCTCGCAAGGTAGAGGTTATCTGACGGTTGCCTGGTGGATCTGTACGTTCCCGGGGCTGGCGATCACTTTGTTTGTACTGGCGGTTAATCTGATTGGAGACGACATTCGCGATCGGCTGGACCCCAAAGTAAAAGGAGCGGCTTGACCGCTATTCCAAAATATAAGAATTTATAAGTTTCACCTTATCCATTTTTATATTTCACTGCGAAACGGTAGCTGTGCCACCAGAGGACGGCGACAGCCGTTTACGCTTGAGGAGGAGATATTCATGTCACATGTTGTCATTATTGCCGGATCACCTTCCAAGCGTTCGCGTTTGACAGGTCTGACGGATTACAGCAGCCAAAAATTAACGGAGGCAGGCATTACCGTTGAAGTCATTCATGTTGTGGATCTGCCCGCTGAGGATCTGGTGCAAGCCCGGTTTGACAGCTCATTCATTCGTGATGCACTTGCTGTCGTGGAAGCCGCGGATGCAGTTATTGTGGCTACGCCGGTATATAAGGCATCGTACTCGGGAGTGCTCAAGCTGTTCCTGGATCTGATTCCGCAAGAAGGGTTACAGGGTAAGTTGATACTCCCACTCGTCATCGGTGGCTCCATTGCTCATCTGCTCGCCATTGATTATGCATTGAAGCCTGTACTGGCAGCCCTTGGTGGAAGACATATTCTGGGTGGCGTGTATGCTGTGGATCAGGGAATCGAACGATTGGATGATGAGAAATTTGTGCTCTCTGCGGATATTACTACACGTCTGGATCGCTCGCTGGATGAATTGATATTGAAACTGGAAAAGGATGGGATTACGATATCGTAAAACCAAGTAAATATATTGGATAAATCAATATAAGATCAAACGTCTGCGGACGTGGATACGGAGGCGCTCATGAATATCGAGAATATTGAAGCATTTGTATATATCAATCATTATGGAAGCTTCAATAAGGCTGCCGAAGTACTCTTCTTGTCCCAACCTTCGGTCACAGCTCGCATTCAGTCACTGGAAAGGGAGCTGGGCTGCAAGTTGTTTGATCGGCTTGGCAAGCAAATTGTGCTGACAGAGGAAGGTCGGAAATTCCTGCCGTATGCGCAGCAAGTGCTGCAAGTGATTCAGAAGGGCAAGCAGAAGATTCAGCAACGCCGAACAACACCGGATGCTCTTCGGCTCGGTAGTACAGTATCGGTATCCAACTATGTCATTCCCGATTTTCTACCCAAGATCAAGAAAGCTTACCCCGAAATTAATATTAAATTGACGACAGCAACGACGGATCAGCTGATTGCCAAACTGCTTGGTCAGGAGATCGATCTTGCTTTTGTGCGCAAGGTCATGCATCCTGCGATCCGTACAGTTGCCTTTTATGAAGATCCGATCCAGCTCTATGTGTATAAAGGGCATCCATTCATTGAGAGCGGGCATGTCAGCATGGAAGCCATCCGGAATGAGCAACTGGTCTTTTTCGAATGTGGTTCACTGGACTGGCTTCGCATTCACCGGGCTTTCGACTCGCTGGAACATCCGCCGAATATTACATACCATGTCGATAATTCGGAGACTGCGAAGAAACTGGTTATGCAAGGGGCAGGCATTGCCTTTCTCCCGGGACTCACGGTGAAGAAGGAAGTGCAGAATCAGGAGTTGTTCCCCATTCAGGTACATGAGGTAGCAGGTGTATCGTTGCAGATCAGCGTTGTCACGTTAAAAGAAGAATATTCGCCATTGGCAGAGCCCTTCGGGGAACTGCTGCGGCAGTTATAGATTGCTTGTAAGATTCAAGAACAGTGGTTCAGCACAATCAAGGAGGAGAAGGATATGAGTATTCGTGTTGGCATTTTGGATCAGACTCCCATCTATGAAGGGGAAACGGCGGTGGATGCTTTTCGGCATACGATTGAGCTGGCACAGCGGGCAGAACAGCTTGGATTCCATCGATTCTGGGTGTCGGAGCACCATGATTCAGGGCATGTTGCAGGTTCCTCCCCGGAGGTACTCATCTCCCACTTGCTTGCGCATACAAAGCGGATTCGGCTGGGGTCTGGCGGAGTAATGCTCCAGCATTACAGTCCATACAAAGTCGCCGAGAATTTCAATATCCTCGCCGCGCTCGGACCAGGAAGAGTTGACTTGGGAATTGGCCGTGCACCAGGCGGGTTACCACGTTCGACACAGGCGTTGCAGGAAGGTATTCAGGAAGCCGCATCTCTTCAAGAGAAAATTGTTCAGGTGAAACGATACATCCACAATGAGCCGCTTGAAGATCAATCGCATCCACTTGCAGGACTCAGCGCTTCGCCTGTGTCCGACATTCCAGCGGAGCTGTACGTACTTGGAGCAAGTGTTGATAGCGCAGGCATGGCTGCGGAACTGGGACTTCCTTATGTCTTTTCACTGTTCATTAACAGTAATATAGAGGTAGCGCTTCAAGCGATCCGCGTATATCGTGAACAATTCGATCGTTCTCAGGGACGAGAGCCTTATGCTGCACTAGCCATATCGTTAATCGTGGCCGAAAGTGAGGAAGAAGCGGAAGGACTTGCGAGCGAGCATATGCTGGTGAAGATTCATCTGGAGAGTGGGAAGGTGCTGACCGTTGGTTCTGTGGAACAGGCGGAAGAATTCGGACGTCAATCGAACGAAACCTATCGGATCGAGATTCTGGAGCCAAGTGTGACCCGGGGTACGAAGGAAAGTGTAGGTCAGGCGCTGCTGAAGTTCCAGCAGGAGTTTGCTGTGGAAGAGTTCATTGTGACTACAGCTACACGGGACTTTACCAAGCGAATTCGTTCATTCGAATTGTTGCGTGAAATTTTGGCAGAGCAGGGACTCAGTGAATTTGCACTGGAATCCAAGGAAGAAGCAGCAATCGGATAGAAGTAGGCAGTGAATATAGCAGTGAATATATACGAATGGGAGGCCATGTGATGAAAAGTGATCTGGAACAGCCCAAGCAGCATTCTGAGCAACAAGTACAGGGCCCCGAGCATAAACTTCACGGTGAACGGGCGGAAGAATTCGCGGAACGTTTAATCACCATTCGGCGACACCTGCATCGTAACCCGGAATTGTCCGGCGAGGAAAGGGAGACGACGGTAGCCATTCGCAGTTGGCTGGAAGAGGAAGGCGTCCGTATTGCAGACGAATATGCGCTGCGGACAGGGCTTGTCGCTGAAGTGGGTCAGGGGGACGGCCCTGTGGTTGCCCTAAGAGCCGATATTGATGCGCTGCCCATTCAGGAAGAGACAAAGCTGGAATTTGCCTCCCAGGTAGATGGAAAGATGCACGCTTGCGGACATGACGCACACACGGCAATTCTGATTGGTGCTGCACGATTACTGAAACAGCGCGAGTCCAGTTTGCCGGGAAAAGTACGGTTGATATTCCAGCCATCGGAGGAAAAAGCAACGGGTGCACGCCAAGTGATCCAGAGTGGTGCATTGTCCGATGTTCGGGCGGTATTCGGATTACATAACAAACCTGATCTCCAGGTAGGTACGGTGGGCATTCGGGAAGGCGCATTGATGGCAGCAGCAGACGGTTTTGTTGTCAAAGTGGAAGGTGTAGGCACCCATGCAGCCGTGCCTGAAGCCGGCATTGATCCAATCGTGGTTGCCGCACATATTGTTACGGCATTACAGGCCATTGTGAGTCGCAATTTGGGAGCACAGGAGAGTGCTGTAATCAGCGTCACCAAGCTCCACAGCGGTACAGCCTGGAACGTCATTCCTGATGAAGCGATACTCGATGGCACAGTGCGTACCTTTGATGAGAAAGTGCGTGCACGGATTCGCGAACGTTTCAATCAGGTAGTCGCCGGTGTGGCGGCAGCCTATGGCACACGGGCTACAGTTCGCTGGATTCAGGGACCACCTGCCGTGGTAAACGATGAGTCTCTCGTATCTGCGGCGGAGCAAGTTGCAAGTGAGATTGGATTAAACAGTGTTAGACCGCTACCTTCTCCAGCAGGTGAGGACTTCTCTTTTTATCAAAAAGAAGTTCCGGGCCTGTTCCTCTTCCTGGGCACCTCTGGCCCGCATGAGTGGCATCACCCTGGCTTTGATGTGGATGAACGGGCTCTGCCGCTGGGAGCACATCTTCTGGCAGTACTGGCTGAACGGGCACTGCACAATGTGCAAGCACATCTGGAGTGAGGGAAGAAGTTAAACCCTGGATCATATCCAGATGATCGAAACGGTTCTGTTCTGCGGCACCGTTTATCGTATTCCCTTTTTTTAGTGAGAGCGAGGTAGGAACGACGATTCGTTGAATCTTATCAGATGGTATAATTATGGTTAGGGCTGGCGCAGAAGCGTCAGCTCTGTTTGAGTTTTCATACAGAAAGAGCAGCTAAAGGTATTGTTAAATTTTATTTTTTTTAATGGAAATATTTGTTGACGCTTCCCAAAAAGATGTGCTATATTTTTCTCGACGTTTAATCGTAATAATTACTATTAGATAAAAAAGGAGAACAGGAGTAGTCGCTGCGATGAAACAGGAGATCGATTTTATCAAGTTCAGTCCCACCCAAAACATGACGATTCTGGTTAAAACAGATCATGCAGCCGAGCAATACAGTCATATTGCTACCCGCCTAATGTCGTATGACAATGTTTACGCTGAGCAAGTGGGATTCATTGAACCAACGAGGAGATCGGAAGCTGCTTCTCATCTGGAAATGGCCGGAGGAGAGTTCTGTGGCAATGCCTGCATGGCACTTGCAGCACACCTCGCATCTGAAGCAGGACTGGCACATCAGGAATCTATGGATATCATGTTGGAGGTTTCCGGAACCGACCAATTGATCATGTGCCATGTGAAGAAGCAGCAGAACGAATACGACTGCCAGGTAACCATGCCGATTCCGAAGCAGATCGAACAACGAACAATCCGATATGAAGGCATTGAGCTCGATATGGTGATCATCCGGTATGCTGAGTTCATCCATATCGTGATCGAAGTTGATGACTTCGACGATACGATGAAGAAGAGGGCACAGACCCTTGCAAGATTACTGGGACTAACCCTGGGAGATAAGCTGATTGGTATCTTGTTATATCAATCACACTTGGAAGAAATGGCCCCACTCATCTATGTTCCGGAGCTGGACAGTCTGATCTGGGAAAGAGGGTGTGGTTCGGGTACGGCCTCCGTAGGAGCGTATCTCGCATGGAGCCAGCAGAGGCAGATTACGCAGTACATCAAGCAGCCCGGTGGTGCGATCAAAGTAGCGGCCCAGTGGGATGGCGCAGAACTTGGGAGCATTACGATTGAGGGATCGGTTGGCATCGTGGCACAGGGCAAAGCCTTCATAGATGCTCCAGCAGAATGGAGCGTTGTAAACGCATGAGGGACATGATACATGATCGAGACAACGTATAGGGGGAAAAGAAATGATCACATTGGTCCATTTTCAGACATGTTTGAGTGAATTTGCAGAGAAATTCGATAAGCTCGCGAGTAAGTATGATCATACGATTCAGCATAGTTCAGAGCTGGAGGCTGTGATCAATGACTACTCCCGCTTTGTGACCGATCCGGAGAATAAGGCAGCCTGGGAACAGTTAGAGCAGTCGGAGCTGGAAGAATTAGATTCACTTGTATGGGCTTTAAGAAATAAATCCGCCCTGTGTGTGGCGATCATGGAGAAATATCGTGCATTGAAGTTAGAGAACGGGGATGTGCAGATTGCCGATTATTTCAAAAATATCGAAGAGTGTATCGATAAAGAATTTGGCAGTTTCCATGTCACCTCCGATTCCAACGTATTGCTGGTAGGCTCCGGTTCATTCCCCATGACACCATTACTCATCGCCAAGCGAACAGGTGCACAGGTTGTCGGGATCGATATTGATGAAGAGTCCGTTTCACTTGGGCAAAAGGTGGTGGAGACACTGGGCACGGCAGGCTTGAAGATTCGTTTGGAGTCAACATTGCTGGAGGATCTGGATTATACCAGGGAAGCAACCCATATCATTTTCAGCTCTACGGTGGCCCTTAAATATGAGCTGCTTGATCAACTGCATGCCCTGACGAATGCGCAGGTGGTTGTAGCCATGAGATACGGTGATCAGTTGAAGTCCTTGTTCAATTATCCCATGAGAGAGACGGACAGCAACAAGTGGAAGCTGGTTGATACGATTCTGCGCCCGGATGATGTATTCGATATTGCGTTGTATCAAAAAGCATAGGTATGCAAGTGCATCCAAGTGCGTCCAAATGGATTACAGATTGAACATGGAATTAAGGAGGCTTATATGAGCAATCTTCAGCGAATCCTGATACTCGGAACCGGACCTGCATCCATTCAGCTTGCGGCAACGCTCAAAGATCATCTCAACTGCTGTATAGGCATTGCGGGGAGACAATCGGTTCGTTCAGCATCCGTATTCTCAGCCCTTGAAGAGAACAATCAACGTATTCAGGTCAGCATTCAAAATGAGAAACATCAATCGCTCGCAGGTGAGTGTTACGTTGATCATGTGTTCAAGGGATATGACACCATTGAGGGCGAATGGGACACACTCATTTTGGCGGTTACCACCGATGCTTATATCGATGTATTGGAACAAATGAAAAATGAATTCATTAAACAACTGAAATGTATCATTTTGATTTCTCCAACATTCGGGTCGAATCGACTCGTGACCCATTACATGAGAGAGCGGAATGCAGCGCCGGAAGTGATCAGTTTCTCTACCTACCTTGGAGATACCCGTTGGATGCACGAACTTCCGTCCAATCATGTGATTACAACAGGGGTTAAGAAAAAGGTCTATATCGGTTCCACTCGTTACCCGTCTGAACAGGTCAGTAAGCTATACCAAGTGTATGATCGTTTGGGTATTGTGCTGGAAGTGATGCAATCTCCACTGGAGGCGGAAACGAGAAATATCTCGTTGTACGTGCATCCACCCTTGTTCATGAATGACTTTTCATTAGAAGCCATCTTTGGAGCTTCGGATATTCAGAAGTACGTATACAAGATGTATCCTGAAGGTCCGATTACACAGGTTTTGATACGGGAAATGCGGGCACAGTGGCAGGAGATTATGAATATTACGGACCGACTTGATATTCAGGGAGTCAACCTGCTTCAATTCATGACGGATGACAACTATCCGGTTCGATTAGAGAGTATATCACGCCAGGATATCGAGAATTTCGATCATTTGCAGGTCATTCATCAGGAGTATTTATTATACATACGGTACACCTCATTATTGATTGATCCATTCTCGGAACCCGACTCGGAAGGGAAATATTTCGACTTTTCAGCAGTCCCATTCCGTAAAACGTTCATGAACCGCGAAGGGGAACTGGACATCCCCCGTATGCCCAAGGAAGATTACTACCGCATCAAAATCATTCAGGGCATTGCCAGACATCTCGATGTGAGCTGTCCAACCATTGATCAATTTATCGCCAGGTATGAGGCGAAGATTCAGGAAGTAGCTGACGCACACCCGAATCAACGCTTGTCCGACGCCTTTGTGATCCAATCCTTTGACGAGGATATCCGCATGATCTGCACTGGACTTTCAAGTAATAGGGTCTGATTACATTTAAATAATGCAAATTAAATTTTGTTTTACACAGTAACGGAGGGGGCAGAAAGAACCTGAAGAAGCGAAGCGTTCGCCTTTATCACCGGATTTTCTCTTTGGAAAAGAGATCAAAAAAATCTGGGGATAACAGCGATAGGAAGGTTGTTCTGACCACGTAGTGGTCTTGTGTAAAGTTTGAATTTAATTTGCTCATCAGGAGGAAATGTTGTGAAAAAGGGTCTTACTTTTACATCTATACTATTGCTGGTGTCTGCCATTGCGCTGCTCGCCGGATGCGGACAGAGCCAAAAAGAGACAGAGAGCGCCCAAACGGAGCCTGCCAATAGCCAGGTACAAACGGAACTTATCTATGCTTCTGCCAAAGATATTAATGATATGAACCCCCATCTGTACACTGGTTCCATGCCTGCACAAGGGATGGTATACGAATCTCTGGTGGAAAACACGCCTGACGGGATCAAGCCATTGCTGGCTGAATCATGGGATATCTCCGAGGATGGCAAGACGTATACTTTTCATCTGCGACATGATGTGAAATTCCATAATGGAGAGCCGTTCAACGCAGAGGCGGTTAAACAAAATATCGATGCAGTACAGGCAAATGCCGAAAAACATGCTTGGATCAAGCTGTCTACCAAAATCACGAGTGTAAAAGTTATCGATGAGCATACGGTGGAGCTGAGGCTGTCGGAAGCCTATTATCCGGCACTGGTGGAATTGTCCATGACAAGACCTTACGTCTTCATATCACCCAAGGATTTCAAGGATGGTGGAACCAAAGACGGAGTAAGTGGTTTCCACGGCACAGGACCATACAAGCTTACTGCTCATAAAGTCGAAGAGAATGCCACGTTTGAAGCCAATGAAGACTATTGGGGTGGTGCACCTGCAATCAAGAAAATCACATCCAAGGTTCTTCCCGCAGGTGAAACGACATTCCTGGCACTACAAAAGGGAGAGATCAACTTTGTGTTCACGGATGACCGGGGAGCAGATAGCATCGATGTCGAAGCCATGGACCAATTGGCTGAATCTGGTGGTTATCAAGTGGTCCGAAGTGAAGCGATGAATACCAATATGATCGTAGCCAATAGCAGTCGCGAGAATAGCCCGGTTCAGGAAACGGCAGTGCGGGAAGCGTTATGGGTGGGCATTGATCGGGAAACGATCAGTAAAGATATTTTCAACGGAACGCAGACTGTAGCGGACACGCTATTTTCAGCCAATGTCAATTACGCCAAGGTAGACCTGAAGAAACGGGAGTATGATCCGGAATTGGCTAAAAATCTTCTGGACCAAGCTGGCTGGACATTGGCAGATGGTGAAGGGGTGAGAACGAAGAACGGTCAGCCTTTAGCCATGAAATTATACTATGACAGCAACTCGTCCTCACAGAAAATACAGGCCGAATTGATCCAGTATTCCATGAAAGAATTGGGAATTCAGCTTGAAATCTTGGGCGAAGAGTCCACTTCCATTGCGAATCGGAGAGCCACCGGGGAATATGACCTGCTCTTTAATCAAACCTGGGGGCTGGCCTATGATCCACAGAGTACCATTGCTGCATTTACGTCTGATTCAGCATACAAACATACGACAAGCGGAATTGCTGAAGCAGATGAACTATATCAGAAAATCGATGCGGTTATGGTCTCCACGGACGAGGCTTCACGCCAATCCCTGTATGCCGACATTATGAAGATCGTCCATGATGAAGCAGTCTTCATCCCGATTACCAACGGGCGTGTCACCGTAGTCGCTCCTGGGAACCTCGATGGAATCTCATTCAAACAGACCCAATATGAACTACCTTTTGAAAAAATGAATTTTAAATAGAGCGGAGATGGCTATGGGAAGTTATATCGTCAAAAGGATTCTGTTAACCATCCCTTTACTGATTATCATTTCATTTATAACGTTTGTTCTGATTAATCTATCTCCCTTGGACCCAGCGGTTGTGGTGTTACAGGCACAGGAAGTTCCGCAGATCACGGATGAATTAATTGCCCAGACGAACAAGGCATTGGGGTTCGATCAGCCGTTCATGATCCAGTATGTGAACTGGATCATGGCTGTTGTGCAGTTGGACTTTGGTAACTCTTATGTATCTGGTGACCCCGTATGGTCATTGATGGGGCCGGCTTTTATGAACACATTGAAGTTAACGCTTGTCTCATCGGTATTCATTATTGCGCTGTCCATCCTGCTGGGTGTGATCTGTGCCATGAGAGAAGGCAAGCTGCTGGATCGATCAGTCAGAGGCGTATCATTTTTCCTTACCGCCATGCCATCCTACTGGCTTGCAGCCATGATGATCTGGTATTTTTCCGTCAAGCTGGACCTGTTACCTACCAGTGGCATGGACTCGTATCGAAGCTACATTCTGCCGGTGATTGTAATCACGGTGAGTTATACGGGCATTTACTTCCGAACGGTTCGAAGTTCCATGCTGAACAATATGAATGAGGACTATGTGTTATATGCACGGGCAAGTGGTCTGAGTGAGAAGAAAGTTACACTTCATATTCTAAGAAATTCATTACAGGTGGCCGTGTCCATCTTTTGTATGGCGATCCCGATCGTGTTGGGCAGTACGGTAGTCATCGAAAATGTATTTGCCTGGCCGGGACTCGGTAGGCTCAGTGTAAAATCCATTTTAAGCAGAGATTTTCCGATTATTCAGGCGTATGTTCTGATGTTGGCTGTAACCTTTGTCTTATTTAACACGTTATCCGACATCATTAATGCGGCGATGAATCCCCGTTTGAGAAAGGAATTCTGATGCGAATATTGAAAAATCTGAGCAAAGACAAGCTTGCGTTGACCTCTTTGGTAGTGATTATGGTCGCGATTATGGCGGGCGTACTGGCTCCGCTTATTGCGCCGCATGATCCTGGACAAGTGAATATGAAGCTTCGTTATGCCTCCTCATCCTGGGATTATCTATTAGGCAATGATCATCTGGGCAGATGTGTATTATCCCGGCTTATCTATGGTATCCGTCCAAGTGTGTTATGGGTTCTTGTTGCGCTGAGCCTTTCTGTTCTGATTGGAGCTATTGTTGGATTCGTCGCGGGTTATTTCAAGGGGAAAGTGGATGCATGGATCATGAGAGTCTGTGACATTATGCTGTCTTTCCCCGGATACGTGATGACACTGGCGGTGGTCGGTATTTTGGGTGCAGGACTGGAGAATATTTTGATTGCCTTTGTGTGCATGAAATGGGCCTGGTTTGCCCGCGTTATTCGAACATCTGTGATGCAATTCTCCGATATGGATTATGTAAAATTCGCGAAAGCCTCCGGCACACCCAATCTGAGAATTATAACGAAACATATTGTTCCGGTTACCTTTGCCGATATTGCTGTCATTGCCAGTGGTTCCATGTGTTCGATGATGTTGCAGATCTCCGGCCTTTCCTTTCTGGGTCTTGGTATTCAGGCTCCGCATGCAGAGTGGGGCATGATGCTCAATGAGGCGAGAGAAGTCATGTTCTCCAGACCTGAATTGATGTTGGCACCGGGCCTGGCCATTGTGGTGGTGGTGTCTGCTTTTAATTTTCTATCGGATGCGCTTCAAGTGGCTCTGGACCCCAAATTGATGACCTCTCAAGGTAAGTCTGACAAGTCTTACGAAAGTGAGGTGAGAAAGACTACTTATGAATATAGTCGAGGTTGAACATTTGAAAGTATGGGATACCAATACAGGTAAAGTGATCATTCATAACAGTTCATTCGAAGTTAAGCAAGGAAGCTGCATGGCCATCGTGGGGGAAAGTGGTAGCGGGAAGTCCGTTACGTGCAGGGCTATCATGCGACTGAACAAGCCATGGATTCGCCAATCGGGCACAATGTTATTTCAGGGCGAAGACCTGAACCAGCTTTCGGAACCGGAGATGCGGCGTAAGCGGGGCAAGCATCTGTGCATGATTTTGCAGAATGGCATGAGTGCATTTGATCCCTCCTGTGTTATTGGTGTCCATATTCGGGAGACGCTTCAGCAGCATTTTGGCTGGAATACCCGCGAGATTGAACGGAAAATCATCAATGCCATGGAAAGCGTCATGCTCAGACATCCGCGCGAGATTCTGAATCAATATCCACATCAGCTGTCCGGTGGGATGCTGCAACGAATCATGATTGCACTAGCATTGGTGCTTGAGCCTGATCTCATTATTGCGGATGAGCCGACCACGGCGCTGGATACGATTTCCCAATATGAAGTGGTGGAGCAATTAATTCAATTACGTGAACGCATGGGCTGTTCCATGATGTTCATCTCCCATGATCTCGGCGTTGTTCAGAAGATTGCAGATGACGTGATGGTCATGAAAGACGGCAAGATCGTCGAGCGCGGTAGCATGCATTCTGTTTTGACAGAGCCGGAGCATGCCTATACACAGTATCTGGTCTCTACCCGATTGGAGCTGAGCAATCATTTTAAGGCGTTGATGCAGGAGGACTTATAGATGCTAAAGGTGGAAGGTATCGAAAAATCATATAACCAGGGCGGACTGTTCTCCAAGCACAAAAAACAAGTATTGAAACAAGTTACTTTTGAATGCCGGCAGGGCGAATGTCTGGGCATCATCGGTGAAAGCGGAAGCGGCAAATCGACGTTGGGCCGTCTGATCCTGGGCATTGAACGGCCGGATCGTGGAACGATCTCGCTGGATGGTAAAGACGTACAGGATCGACGTGTACGGATGGGTAACCTCAGCGCCGTTTTTCAAAATTATACGTCATCCATCAATCCATTTCTTAATGTGGAAGCTGCCATTATGGAACCAATGCAAGCACAGCAAAAGCTGCGAAAGGATCAGGGTAACTCAGAGAAGGTGGATCTGTTGCTGAACCAAGTTGGACTGGACCCTTCCTATAGATCCAAATATCCGCATGAACTATCCGGCGGGGAGGCTCAGAGAGTGTGCATTGCGAGGGCCATCTCGACAGCCCCAAAACTTATCGTATTCGATGAAGCGATCAGCTCACTGGACGTGTCTGTTCAGATTCAGGTGTTGCAATTACTGCAAGAGCTTAAGGAAATCTACAAGCTGAGCTATGTCTTTATCACACATGATATACAGGCGGCAGCCTATATTTGCGACAGGGTCATTATTTTCAGAGATGGTCAGATTGAGGAAATAGTTCCTATTGAGCAGCTAAAGGATGTTCAGTCAGACTATGCGAAGAAATTATTGAAGCATTTAATTACATTTTAGGGGGAACACCCATTGTGAGTGGAGCGATGTCTTGGCCTTTTCTGCGCTTGTACATACTGGTTCTTCTATATTTCAGTGCCAATGCCATTCTTAACGTGATCATCCCATTGCAAGGGGCGTCTTTGGGCGCGAGCGGTACAACGATTGGACTGATCATGGGCGCGTATATGTTCACAACCATGTTTTTCAGACCATGGGCAGGTCGGATTATTCAAAAGCACGGTCCGATCAAAATATTGCGTTTGATTCTGATCATCAATGGATTTGCGCTGATTTTATATACCTTTACGGGACTCGGAGGTTATTTGGTTGCTCGTATTTTACAAGGTGTATCGACAGCGTTCTTCTCCATGGCCTTGCAGATTGGCATTATTGATGCTCTTCCGGAGAAAGATCGGTCACAGGGAATTTCGTATTATTCGCTGTTCAGTTATATACCGGGGATCGTGGGGCCTGTTATCGCGTTAGGAATCTGGCAGACGGGTGGTATGGATTATTTTACAGTGGTTCTGATCGGCATTGCCGTCTGTACGGGCGTCTTCGGATATACCGCCAAAATGGAACCAAGCAAGGAGCAACCTGCTGAGAATCTTTCGGAGCAGAACGTGAGTATGTGGGAATCCTTTGCTCAGTTGGTGAAAAATCCGTTTCTGTTTCGATGCAGTGTATTGATGCTTGCGGCTTCCGTTGTATTTGGTGCAATTACAACCTTTATTCCGCTGTATGCGAGCCAAGTACCCAATGGGAATGCGGGTGTGTATCTGATGCTTCAGGCCGGGACGGTTGTGCTGGCTCGAATCCTGCTCCGGAAAAGGATTCCTTCTGATGGGAGATGGCATTCTCCTTTTATCATGGGTACCCTGTTTCTTTTGGCCGTTGCTGCCCAATGTGTGAGTTTTTCGGTGACAGGAGGCGTAGTCTTTTTCTATGTGGGGGCTATATTCATGGGCATTGCTCAAGCCATTCTGTATCCGACGCTCACGACCTATTTGTCTTTTGTGTTGCCTAAGCTGAACCGGAACGTCCTGATCGGGTTATTTATCGCGATGGCTGATCTGGGTATTTCTCTGGGTGGTGTGATTATGGGACCGGTTGCTGACTTTTCTTCCTATTCATTTATGTACATGATGTGTGCTATCCTAGGAGCGGTAATGATCGTTTTTGCCTATGAACGGCGTAGATCCGTGACAGGTACATCTGTGAGTTGATTGCCAGGAGAGAAAGTGGTGACGAACGTTTGAAGTCTTCGGTGACAGCAACATCCAATGGAAAATTAAATCCGGTATCCTTTTCGTTTATCCGGTTTTATATGCTGGCCTTTTTATTTTTTGCGGCAAATTCAGCTTTGACGATTATTCTGCCTTTGAGAAGCGAAGCTGCGGGATTGAATCAGGCCGAGATTGGTCTGATGATGGGGGCATATATGTTCACCTGTATGCTCTTGAGACCTTTTGCAGCACAGCTGCTGGGTAAGCATGGGCCGCTTCGTGTGATGCAATGGCTATTGCTTTTACACGCCGGGACGTTGCTGCTGTTTGTTGTTTTTGGTGTGGAGACGTATCTGTGGTTGCGAGCCCTGCAAGGGGTGGCTACGGCCTTTTTCTCCATGACGATGCAGGCAGGCATTGTGGAAAAGCTGGAGGACAAAGACCGGGCACAAGGGCTGTCCATGTACACCCTGTTTACGATGGTTCCTTCTCTGGTCATTCCGATCCTCGCCATACAAATCTGGGAAAATGCCAGTGATCTGGCGTTTACGCTGCTGATGATCGGACTGGCGGCTTTGCCACTTCTGATTGGGTATAATGTGGATCTGCCGCGGAGTACCGTACAGAACAAATCGTACACCTTGGGCGATATGTTGCGTTCATTTGGCGGCATCTGGCGCAGTACGCCACTGCTGATTAGCAGTGTGGTCATGTTGTTTGCATCCTGCGTCTTTGGTGCGACAGCGACCTTTCTTCCCCTATATATGGTATCCACCGGAATGGCGAGTGCTGGGGTATTTCTGACGATACAGGGATTGGTTGTGATCCTGTGCAGGTTTATTTTACGTAAAAAAATTCCGTCCGATGGTAGCTGGAATACCTGGCTGATGGCCGGGTTAATGCTGTGTGCAGCACTGGGAACCCAGTTGCTCAGCCTGATGGAGATCATCGGGCCGTTGGTGTATCTCTCCGCAGTGTTCAGCGGCTTTGCCTTGGCACTGTTGTACCCGACATTAACCACATACTTGTCTTTTGTGTTGCCTGCAGATTCCAGATATGTACTCATGGGGATCTTCATGTCCTCGTATGACCTTGGATTCTCTTTGGGTGGACTGGCGATGGGGCTTATTGTACAGGTAAGTTCGTATTCGACCATGTTTATGATCTGCACGTTGCTCTCTATTGCAGCGATGATTCTGGTGTTGGTGTTCAGGCAACGGATGGAAGCGGGGAATAAGGCCAAATCTGTGGTGTCTGTATAAATTGAACTAAAGAACATTTACAGAGGAGGTTTATGACTCACTTCTTGCCAAAACGTATCCTCAGGATGCGAAAGTGCAAGGGCTGGTCATCAGCCTTTTTTTGTTTTTTTGCAGGTTGAAATCAAAAATAGTTTGACAATGACCGTCCAACAGGATTATAGTCATTGTTATTAATCGTAATAATTACTATTAAGATCCGAATTACACAGACTGCACATATAAGGAGTAGAGATCTATGACACAAAAGCAAGTTCCCGTAACCGTACTGAGTGGTTACCTCGGTTCAGGGAAAACAACGGTTTTGAATCATGTGTTGAACAACAGACAAGGGCTCAAAGTTGCGGTGATTGTCAACGACATGAGTGAGGTGAACATTGATGCTGCGCTGGTCAAGGGGGAGGCAACCTTGTCTCGAACCGAAGAGAAGCTGGTGGAGTTGTCGAACGGTTGTATCTGCTGCACCTTGCGGGATGATCTGATGCAAGAGATTGAGAAGCTGGTGAACGAAGGCAAGTATGACTATATTTTGATCGAATCCACCGGAATCAGTGAACCTGTTCCAGTTGCACAGACCTTTACATACGCCGATGAGGAGTCGGGTATTGATCTGACTCGCCTGGCCCGATTGGATTGTCTGGTAACGGTGGTGGATGCCAATCGATTCTGGCATGATTTTGGATCAGGACAGAGTCTTCTGGATCGTAATCAGGCGACTGGAGATGAGGACACCCGTGACGTCGTAGACTTGTTGATCGATCAGATCGAAACCTGTGATGTACTGCTGCTGAACAAATGTGATCTGGTCGATGACACCGAGCTGAACAAGCTCGAAGGCATCATCCGCAAGCTACAGCCTAACGCCAAGATCATTCGGACCGAGAATGGACAGGTGAATCCGTCTGAGATTCTGAATACAGGCCGCTTTGATTTCGAAAAGGTGAGCATGTCCGCTGGATGGATTCAGGAGCTGGAGAAGGAGTCGCATACACCGGAAACCGAGGAATATGGCATTGGTTCCTTCGTTTATCGCCGCAGAAAGCCATTCCATCCTTCCCGTCTGGCTGAGTTCATGAGTTACTGGCCGGAAGAAGTGGTACGTGCCAAAGGTTTGGTATGGCTCGCGGCTGAAGGGGATGTTGCTGCAAGCCTCAGTCAGGCAGGGCCATCCATTCAGTTCGGTCCTGCGGGACATTGGGTCGCGGCGTTGCCGGAAGCGGACAAAGAGGAGATTTTACGTAGCGAACCCGATGTTCTGGAGAAATGGGATGCCCAGTGGGGAGATCGTCAGACGGAGCTTGTCATGATCGGGATCGAAATGGAGCGTGCGAGCATTGAAGATGAGCTGGACCAGTGCCTGCTTAGTGATGAAGAGATGCTGGCCGACTGGGGCCATTTTGATAATCCCCTACCATGGCCTGTGGAAGCTGTATAAGTCGGAGAGGACAGAAAGGACCTGAAGAAGCGGAGCGTTCGCCTACAAGCTTTCTGCAAGAAAGCTGCATCCGAAGCATATGCTTCGCCTTTATCCCCGGATTTCCCCTTTATAAAAGGAATTAAAAAAATCTGGGGATAACAGCAATCGGAAGGTTGTTCTGTCATCGGAGTGTGCAGTGTAAATATTCTTTAGTTCAATTTATAAACATAAATTCAAGGGATAAAGGAGCTGGATTTCATGGCTAAAAAATCAAAAGTGGTACGTGAGAAGCAACGTCAGGCGATCGTGGCAAAATATGCGGACCTGCGTCGGGAATTGAAGGAAAAAGGGGATTACGAGGGATTGCAGAAATTGCCGCGGAATGCATCTCCGACTCGTTTAAAGAACCGTTGTGAAGTGACAGGCCGCCCGCGGGGTTATCTACGCAAGTTCAAGGTGTCTCGAATTAAGTTCAGAGAACTGGCACATCAAGGGCAGATTCCTGGTGTAACAAAATCCAGCTGGTAACATGATCAAAGGGTGGTATTTTGCTGAAAGGGTGTGCATCTTCATGTTGGACTCGTTTACGTTACGAAGAATTCAGTCGGTGATGAATGGCTATATTCACGAGAAGGTTCCTGCGCCACTGCGTACGATGGTGAAGTTGACCTATGTGATGAATGACAATGAATTGATCCTGACCGAAGAAAGACCCGCCGAGGAACGGTATCAATGGGAGAAGATGCATATTGCCCGATTTTACTGGGAAGAAAATCAGTGGAAGGTGTTTGCCAGAGATGAACAGAGCAGCTGGAATCCGGTAGATGTTATTACACCTTGTTCCGATTTTGAAAATGTGCTCGAGCAGGTGGAGCGGGATGAGGCTGGGCTGTTCTGGCGGACGTGAGCGAGTTCAAAGATAACCACATGCAGTGGCTATCTTTGGACTTTTTTTGTGTCCAAGAATCAATGAAGCAAAGAGGGGGGATCTTTTGGTCTTCCTTCCTTAATGGGCAAAAGAATAAATAAAATCTGTTTTCCAATAAAAATTTATTGTAAAACGATAAATATTATGATAAATTCATATCACTTAAAACAAGTGAGGTGCTTTTTGTGAAGCGAGGTACAACCATCTTTTTAAAATTGGCTGTGTTGCTTATTGGTGTTCCCATTCTTGCCTTATGCATATTCGGCATACCCTGGTTAGCGAACAATCCGGTGAATCCGAATTATGCAGGTGCGCTATACCCCATAGTGATTATTATGTATGTGTCAGTTATTCCGTTTATCGTTGCACTGTACCAGGCATTCCGTCTGCTGAGCTATATCGACAAAAATGAAGCGTTCTCTCTAATGTCAGTGAGATCCTTAAAAACAATAAAATATTGTGCTATTGTAATTAGTAGTCTTTATTTTGTGATGTTGCCATTCCTTTTTGTTGTAGCAGAGAAAGATGATGCCCCAGGCCTCATTCTTATGGGAATGGTTCCTATTTTTGCTTCATTGGTCATTGCAGTGTTTTCCGCAGTGCTCCAAAGATTGTTACAGGAAGCGATTGATATCAAATCAGAAAATGACCTAGTGGTCTGAGGTGAATATATGGCCATTATAATCAATATTGATGTGATGTTGGCAAAGCGTAAAATGACGGTTACCGAGCTAGCAGAGAGAGTTGAGATCACGATCGCCAATATTTCCATATTAAAAACAGGAAAAGCAAAAGCGATCCGTTTATCCACTCTGGATGCCATCTGTAAAGCACTGGATTGTCAGCCTGGAGATATTTTGGAATATAAGGCTGACGAGGACGAAGATACAAATGAACATTTGTGAAAAATGACCGAAGAAGACTCTGCATGTTGTATGCAGAGTCTTCTTTTACGTCAGCTTGAGGAAGTAACTTTGTGCCTATAACAAATGATTGTGCATCATTCGAAATTGCATAGGTGTTACGTTTTCCTGGGTTTTAAAACATCGGATGAAGTAGCTTGATTGAGAGAACCCCGTTTCCAGCGTAATTTGTTTAATGGAAAGGTTGGTTGTTGCGAGCAGTTGTTTCGCATGTAGTAGTCTGGATTCCAAGAGGAATTCCGGGAAAGAGATTCCAAACGTTTGACAGAACTTTCGGCTAAAGTATGTTGTACTGTATCCTGCAATCCCGGCGGCGTGGTCTAGTGTAATGTGCTCGTTACTATGGGAACGAATATAATTCCCTGCTTCACGAATTCGCTCTGAAGTGTGATTGAGCGAAACATTAATCCGGCTCGCAGCGGATTGCAATCGGGTCAGAAGTTCATAGAGTGTAGCTGCTACACTGTGCTCGTCCTCCACTTGATAGCCTCTGCCTAGCTCCAGTAATCGATCCATCAGTTTGGTAATCACCGGGAGGTTGGAACATTGGAACAGCCACGGCTCGTCAACCCCTTTTCCATTTAACAGCTCTTCGAGACGAACGCCGTAAAAGTGAATCCAACGAATATTCCAAGGGTCATCCGAATCTGAATAGTAGGTTTGTCTGAGACCGGGACCATAGAGGAATCCCTGTCCACGCGTTAGCTCATAACAAGTGGTTCCAGTGTCCAAGTAGCCTCTACCGTCAAGTACAAGGTGCAGGTTATAGCAATACTCCAAGTTGATATCTTTCGTTTGATATTCCCGATTCACATGATGCTTTGGAAAATCACTGTACCCTCCAATAAAATCGGGAAAACATACATGTCTGGGGAAAACCGGCTTGGGGAGAAAGAGGTGTTCTTTCACGTGCATCCTCCATTTAAACGCAATATTTTTATGTAGTGAACTGAAATAGATTCAGCCTACTGTTATTTGAATCTTAGGCAATGACAATATTTTATTATAAGTCGCATAATCTTGTCATTTATTATCTGTGAAGGTTCCAATAGAATGGAGGCAATATGGCAGGTTAAGGGGGCAATTAAAGGTGGCAAAATCAATCCAAATGGATGAATTGAAATTGGGGGTCTGTTATTACCCTGAGCACTGGTCGGAAGCGTTGTGGGAGGACGATTTCCGTAGAATGAAAGAGATGAATATCACAGTTATTCGGATGGCTGAATTCGCATGGTCCATCTTTGAACCAGAAGAAGACCAGTTCGATTTTAGTTTTTTCCAGAAGGCACTGGATCTGGCGCATCAATATGGTTTAAGTGTTATTTTGGGAACACCTACTGCAACTCCACCAGCGTGGTTAACATCCAAATATCCTGAAGTATTAAACGCAAATAAGGACGGGGTGTTGTATCAACACGGAATGCGGCGTCATACCAACTACAGCAGCCCAATCTTCAGACAGCAATGTGAAAAAATCGTGCGCAATATGGTAATCGCCTATAAAGATCATCCGGCTCTTATTGGCTGGCAGATCGATAACGAATTCAATTGTCATATGGATGTTTTCTACGCTGAGGCAGATCATGTCGCCTTCCGTGAATGGCTTAAGAATCGTTATGAATCGTTGGAGAATCTGAACCAGGCATGGGGAACCGTATTTTGGAGTCAGACCTATACCGACTGGGAGCAGGTTCACCTTACCCGAAATATGGTTAGTCAATCGCCAAATCCTCACCTGGCATTGGATGAAAAGAGATTCATCTCAGCCAATACGATTTCATTTGCCAAGCTTCAGGTGGACATCATTCGGGAACTTGATCCGAAACAATGGATCACAACAAACGGTACGTTTGGACATTTGGATAATCATGAAATGACAGAGGATTTATTGGATTTCTTCTCTTATGATTCGTATCCGCAGTTTGCCACGATCTTCCCAGGGACAGACGATAACTCATTACAAGATCGGGCCTGGAGCATGAAACTGTCGAACGTACGTAACATGTCACCGAACTTCTGCGTCATGGAACAACAGTCTGGGCCAGGAGGCTGGGTTGACAGTATAGGCATGGGTACGCCAAGACCGGGACAGATCCGATTATGGTCGTATCAATCTGTTCTGCACGGAACAGATCTGCTCGTCTACTTCCGCTGGCGGACGGCAACATTTGGCACCGAGATGTACTGGCATGGCATCAATGATTACCATAATCAACCCAACAGAAGGGTACGCGAGGTTGCGCAAGTAGGGGAAGAGTTTGCCAAGATCGGGCGTGTTATTGCAGGTACTACATATCAAGCCGATGTTGCGATCCTACAGGACTATGATAACCTGTGGGACGGGGAGTTGGACGAGTGGCACGGCCCGCTTCAGCAACAGAGTGTACGCTCCTGGTATAAGCAGCTCCAGTATCGTCATATTCCGACGGACATGGTTACACTGCAACCAACGACAACACTGGAAGCGTTATCTGATTATAAGGTGATCATCTATGCTCATCCGGCCATCATGACAGACGAGACAGCAGAACTTCTGCAAGCCTATGTCAGTCAAGGGGGAGCCCTGTTTTTCGGTGCGCGCACCGGATATAAGGATCTCAAGGGGCATTGTTACATGAGGCCGTTCCCTGGGGCTGTCGCTGAGTTGTGTGGTGTAACCGTAGAGGACTTTACCTTAATCAAAGGAACCATTCCAGCAGCCAAACTGCAATGGAGTGGGGCGAGTGAGCGACTTCAGGAGGGAACGTCAACGGCCGGATTTAATGAAGTTCTTCATGTGGAGCGTGCTGACGTGCAGATCATGGCTGAGTATACATCCGAATATTATGCAGGTAGTCCTGCATTGACCAAACGTACGGTAGGTCAGGGGCAAGTATGGTATTATGGAGCGGCTTACAATGAACCGGTCGTTGATGCTCTCCTGGATGAAATAGGGCTATCTTCACCTGTGGGTGACCTGGTAGAGGTACCTTCCGAAGTTGAGCTTGGTATCCGTTCCGGTAAGGATAAAGCTTATGTATTTTTGCTCAACTACTCGGATCACCAAGTGGCTATCAAGCTTAAAAAACAAGCCAAAGAGTTGCTGTCGGGTACAACACTTCAGAATGAGATCAACATGCCCGCGTATGGTGTATTCATTTTTGAGATCGATTTGCCACATTAAGAAATTCATTCATCCATCCACATAGGTTTATATATAGAAAGAAACAACAAAAAATGCCTTGCAGCCATTGCAAGGCGTTTTGTATATGCAGGATGTAATGTTGAATACACGATGAGTATGGGCTGTTATTGTCTACATTTGGTATACCTATGCTTCGTACAAAATCTCACCTGTCCGGGATACATCATATCCCTCGAATGATTGCAGTTCCTGCCTAAACTCCGGCGATTGGAGAATTCGCAGTACAGATTCTGTCCAGGCTTCATTACCTTGCTTCCTCAGCATGACCAGATCATAGCGCTCCTGAGTGAGCGGGACAAAATCAACCTGACCCACAAGTCGTGCAGCTTTCTCAATGCCAACTCCGACATCAGCTTCACCTGAACTGACTTTGGCAGCTACGCCCATGTGACTGGTTTCCTCGGTTTCATATCCGATCAGACCTGCAGCAGGAATTCCGTGCAGCCGAAGTTGCTCATCCAGCAAAACCCTCGCGCCAGAACCTTTCTCCCGATTAGCGAGTCTCAGTTCAGACTTGCTCAGATCGGTCCAATTCTGCAAGTTCTGCGGATTGCCACGCTGTACATACAGTCCGGCAGGACGTGAAAGCAGGTTCACCACAACATAGGACCGTCCTGTCAGAATTTTGCGAATGTACGGCAGATTATACTCACCGGTATCTCCGTCGAGCAGATGGGTGCTGACCAGATCGGACTCCCCACGATACATCGAGATAAGCCCATCCAGACTACCCATGAACGAGCGTAGCGGACGAATGTCCCGAGTTTGTTTTTCCATATGGCGCATTAGAATATCCAGACTGACATCCTGACCTGTTATGACCAGATGCCGTGGTACAGCAGGCACTGCATGAGCAGAACTCGCTGGAGTATTCGCATGCGCAGACCCAACCGGAGTAGTTGATTGTAAGGAAGTTCCCTGAGAATCACCATGACCTAGCTGGGTCCCTGATGCCGAGGTCTGATTAGGAGTCGGGATACGCTGACCTGAGGACTGAAGTTGCTTGGAGCGACGTTTATATGCCTCCAGATCGGTTGCATCAATTCGCATTTGTTTACCTACACGGTATGCGACAAGGTCTCCCTTTTTAATCAGGTCATAGACCGTCAGTTTCGATATTTTGAGAAGCTTGGATATTTCTTCGGTTGTGTAGGATTGCTCCTCCGTCATAAGTGAAGATCCTCCTTCAAAGGTATAGAGCAATTATGGTTTTGTTATGAATGTTTCTTGTACTATATCATTAATTGAGGGATGCCATAAACCTGAGAACACGCAATACACGCATAGGACAGATAACAAAAATCAAATGTGATCTTAATCACCTTCCCATTTTTTCGGTCTTGTGTATAATTAGATATAATCAATTATAACTAGTTATAACCAAAGATAACGTTGGGGGAGAAATGAATGAGAAAGAGAATCGGATATGTGTTGGGAAGTATGTCACTGGGACTGGCTCTTGTATTGGCTGGTTGCGGCGCAAGCACGGGCAATACGGATACATCCACAGGTGCAGAACAAACAACCCCAACGCCAGCGGCATCAGTTGAAAGTTCATCAGCAGGAAATACCGATCCGCAGGAAACGGTAGATCTGACGATCTCTGCGGCGGCCAGTCTGACCGATGCGATGAAAGAGATTGAAACCAATTATGAGCTAGCTAATCCTTATATAGAACTTAATTTTAACTTTGGCGCCTCGGGTGCCTTGCAACAGCAGATTGAACAGGGTGCCCCGGCTGATGTCTTTGTATCGGCGGCAACAAAAAATATGAATGCGCTAGTAGATGAAAATCTGATTGCATCGGGTGATCAGAAGAATTTGCTACAGAATTCACTGGTGGCCATAGTGCCAGCAGATGGGACCCACACAGTAACCAGTGAAACGGATCTCACCAGCGACTCCATCAAGACGGTAGCCATTGGGATTCCGGAAAGTGTTCCTGCGGGAACCTATGCCAAGGAAGCTCTGACCAATGCCAAGCTGTGGGATGAACTGGAAAGCAAACTTGTGCAGGGGAAAGACGTTAGACAGGTTCTTCAATATGTAGAGACAGGTAATGCAGATGCAGGATTTGTATATAAAACAGATGCTCTTACTTCGGATCAGGTGAAAATTGCGTTTGAGGTGGACAAGAACAGCTACACACCAGCCAATTATCCAATAGGCATTATTGAAGGAACCAAACACCGTACAGAGGCCGAACAATTTTATGCGTATTTACAAACCCCTGGAGTGCTCGATATCTTCGCGAAATACGGATTCACAATTCCGGAATGAATGTGAACGCCATAGACTGGTCCGTATTCTGGTCACCGGTGCGCTTGTCACTTCAGGTTGCACTGTTATCCAGCGTGGTGGCCACTGTGCTCGGAATCGCGATAGCCTGGAAGATGTCACGTTCTTCATTTCGGGGAAAGATTCTGCTGGAAACGGCATTTATGCTGCCGCTAGTCCTTCCCCCGACGGTGGTTGGATTTCTGTTACTTGTCATACTGGGGCGTAAAAGTCTGTTTGGACAATGGATTGAAGCCATATTCTCCGCACCGGTTGTTTTCACCTGGTGGGCTGCGGTGATTGCTTCGGTGGTGGTTGCTTTTCCACTTGTGTATCAGACGATGAAATCGGGATTCAGTGGTGTGGATCGGGATTTGGAAGATGCAGGCCGTTCGATTGGGGCAAATGAGTGGCAGGTTTTTCGTTACATCTCCCTCCCGCTCGCAGGCAGAGCATTGATGACCGCTTTCATCCTGGGCTTTGCCCGTGCACTCGGGGAATTTGGTGCCACACTGATGATTGCAGGCAATATTCCGGGCAAAACACAAACGGTACCTACGGCAATCTATGTCGCTGTGGATTCGGGCAATCAGACCATGGCCTGGGCGTGGACTGTTTCTATTATCATCATCTCGTTTATCATGTTACTGATGACCAGACAGCAGCGAGATGGAAAAAATGACTGACATTGCATGTGTGCATATTATATAAAACATGACGAAAAACCCTTGTTAAGGTAAGTCATGATTCCTTAATACGGGTTTTTCGTCACAGATTTAATATGTACAAATACCAAACATATGTGAATTTTACCTTAATGGAAATGTAAAGATATTTTAACATAAAAAAATAAATATTTTTCCAAAATTTAATCGTTCAGCTCTCGCTTTCAGTGGGCTTGTTCCTGTAAGATAGAAGTAATTGATTCCAGCCAAGTACTGAAATAAGGAGAGACGACGATGAACACTAAACCTGATTGCGGCGTTTCGTTGCAAATCGATGACTATCTGGATCTTTTGCATTTTGCCATCCAAATTCAGGATCAGGAATGGCAGCAATCCCTTATCCGCCAACTCAAAATATTCCAGACGGCGACGGAGCAGCAACGCACACCTGAAGAGGAATTATGGACACGGTTTGATTACATCAACAGCAAACTGACAGGTCTGTGCCACCAGATTCATGCCGCTCATTCCATAGATGAACGCAAGAAGTTTGAGGAACGGATCGGTCTCTTACAATTACAGCGAGTGGAAGTTGCACGTAAAATTAAATGGGCGAGTCGCAGATAGATGAGTAGTGTACACACCAAGTGATGCACCGCCAAAATAGTATAATTAGTGAGAGTCATACAAGAAGAAGCCATCCGCCAATCGATATGGGGGATGGCTTTTTCTCGTACTATAGAGAAGTCCTATAACCATATCAGGATGTCCTATTAGTTTAGTTATTGCCCTAAGATGACTTGTAATGATATTCTTTGTTCAACCTAATTCCGACTATACAAGTAAGAATGGTTTGTTAATAAGATAGAGGAATGGGAGTACACATCATATTCGCTGTGATAACAGCCTGTGGAGGAGATTGGGAATGGTTAAAAAACGGGGGATTCAAAAATTCCGGACAGCACTGCTGTTCATTACAATGCTGGCGGTACTGGCTGGATGCAGCACAGGAACTGCAAGCAATGATTCAGAATCTGCTTCGGCAGCAGGCGACACCAAAGTGAAAAAGATCATTGTAGGAACAGGTACACAGTTCCCAAATGTCTGCTTCATTGATGAGAATGGCAAGTTAACAGGTTATGATGTGGAACTGATCCGGGAGATCGACAAACGTTTGCCTGAGTATGAATTCGAATTCAGCACGATGGATTTCAAAAACCTGCTGCTGAGTCTGGAAACGAAAAAAATTGACCTGATCGCTCACCAGATGGAAGTGAATGATGAGAGACAGGCCAAGTTCCTGTTTAATGATGAAGCCTATAATATTTTTCCAAATAAAATTGTCGTAAGTCAGAAGAATGAGGAAGTAAAATCGATTGAGGATCTAAAAGGGAAAAAACTGATTGTTGGTGCTACAAGTAATGCGGCTGTACTTGCTGAGAAATGGAATGCAGCGAACGGTAACGGGATTGATATCGTCTATTCCGGAGCGGGTGAGGATACCAATACCCAGATCAAAACAGGCCGGGTGGATGCCACCATCAGCACTCAGTTTGCCATTGATTATCAGAATAAGGCGGTTGATGCTCAGCTGAAAACGGTAGGCGATGCCCTCTCCAACTCCAAAGTGTACTTCATTCTGAACAAAGATGAGCAGGAACTCAAAACCAAAGTGGACGAAGCGCTCAAAGGGATCAAAGAAGACGGAACGTTAGGCAAACTGAGCACAGAGTGGCTTGGAGCTGACTATACGGTTGAAGAGTAGTCTGAGAAAGGTGTGCAGCGGTAATGGGAAAATCATTTGATCTGTCATTGGTTCTGGAGTTCATCCCGGAACTGCTACGATATTTGCATATAACACTGATTGTACTGGGGGGTTCCATCGTGCTCGGACTGGTGGGCGGCGTGCTTCTGGCCGTTCCCCGGCTATATCGGATTCCGGTACTAAGCCAGTTGGCTACCCTGTACGTCTCATTCATGCGGGGCACACCGATCCTGATCAAATTGTTCCTGGTATATTACGGACTTCCAGAGTTGCTCAAACCCATTGGCATCGACCTGTCGAGAACCGACCCGTTGTTATTTGTCATAGTGACCTATGCGCTTAGTGACGCGGCATCCTTTGCCGAGATCTTTCGCGGAGCGGTGCGCAGTGTGGATAAAGGTCAGACGGAAGCAGCCTATGCTGCGGGTATGACCACATTCCAGTCTTTTCGGCGGATTGTTGTTCCGCAGGCACTGATTGTTGCTTTTCCGAACATGGCCAATACATTAATCGGTTCATTGAAGGATACTTCTTTGGCCTTCTCCATTGGTGTCATGGATATGGTGGGCAGAGGGCAGACGTTAATTTCGGCTACATCGCATGCACTTGAAGTGTATATCAGTCTGTCTGTGGTCTATTATGTCATTGTGATTGTGCTTGAAAAAGGATTTGCCTTTGCAGAACGCAGACTCCAGCGTCATGAACGCAAGAGGGTTGTACACAAACCGGCAATTCGAGCCAAACGCCTGAAACGAATAACGGGGTGAGCATATGTCGATTGATCTCCAGTTTATCTATACATCTTTTTTTCAAATCCTGAAGGCATTGCCACTGACACTTGTCATTACGATTGTTCCGTTGATTGCAGGCTTCGGAATCGGTCTGGCTACGGCTCTGATCCGTATTTATCGCGTGCGGTGGATTCACCGCATTGCTGACTTCTACGTTTCATTCTTGCGTGGAACACCGATGCTGATGCATCTATTCCTCATCTATTACGGTATTCCGATGATTATCGATAAGCTGGCGGAACGTTACGGTTGGGCTTTCCAATCCTCGTCGATTCCTATTCTCGTATTTGTACTGATTGCTTTCTCGCTCACTGCGGGTGCCTATATGTCCGAGATTATCCGTTCAGGCATTCTTGCTGTGGATATCGGCCAGATGGAGGCGGCTCACGCTGTAGGTATGAGCACATTCCAGGCTTTAAGACGTATCATCATCCCTCAAGCAATCGGGGCTGTATTGCCTAACCTGTGCAGTATGTTTGTTGGGTTCCTGCATGGATCAACACTTGCTTTTACCGTGTCGCAGATGGACATCCTTGGTAAAGCGGATGTGGTGGCATCCGTCAGTTTGAAGTTTCTGGAGGCCTTTATCGCCGCAGCGTTTATCTATTGGGGGCTGACCATCATTGCCGAGCGGATCACTGCTCTGCTTGAGCGTCGGGTTGCCGTGTACAGCAAAGGAGGCGTGTCATGATTACACTAACAAACATACACAAAACTTTTGGCAAGCAGGAAGTATTGAAGGGAATTGATCTGACCGTGGAACAGGGTGATGTCGTAGCGATCCTTGGACCGAGCGGATCAGGTAAAACAACGCTGCTGCGCTGCGTCAATTTTCTGGAACGTGCCGATGAGGGCGAGGTTCAGATCAGTGGATTAACCGTCGATTGCAAGCATGCACGCAAACATGACATTGTGCAGTTGAGACGAAAAACAGCGATGGTGTTCCAGCATTATAATCTGTTCAAACACAAGACAGTGCTGGATAACGTCACGGAAGGTTTAATTATTGCCCAGAAAATGTCCAAAGCCGATGCCCGCACTCGTGCCTTGCGTGTGCTTGAACAAGTTGGACTGTCTGCCAAAATCAATGAGTATCCAAGTATGTTGTCAGGTGGACAACAGCAACGGGTAGGCATCGCCAGAGCACTGGCACTGAATCCCGAAGTGATTTTGTTTGATGAACCGACCTCGGCGCTGGACCCCGAACTTGTGGGTGAGGTGTTGTCTGTCATCCGCTCCATTGCTCAAGAGGGGATTACCATGATTGTAGTTACCCATGAAATGGGGTTTGCCCGTGAGGTGGCAAGTCGGGTTGTATTCATGGATGGAGGTTCCGTTGTGGAGGAAGGAACCCCGGAGGAGGTGTTTGTACGTCCCAAGCAGGAACGTACTCGTCAATTCCTCAGTCGATATTCTTCCGACTGGAGTTATGTCATCTGACGATATAGGCGCAAGCTGTAGTAACTGACGATCCCGGCCCGGCATATGCTGTAACAGGCAAATGCTGATAGGCCGGGTTTTTCTATGGGTGAAGCAGGCCGTGACGGTAAGGAGGAGGACCATGCAGAGCAAAATCGATGAAATCATCACACATATTGCACACTCTCACCAGCAGATCGCACGTGTGCTGGATGCCAAACGCCAAGTCGCTGTACGCATGTCTGAAATCATCAATCATTTGCCAGATATCGAACCGGAGTTGGACGGCGTTGACGGTCTGCTGGATAGCTCTGGGCAAATCAACAAAAGCATTATATCTTACTTGGGGGGCCTTGCAGATCTGGAAGAGGCTGTAGCCGAAACACTGACCCAAGTCATGCGGGAGATCGCGATTCAAGAGGAAGAATAAGCCCGGAAGGCGGGTGAAGGAACATGAGTAGAGAACAGAGCCTCATTCTGATGCTGGACGCAGCAGCCAAAATGCAGTGGAATATTGCCCTGATCCTGGAGGCAAAAGCGATTGAGGCCGAGAAGGTACGGAACTGGACGCTGAATCATTTGAATGGGGATACCTTTCTGACGCACGGGGATCAGGTAGGCGAGCCGCTCAAAATGCATGATCAGCTGGTGGAATTGCTGGAAGGTTTAACCCGGATGGAGACCGGACTGTGCAACAATCTCAAAGCGGTGATGGTACAGAACGATAGCGAAGATGGCGGCGGTATGGACGGGGGCATGTTTGGCGGCATGGATCTGGGAGACATGGGAAAATGAGTCTGATGCGGCGTGAGCAGGAAGCCAAACTGGCGCTCATTGAATCCATTGCACACAGTCAGCAGGCGCTGGCACGCATTCTGGACAGTGTAGCCAGTGTAACCGCTCATTCGGAAGTATCCGCCCGCAGTCTGGCCGAGAACATTCGTTTGCTGAGTCGCTATCAGGCAGAAATGTCTCGTATGGTTACGGGAATCAGGCTGGCCCGAATCCAGCATGGGGAGCCTGGCTTGCCGTGGCTCAAAGACCCCGGGTGTGCAATTCGTATCGTTCGGGACATACAGGAGGAATGTTGACATGTTAAAGAAGAAGAAAATACGACTGAGAACCAAAAGAGCTTTGTTAATCCGTGGAGCCCGTCTGCGCAAAATTCGCAAACTGCGTGCGCTCAGAGCCAAACGTGTTCTTCACAAACGCCCACTTAAAGGACGCAGTGCGTGGCTCAAAAAAAAGAAACGTGCGGTACGGCGGCACCGGAGTCCAAAGCCCGTACAACCAGTCGTCCCGGCTACCCCTACCGATCCGAACCCGGACGGTGCGTACAGCCAGGGATACAACGAGGCGTACAACGAGGGATTCAACGCGGGTTTCGCCAAGGGATTCGAGGACGGACATCAGCTGGCGTACAAAGCACAGTAACCGAGTAGACACGATTATTCCTGCATCGAATGATACCTGTCTAGCAGTTAGCCCGGGGGACAGATCCCTCCGGGCTATTTGCATCGCCGCAAAAGCGGACATGCCCGTACAGGCGGATGTGGAGGGCATGCGCCAATTTTGCGCCTTGCAGGACACCCGTCCATGATGCATCTGACCCCGAGGCATATCCTTTAGAGGGAAGACCAATCTCGGGGAGAGTCTGGAAGTGAGATCTCCTGAAGGAAGACAGGGTGAAGAATGTGGCAAAACGAAGGCACCGTCCGCTGACCGAAGCGGAAACGGCTTACCGCGGCGGATATGCAGAAGGCCGCAGATTCGGCGGCTGTCAAGCCATGATGGAGCGGGTGCAGATGTTTGAACCGACCCTGCGGGACATGAAGGTGTTATATATCCCGCAAGGATTCGATGCCATCGATGAAGGTGTCACCTTGGCTCTGCAGCAATCTGTACGTGAATGCGTTGTTGGATCGCCAGCAGCGATGTTGCAGGAAGCCACTCATCATCGGCCCGATGTTGTGCTCGTCATGAATGGTCTGCATGTATTTCCCGCAGATCATGTGGAGCAGGTGAAAGGCATACGTGCACTCGGTATCCGAACTGCCGTGTGGTTTGTGGATGATCCGTATTTCACCGAAGATACAACGTCCCTTTGCCAGCATTATGATGTCGTGTTCACGCATGAAGAGGCCGCCGTACCCTTCTATCTGGGACATGGAGCGAACCAGGTCATCTATATGCCACTCGCGGTGAATCCAGGCATGTTTCAACCGCGGCGCGCCGCACCGCAGCATCAGCATGACATTTGTTTTATCGGTACCGGATTCTGGAACCGGATTGCCTTGTTTGATGAGCTGGCCCCTTTTCTTGCGGACAAAAAGGTATTCATTGCGGGTAGCCAGTGGAACCGATTGGCACGCTTTGATGTACTAGGCCGTTTCATCCACGAAGGATGGATTGCTCCTGGAGAGACAGTAGATTATTACAATGGCGCCAAGATTGTCATTAACATTCACCGGACTTGCGAGAATGGGGAAGACAATCGCAACACACACCATCTGGAAGGTCACTCGATTAATCCACGCACGTATGAGATTAGCGCATGCGGCACAATGCAGATTACGGATGCACGTGCAGATTTACCCCGTTATTATAAGCCGGGATATGACATCGAGACGTTCACCAACGCAGCGGAACTTCAGCGCAAGATCCACTATTATCTGAAGCATGAGGAAGAACGACAGGCGATGGCGTGGCGCGGACTTCTCACCACGATGAACCAGCACACATTCACTCGCCGGATCGGTCAGTTGCTGGAACATTTGTAATCCCCGTCTGAAGTGCAGCACCAACGAGAACCCTATCCCAAAAAATAAAGGAGTGGCGGTATGTCTCTCAAACACCGTAAAACCAAAAAGATTCATGCACCCGTACTAAGCCTAGCTGATCAAGCGCGCAAAAATGGGCAACATGCCGGATATGACGCAGGTAAGGAAGAAGGATATCTGCGTGGTCGCGCCAACTATATTGTGAATTGTGCACAGGAACCGTTGCCTTTCCGACAGCTTCATGTGCTGTATGTATCCTCGGGTAAAGGCTTCCCTTACTCCCCGTTAGATGAGGCTATCATGGCCACGCTACAGGGTATGGTAGCTCAAGTAACCCTCTCTGATCCGCGTCAACCGGTTTCTGAAATTGCGCTGCAGATGCGTCCTGATCTTGTGCTTGTGCTGGATGGAATGGATATCCCCATCGAGCATATCGATGCGATTCGCAAAGCGGGCATTCAGACGGCGATCTGGCTGACGGATGACCCGTACTATACAGATATGACGCTGGAAATTGTGACACATTTTGACCATGTCTTCACGCTGGAACTGAACTGTATCGATCTATATCGACAAACCGGCTGCGCGTCAGTACACTACCTCCCTTTTGCAGCATTCACTAATCATTACTTTCCAATTACAACCCCTTCCCCGTTAAAACGGGATGTCAGCTTTATCGGCTCGGCCTACTGGAACCGGGTATACTTCTTCAATCCGATCATGCCTCAGTTGATGTCACACAATACGGTATTTAACGGAATCTGGTGGGATCGCCTGCCTGACTATACTGCCTATGGCGAGAAGATTGAACTTGGTCGCTGGATGAGTCCGCCGGAGACCAATGATGTGTACAACGGCACCAAAATTGTCATCAACCTGCATCGATCCCACGAAGATGATTCCGTTAATAATAATCACCTCAAAATCCCGCCAGCCTCACCGAACCCTAGAACGTTTGAAATTGCGGCGTCCACGACGCTGCAGCTGACCGACGCCCGGGATGACATTGCGCGTTTCTACAAACCGGGTGTGGAGATTGAGACATATTCCTCGCCGCAGGAGTTACTCGACAAAGTGGAATATTATCTTACTCATGAAAAGGAACGCCGTGAGATTGCACTTCGTGGACTCGAACGTACACTGAAAGACCACACGTATGGCAAAAGAATTAATGAAATGTTAACCATCATATTCCCTTAATTCTGGCCGGGAGGAGGTGTGCACAGTACCCTGTATCGGATATCCGTGTACAGGGTCCGTGCGGCCATGGCAACGAAACCAAAGCTGATGTTATTTTCACATGTGTGTAATACTCGCAGCATTACAGGCGCCGAGAAGCTGCTGCTTCATTTTATGAGAGAGATCGGTACGATCTTTGAATGTGTGCTCGTAGCTCCTCAGGAGGGGAAGCTTGCGGGGCTTGCGCGAAGATTCGGCATTCAGGTCAAAATATGCACTCTGCCGATGCTTCACGGTGTGTACACACCTTATCTGGGCATTGCAGATGATGCGGAGCATCTTCGTCATACACCAGCGTATCAGGAAGCGGTCTCCCTAATACGGGAGACTGCTCCCGATATGGTGTTAACGAACACCTGCGTTAATGTGCTGCCGGCTGTAGCGGCAAAGTCCCTTCAGATTCCGGTCATCTGGAAGATTACCGAGATCATTCATACGAATGAACATACAACCGAGGCGATCCAGATGATTGGCCGTTACGCGGATTGGATTATCGGTATATCCGAGACAGCGGTAGCCCCATTCCAAGAAGCCGGCATAGGTGACAAAGTGACCATTATCTCCCCAACTTGGGAACCCGCGCTACCAGCCCCGGACCGCTGGGTTCATCTGCGCGAACGCAAGCGTAAGGAGCTCGGTTTCAAATCATCACAGACCTGTATCGGTTATATTTCTTCATTTATATATGATGCCAAAGGGTTGAAACCTTTTGTGGATATGGCCTTGAGGATCTGTGAAACGCATTCGCGTTGTCGCTTCTGGATCATCGGGGCACCATCGGATAAAAAGTATTACGACGAGTGTGTATCACGGGTGAAAAAATCCGGGTATTCACGCCGGTTTACCTTCACTACGTTTGAAGAGAACGTATCTCTGGCATATACCGCGATGGATATCCTGGTCATCCCAAGCATGGTCAAAGAAGGATTTGGCATGACCGCACTGGAGGGTCTCTATTTTGCCAAACCGGTCATCGCTTTCGCTCAGGGTGGACTGAAGGAATTAATGGAATCCGTAGGCAGTGATGCATTTCTGGCCCCGCCGGGCGATACCGAAGCGCTTGTCACCTTGGCAACAACCTTGCTGAATGATGCAGAGCTGGCCTCCACTACGGGATGGCGCAATCGGACAGAAGCGGAAAGGCTCTACGGCGTTGAAACCTACCGAACAAAATTGCATACGATGGTGACACAGTGGTTATTGCGTTTTCCCGGATGGTTTGCTTATATCCAACCTCCGAATGGACCTGTGTATGCCCATGGAGAGGGCGGACTACGCACTGTACTGGTTCTGGAGCCGGCTACGGTTCGGGCACTGTTATTCCCGCTGACCGTCATCCAGGCGTTGCCACATTCCTCATTACCTCCAATCGCATTGGGTCACGATGCTCCTGTTGCCTCAGGTACTGGCCCAGCTGCAAAGCTGATTCAACAGAGGGGCAAAACACGGAAACGTCGTCGCAAGCCACTTGCACCCCATTCTCGCCGAGACCGTGAGGGACTGAAACGTACTTCCGGAACTGGCAAACGTAAGGGGAGACTCCGTACAACGAAGGGACCGCGTCCACATATGGGGAAATCGGCTAGTCGCAGACGCAAATCTGCCAAGGCAGGACGTAGCCGAGCAGGGCGCAAGGGTTCCAATACAAGATGAAGGCAGGGATTACGATGAAGATCATGACGGTGCTGGGTACGAGACCTGAGATCATACGGCTCAGCCTGATCATCTCCAAGCTGGACCAGTACGCGTCCAAACATATTCTGGTGCACACGGGACAGAACTTCACGGAAAGTCTCAGCGGTCTTTTTTTCAAGGAAATGGGCCTGCGCGCACCGGATTACGTTCTTCAGGATGAAGCGGCCACTCTGGGACGACAGCTATCCTCGATGTTTACGCAGATGGAAGATCTGATATTGCAGGAGAAGCCCGATAAATTGCTGCTGCTCGGCGATACCAATAGCGCATTATGTGCAGTATTGGCTGAGCGCATGGGTGTTCCTGTTATTCATATGGAAGCAGGCAATCGTTGCTTTGACCTGGATGTGCCTGAAGAGAAAAATCGTAAGGTTATTGATGCCATCTCCACCGTTAATATGCCTTACACGGAACAGAGCAAGAAACATTTGGTCAGCGAAGGGGTACCAAGCAGGCGCATCGTGCTCACGGGCAATCCCATCTATGAAGTCATGCAGCACTACGACGCGCAAGTAAGTTCTAGCAAAATACTCAAAAAGCTCAAGCTAAAGTCCGGGCAATACTTCCTGGTTACTGCCCATCGAGCCGAGAATGTGGATCATGCCCCTCATTTGCTGGAGATTATGAAAGGGCTGAACCAGGTCGCAGAGGAAAACGGGTTGCGTGTGATCTGCAGTATTCATCCGCGTACCGCGATCCGGATTGCGGAGCATCTGCAACTGGAGATGAACCCGCTGGTGGAGTTTCACGAGCCGTTTGGATTCTTCGACTTTGTAATGCTTGAACGTCATGCACGCTGTGCACTTACGGATAGCGGTACCGTGCAGGAGGAGTGTTGCATTATGGGCGTGCCGACCGTAACGATGCGTCGAACTACCGAGCGGCCGGAAACGGTCGATTGTGGCAGCAATGTAGTCTCCGGTCTGGATGCCGCGCGCATCGCTGATTGCGTGAAAGTCATGACAAAGATGTCTAGCGACTGGGATTGCCCGCAAGGTTACAAAGCCACAGATGTATCCAGTAAAGTGGTTAAATTTCTGCTTGGAGGGAAAATGCATGTTTGAAAATAAGCGTATACTCGTGACTGGCGGTACGGGATCATGGGGTTATGAACTTGTGGCTCAACTACTGCCCCAGCAGCCCAAAGAAATTATTGTATATTCCCGGAACGAGTCCAGCCAAGTGGCTATGAGTCGTGAATTTGAAGACCCGCGTCTTCATTTCCGGATTGGAGATATTCGTGACAAGGATGCCTTGACGGCGGCTTGCCAGCATGTGGACTATGTATTTCATCTGGCTGCGCTCAAGCATGTTCCGGTGTGTGAAGACCAACCGTACGAAGCACTCAAAACCAATGTGATTGGTACACAGAATGTGATCGAGGCCGCTATTGAGAACAAGGTGGAAAAAGTAATCTATATCTCAACTGACAAGGCTGCCAATCCGTCCAACTTCTATGGCATGACCAAAGCGATCGGCGAGAAATTAATTGTATATGCAAACTTGTTACACAGTGATACCAAGTTTGTTACGGTACGGGGTGGGAATGTACTGGGAACAAACGGCAGTGTGGTACATCTGTTCAAGAATCAGATCCGCCAGAAAGGGCAGGTCTCCATCACGGATATGAGTATGACTCGATTCTTTCTTACGCTGAAGGATGCAATTACCTTGCTGTTCAAAGCTTCGGTGGAAAGTGTCGGCGGAGAGATCTTTGTCATGACGATGCCTACCTGTAAAATCGTTGATCTCGCGGAAGTGCTGATTGAGGATTCCGGTGTGGAGAATGTGAGCATTGTGGAACGTGGCATTCGTCCAGGGGAGAAAATCCATGAAATATTGATGAGTGAATTCGAGAGTATGACCACCGTTGTCTACGATGAGCAGTACCTGGTTATTCTTCCTACCCTGGGTATACCGGGTCTGCGTGAACATTATACCAATTGTCCCCCGGTCTCCTTTAACAGTTTCAGTTCTGAACACCAACTCATGAGTAAAGAGGAGATTCGTGAAATTCTGAAACGCGGAGGATTCTTGTCATGAAACTGCTGATACTTGGTGGAAACGGAATGGCCGGCCATATTCTGGTCGACTATTTCCGCCGTCAAGGTGTACACAGCGTCTTCTACACATCTCGGGATGTAACGGACCCCAATGGTCTGCTCCTGGATGTGAACGACAGCTTCATGGTTGATCGATTGGTAGAAGCTGTGCACCCGGATGTGATTATTAATGCTGTAGGTGTGTTGAACAACTTCGCAGATGAGGACAAAATTACTGCATATCATATTAACGGTTTCCTGCCACATCGTCTGCGTCGGGTTGCAGATACGATTGGTGCACGCCTGATTCATATCAGCACAGACTGTGTGTTCAGCGGAGAACGGGGAGCATATCGGGAAGATGATGTTACGGACGGGACTTCAGCTTACGCCATCACCAAAGCCCTAGGTGAAGTTCAGGATGAAGGTCATCTGACGATCCGTACGTCCATCATTGGACCCGAGATTCGCCAGGGCGGCATTGGTCTGATGCAATGGTTTATGTCCAGCACAGGTGAAGTCGGAGGGTATACCCGCGTATTCTGGAACGGTGTGACCACACTTGAGCTGGCCAAATGGGTAGACCATTACCTGGCCTCATCGGTTAGTGGTCTGATTCACCTAGCTCATCCGGCACCTGTCAGCAAGCATGACCTGCTTGTATTGTTCAAGCAGACCTGGGATAAGCAGGATGTGACGATTGTTCGTGATGACAGTGTAGTGCAGGACCGTACGCTGGTGTCCACTCGCGAAGATGTGAAGACAGACCTGCCGGATTATTCTAAAATGCTGAAGGAGTTGGCATTATGGATGGAGCAGAGCTGAGAGGCAAGAAAGTTCTGATTACAGGCGCATCCGGTTTTACCGGGCGACATGCCGTATCTTATTTTCGGGAAGTTGATGCAGTGGTTGCGGCGGTAGTCCGGAGGCCGAATGTGTTTTCATTTGGTAAAGGTACTCAGGTCCATGTCTGTGATCTGAATGATAAACAGCAAGTGCGTCATCTGATCGGCGAGGTGCAGCCCGATTATGTGCTGCATCTCGCTGGCAAAAATTCAGTGCCTGATTCGTGGTCTGATCCGCTACTGGTCCTGGAGACCAATGTTATGGCCGTGCTGTATCTGCTGGATGCGCTTCGCAGTTGTCCGACAGCACGAACCGTTATTGTAGGATCGCGGTTAAAATATACGCCGGAACCTGGCCGGATTCCTCAGCCTCCGCATCCATACAGCCTCAGTAAAGCGCTGGAAGAGATGGTGTCCTTGTCGTGGATGTCGCTCTTCGGACAACAGATCATGCTGGCGGAGCCAGGCAATCTGATTGGTGCGGGTCCTTCCACAGGCATCTGTTCACTGCTTGCACGCCATGTTGTTGCCTGGGAGCAGGCAGGCAAAACCGAGGCATTCCGTCTGTCCGGACGGGACAATACGCGTGACTTTCTGGATGTGCGGGATGCCGTCAGAGCATATGCGACCCTCCTGGTACACGGGTCCAGCGGTACAGTATACCCTGTGGTGTCTGGAGTCGAGCGCAGTCTTGGTGAAATTGCAGATCTGCTGTTGTCCATGACAGAAGCGGAAGTCCCTGTTCGCTGGGATGGGGCATCTTCTGGTCCGGATGGTTCGGGGAAACAGGAGGAATTATCACTGCTGCGCAAGCTTGGCTGGCAGCCGATGATTCCATTTGCCACATCACTTCAGGATATCCTGAGTGATGTTCGTGTCCAGCAAGGGAGGACGACAAGTTGAATCCAAGAGTATCCATTGTCATTCCATTTTACAACTGCCCTTATGTGCCTCAGGCAATTCATAGTGCGCTGAACCAGACGTATCCCCATGTGGAGATCGTTGTTGTGAATGACGGTTCAACCCGGCATGCAGAGTTGCTTCAACCCTATCTTCCTTATATTAATGTGCTTGGCAAAAGCAATGGCGGGACGGCTTCGGCACTTAATCATGGCATCCGCCATGCTTCTGGTGATTATGTGGCCTGGCTCAGTTCGGATGATTATCTGTACCCGGATAAAATTCGTTATCAGCTGGAGTTTATGCAACGAGAGAATGTGCTCGTCTCCCATACGAACTTTCATTATATCAACGAGCATTCGGCAGTTACCAGAATGCATGGTGGGCCTGCACCGATGGCCGATCTGGATTGGCTGCGAGTGTTCGTTAACAGCAATCCGGTCAACGGTTGTACTGTCATGATCCGCAAGGATCTGTTCAGCGGAGTGGGATTGTTTGATGAGCTTCTGCCCTACACCCATGATCTGGATCTCTGGATGCGGATTTTGCTGAACGGTCATCGGTTCCCATACCTGAATGAACCACTTACTGCCTATCGGTGGCATGGGGGAATGGGATCGGTACGTCATGCGGATGTCATCGGCAGAGAGGCATCCATGGTATGGTCCAGATATCGGGAACCGCTGTTGCAGCGAATAGCGACGCTAGGCGGGTAGCGTAGGGAGGGCAGTTAAGAAAGCCAAAAGATGGCTGATTAACGCCCTCTTTGCGTAGTATTTTACCTAAGACAGTAAGAGGAGGGGAAGACCCGAATGGAGCCAAAAGTATCGATCGTCATTCCTTTTTACAATTGTGCTTATATCGAGCAGGCTGTTCACAGTGCCATTCACCAGACGTATCCGCATATCGAAGTCATCGTGGTGGATGATGGGTCAACCGAGCACGTGGAACGGCTACAGCCATTCATGGATTCCATCCGCTATATTCACAAAGAAAACGGTGGAACCGCGACAGCATTGAATGAGGGCATCAAACATGCAACAGGGGATTACTTTGTCTGGCTCAGCTCGGATGATGTGATGCTGCTGGACCGGGTGGAGAAACAACTGAAGTTTATGCGAGAGGTCAAGGCTTCATTCTGCCATGGTGCCTACCATTATGTGAATGAGAAAAGTGAATGGTTGGATACGGTGCATCCGGAAGTGGGAAGTCGTCTGGAGATGTTGCAGGTACTGCTGGAAGGTTGTCCGATCAACGGCTGTACTGTCATGTTAGAGATGGAAGCATTTGAGCGGTTTGGACTGTTCGACACTGATTTTCGCTACACCCATGACTATGAGATGTGGATGAGGCTGTTTCCAATGTATGAGCTGTTCTACTACAATGAACCTCTGATGTGTTACCGATTGCACGAGTCAATGGGAACCAAACGTCACTTCAAGGCACTCGTTGCCGAGATGGAACGGGTTCAGGCGAAGCATAGACCTATTTTGCTCAATTTGCTTCAGGTTGGCGGATACTGGAAGTAGGTGGGTTTGGAATGATGGTTGAATGGAATAGATGTTAAATGGACAGGAGAGCACCCTTATGAAACACTTTTTAAGTGTTATAAGTGGTAAGCTCTTTTTTTGCTCTATGGACAGATTCGTGGACAGAAAGGGTGAACGATTGCTGAAGTCTCTGTATAATGAAATGATTCATACACGGAAGGGACTGGACTATGCGCAGATATCAATATCTTAAACCCAACTATTAATAAACTATGGAGGTAAGAGTATTGATTACAGAGTTACACACAGAACGGTTATATTTGCGAAAAATGAACGTAGCGGATTCGGCCAGCTTGTTTAAGATTTGGTCTGATCCGGATGTGACTAGATTTATGAATATCACTCATTTTACGGATGAAAATCAAGCTATAGCCATGATTAATCTTCTGAATGATCTTTCTCAGGAAAACAAGGCCATTCGGTTCTCTATCTTTGCGCAAGAGTCCAACGAAATCATAGGTTCCTGTGGTTATAATTCACTGGATTTTGACAATCTTAAAGCAGAAATTGGGTATGACATTGCCAGATCACACTGGGGGAAAGGATATGCTACGGAAGCGATCTCTTCTTTGTTAGCTCATGCATTCTCGACTATGAAGCTGAATCGAATGGAAGCAAAGGTTGACCCCGGTAATGTGAATTCTATCAAGCTATTACAAAAGCTCAATTTCACATGCGAAGGCACCCTCAGAGCATACGAGAGGGTAGGCGAAACGTTCAGTGATCTGAGTATGTATTCCAAGTTGGCGACAGATTAGAGAGATCTGTAATAGCGTGTTCTAGGTCCGTTAGAACACATTTGAAGCGAGAAAGGGGTGTCCTCAGTCATTCATATGACAGATGGGACACCCCATGTTTGATATTTCGGCATGTTATATGAAGGCGGCATCATTGGACAACTCAATCTTTTGAATTCATGATTGCCATGGATGCAGGATCGGGAAATACATATCCTTTAGGCAGCTTCTGCATCAATTCGTTCATTACAGCGTAATCCACGTCGATGTGAGGTGTGGAAACTGGAGTCGAAAACCAGCGGTTGTATAGATCACTCGGTACAAGTAACGTCATATCGTATGTCCTCCTCTGTAGATGGCTTCTTGGTAGACTTGAAATGTACGCAATCCCATCACTTCCAGTGAACGATGTTGTTCAGCCCAAGCTTTCGCCGCCGCCCCCACTGTTCTTCGGGTAACATCATCCTCAAGTAGTGCATCCAACAGTTCACGGAGCGAGTCGACATCCTGCGGAGGAACAACCCATCCCGTACGTCCAGGTTCAACCATCTCAGGCATGCCGGCTGTGCCACTGACGATAACAGGTACACCCGCCAGTTGCGCTTCGGTAACGGAGAACGGCTGGGTGTCCTGCAGGCTGGGTTGGACATAGATGTCTGCATGGCGCAGGAAGGAAGGAATATTGTCCAGCTTGCCCCAGAACACAACATCGGCTCCAATACCCGTTGACGCGGCTTGTGACCGCAATTCATCGGTTAGATTGCCTTCTCCTGCGATCCAGCAGACCCAATCGGAACGTTTGTTTTTCAGACTGGCTAAGGCCTTGATTAACACATGAACGCCCTTGATGTATTCAAGTCGTCCGGTAAAGGCAATGACTTTCTTGCCCGCAGGTGGTCGCTGGCGGAACTTTACAGCTGCTGAGGCACGGTAGGCTGGGAGATCTACAGCATAGGGAATCTGTCTGAACTTTGATTCAGGAACGGCAAGTTCTGTAAGCGTACTCTTGATCCAGTGGCTTGACACGAGAATGAGCTCGGACTGTGCTGCACTGCGCTCTTCCAATGAGAGAAAATAACGTCCACGCTTGGATTGCAAATATGAAGGGAGAGTAAGCTGTGGGTTGGAATTTTGAGCATCGTAAAAGGCTTCGCGTGCAAGAGCGCCATGATAGCTTGTAACCAGTGGGATATTGCGGTTCAAGATGCGTTTTATGGCTACGGCAGCTACCGGATCTTGCGCATGAATAACGTCATAATGGTCCACCCCCAGATAAGCGGCCGCCATCTCGAAGGCATATCTATTCAGTTCATAATAAGCGAGAAGAGGATCGGCAGTAAATTGTGGCAGATCAGTCGGATTGAGTTTGGCTTGCAGCATGGGCCACACCTTATCCTTGGAGAAAGCGCGATTCAGATTACGAACATATATTTCGTTATTGGCACCATTTGTGCCCATGATATCAACCTCTACACCAAGTGCGATTAATCTGTCGGCTAGTTGTTTAACATATGTCCATATGCCTCCCATATGTGTAAGCTCCCAATACGTAACGAGCAGAACTTTCATAGCTACCTCCTTGTCACGGCCTGCACCGGCCGAGCTTCTATCCTTTTATTCTATGAAAAAAGAGGACCGGAAGGTCGGGCATTTCCGTGTAATTGGTCGAAAATGGGTGAATGCAAATGGCAATGGACGAGAGGAAGCATATCCTATGTACAGGAAGGTTCATGTGCTCCGAAGGAGGGATCTACAGTGGCGGTATATTTACTTGAGATTCATGAGAATCTGTTACAGACATTTGTTCCCGTCAAGTACATGGATGTGGAGTTGGCCTATGTGGGCGGCGAGGAAGGGACGGATGTATTTGTTGGTGGAGCCAGTATTCACGGAGAATTGTACCGACACCTTTTTCACCTAACGTCAAATTCGGGGGGAGCGGGCGGTAATCAGGTCATTCATAATCTGGATGTGTCATCCGAGCCTTATGAACTGAGGATCATCAGCAACAGTTCTTCACCGAAGCATCTGGTTATTCGAATATATTGCAGAAGTATTCACGGTCAGACATTGGGCATACTGTCAGAATATCAGATGATGAAGCTTGCAGATTGATATGGACATCATTGCATAATCATGATTAACCAACGTGTGGAGCAGGGAAGGTGCCTGTTCCATTTTTTTGTGGTGCATCCATAGTAGAATTGTCTGAAAAAATAGCTTGACAGCAAAGGTATTTTCATTAGAATTAGATCAGTATTAAACGAAAGTTTAAAACGAAGATTTAAAACGATAGTTTGAAATTAGTTGTCAATATAGGCTGAGTGAGACGCATGGATTAGCCTGCGATCTACTGGCTGGAAAAGAGTGTGGAGAACGTGAAAGAACAAACAGCAGTACCCCAGGAGCCGGCAGAGTTTTCGCTTAAAGCCATTATACTGCCACTCCTGGCAATTATCGTCGGAATGATTATGGTTATACTGGACAGCACCGTGGTGAACGTGGCCATTCCAAATCTGGTTCAATATTTTGAGACGGATCTTAAAACGATCCAATGGACGGTTACGGGTTACACCTTGGCTTTGTCTGCGGTTATTCCGCTGGCAGGCTGGTTAACGGACCGTTTTGGTGCCAAAAGAGTGTTCCTGTTCACGATTGCCATGTTTACCTTGGGTTCTGTGTTATGCTCGATTGCCCAATCACCTGAGCAATTGATCATTTACCGTATCATTCAGGGTCTCGGTGGAGGCATGGTTGCTCCTATTGGTATGGCAATGGTCTTTCGTCTGGCTCCTCCTGAGCGAAGAGGTTCCATCATGGGGATGCTGGGAATTCCGATGTTGCTTGCCCCTGCATTGGGTCCGGTGTTGTCCGGGTGGTTTATTGAATCACTGAGCTGGCACTGGATTTTCCTGATTAACTTGCCCATTGGTATTGCAGCATTCATTCTATGTATCAAGTTTTTGCCGGATACAGATCGTGGACGCACACCTGCACTGGATCTGCTCGGCATGATTCTGGCACCAATTGCGTTCTCGATGCTCGCTTACGGTGTGAGTGAGGGTGGAACGAGCTGGACGTCTGCAACAACTTTGACGGGTGTCATTGTGGGGGGTGTAGCGCTCATTTTGTTCATTATTGTGGAGCTTCGTCATCAAAATCCATTGCTCGAACTCCGGGTATTCAAATCATCTGATTTCTCACGAGGAATTATTCTCGCATGGGTGTCACAAGTCGCGCTGTTCGGTGCGATGATCCTGATCCCGCTTTATTTGCAACAGATCAAAGGGTACACTGCACTGGAAACTGGATTGATTCTGCTGCCACAGGCGTTGGCTTCCGGAGTGGGTATGCCGCTTGGTGGTCGATTGTTTGATAAAATTGGTGCTAGACCTCTGGCCTTTGTGGGTCTGGGTATTATCTCGGGAGCATTGTTTATTCTGTCCTCCATCACGGCAGAGACAGGTCTTGGCCTGATTATCACGGCTCTGGTGATGATGGGTCTGGGTATGGGCTTGTCCATGATGCCACTCAATACGCACGTATTAAATGCTGCTCCGCGTAAGTTGGTTGGACGGGTGACACCGCTCACGGCTGCTGCACAGCAAGTGGTCGTGTCCTTTGCAGTTGCAGGGCTTACAGGCTTCCTTACTTCAAGAATTGCAGACAATACAACGAGTACAGAGCCAACCGCTATCGTTCATGGTTTGGTAGCTGGTTTCAATGATACGTTCTTCCTTGCCGCTTGTATTGCATTGTTCGGATGTTTGCTCAGTCTGATTCTGCGCAAACCTAAGCCGATGCAGGAAGAAGAACTTCAAAATGGCGACAAGCCTGATCCTGCGATGATGATGGGACACTAAGATTTCTTAAAAGCCATACTAAGGCAGTTCAGAGAATTTGCTGAACTGCCTTTTTTGCTATGCTCAATGGAAAATTCGCAGTGCTGTCATCATTTCACGGAAAGAAATGGCATATCGATCTGGTGAAAAAGACAAGCTCATATGCTGTCTGCCCTGAATGCGAATATACTCACGCAGTTTCTTGTTATTCATGAGGTCCCTTGCTTCGGCTACAGCGGCCTCTACATTTCCAATTGGATAAAACTTTCCAGTCTTATTATGTGTGATAAATGAACGTACACCATCCGAATCCGTGCTGAGCACCGGGCAGCCACAACTAATGGCTTCAGCGACGGCATAACCGAATCCTTCAAGCAGAGAAGTGGATAACATGATGCCCCCTGAAGCGGCAATCATGGAATAATATGCAGGCATCTGAGAATGAGGAACATTGATAAAGATGCCAATGCGATCCTCAAGCCCGTATTCCGCAAGCATGTGTCGGAACATGACTTCATCTTCTGGATTAGCCAAAGTAGGATCGTGGAATAACCATAGTCTGGCTTCCGGATTTTTTTTGACGATTTCACTCGATATGATTAAATATTCACGCCAGTTTTTGTTGTGTTCAAGTCGTCCTACCCAAGCCAGCACCGGATAGGGTGGGGTATCCACCAAGATTGGTGCGAAGGTGTCCGTATCCAGCATATTGGGAATAACAAACCGATGAAGCCAAGGACAGATATGAATGAACATATCCAGCAGGTGGTCTGTGGGAGGTATAACGGCAGCATCACAATGTGCTTGAAGGTAAGGGACACCCATCAGTATTGTTTCGAGAGCCTGATCGCGTGTTCCAAGTCCCTGCGCTTCAAAAATTATTCGTCCCGTATAACCAAGTCCTCTCAAGCGGCCGGGCATAGCGATGTCTGAAGTGGCAATGATGGCATCATAATGATGAGTATGGATGATATGATGGATATCCTCGTCACTGGACGCGGTAAAAATGGGCGTATCACTGTTGTTCTGCAATCCCGAGCCTGTGTTGAGATACAATAGGTGCGCTTCAATGCCATGGCGTTTCAGAACAGCGGTGCGCAGTCGATTTAACGTATCCACGCCACCGCTCGGAACATAAAACGTGAATAATACTTTCACACGATTCACCCTCTGACTTTTGGTCAGGAGCACATTCTCCTGTACTCTATGTTACGTTGGCTTTAAGTGCAGGGTGTGGGTGTTGGTCGGAATGTTCACATTTTGGACAAATATTTTTAAGCTGTCTTTTAAGTGTCATTAAGCTGAGGCTAGGATACCTCACGTATTATACAAGGAACTTCCCGTGTACATCATTTATCCTAAACGATGCTGCACGGGTATTTTAACGGGAAAGGATGAATGATGTGCTCGAAGTGAAACAGGTCAGCAAAGTTTACGAAGGGCAGCGCGGCGTACATCAATTGGATTTCACCATGGAACGTGGTGAGATTGTTGGCTTTCTCGGACCCAATGGTGCCGGAAAAACAACAACGATGCGTATGATTACAGGCTATGTGCATCCAACCGCGGGTTCCATTATGGTGGATGGGGTATCGGTGCATGAGCAGGGTCAGCGTGTTCGTTCCAAGATTGGGTATCTGCCTGAAACTCCGCCACTGTATCCGGATATGACGGTGCAGTCCTATCTTAAATTCGTAGCCAATTTGCGAGATGTCCCGGCACGTGAGGTTAAGCTGCGGGTCAGTGAGATGGTTAGCAGACTGGGACTTCAGGGTCGGGAAAGACAAATGGTACGTGGGTTATCCAAAGGATACAAACAACGCCTTGGGCTGGCAGGAGCCATTATTCACAAGCCGGATCTGTTGGTCCTGGATGAGCCAACATCGGGCCTTGATCCAAATCAGATTATCGAGATTAGAGATCTGATTCGGGAACTTGGGGAGAACCATACGGTGCTGCTCAGTACGCATATTTTGCCTGAAGTGAGCACGCTCTGTAATCGAATGTTGATCATCAATCAGGGACAGCTCGTGCTGGATGGTTCACCTCAGCATTTCGGATCAGCAATGGGGGATCAGTTCAAGGTGTCGATTGAAGTGAAGGCCACTGCGGAGCAATTACATAATGTGCTGACACCATGGGAGAAGGTGCGGAGTGAAGTCATTCAAGCGTCGGATGTGAATACCAGCAAAGATACTTCACTTACTTCAGATTCAGCGGAAGCGGTTAAAATGCTGCTTACTGGAGAAAACTCGGAAGATTTCCGGGAGGAGTTGTTCTACCTTTTGTCAGGTGCAGGATTACCGATACTGGAGATGAAGAAGGAGAACCTGAGTCTGGAGCAAATCTTCCTGAAGCTGACCAGAACCGAGGCAACAGACACAGATACAAATTCGGACATCGACTCTTCAAGTATATCGGGAACATCAGTTAGTACAGCAGCCGATGCTTCGCCCCAAGCTCGCAAAGGGGAGGACTCCAAATGAGACGAATGATGGCGGTATGTAATAAAGAGCTGCAAGCTTATTTTCTGTCACCAACGTCCTATTTTGCTTTTGCCGTATATGTACTGATGACCAGTCTGTTGTTCTATTCAAGCTTTGTATATTACCAGCCGAGTATTGTCGATTATCGTCTCGTGTTGGGGGATACGTTGTCCATGCTGCTGTTTGTCGTGCCATTGTTAACGATGCGACTGGTTGCAGAGGAATTTAGACAAGGAACGGATGAATTGTTACTGACTTCTCCGGCACGTGTAACAGAAATTATTTTTGGCAAATATCTTGCTTCTCTGGCCATTCTGGTCGTGCTTATTCTGTGCAGTCTGGTGTACCCATTCATCATGTCGTTCTATGGGACATTGGATATGACGACCGTATGGATGTCTGCGCTGGGGTTATTTTTCCTGGGCGGAAGCATGATGGCGATTGGATTGTTCGCTTCTACATTATCCCAGCATCAGATGGTGTCTGCGGTGGCGGGTTTTATTATTTTGCTCGTTTTGTGGATGCTTGATTCATTCGCAGGTAATACAGGATCTGCTTTGCAACAGTGGCTGGACCCGTTTGCCCTGACTAACCGGTTCGACAGCTTCATGAAAGGTGTACTTAGTGGACCGGATATCTTGTATTATGTCACCCTTTCGGGTGTGTTTCTGCTGTTAAGCATTCAAATTGTGGAACGGAAGCGGTGGAGGTGAGAAGATGAAAAAATGGTTAAGTCATACCAACAGTACCGTGCTGTCCTTAGCGGTGATTGGCATCTTTATTTTGCTAACACTGTTCCTGAATTCACTTGGCGGCTTCCAGCTGGATCTTACCTCGAACAAACAATACACGTTATCTGACCAGTCCCTTACTGCGATCAAAAATGTGAAGGATGACGTCAACATTCTGGTGTTAACGGTCGAAAATGCCAACAACACCGTCCTGAACCGTGAGGTCACGGATATGGTCGAGGAATACACGAAACGTAACAGCAAGTTGAAAATAAAACAATATAATCTGACGCAGGAACCTGCGCTTGCATCCAAATACGGCATAACAGGCAGCTCCATAGTGCTGGAGCAGGGAGATCAACACAAAGTGATTGATATCGCCAGTTTGTTCACCGCGACAGGTGACGGCAGTGACGGATCATATCAGTTCACAGGTGAGGAAAAACTTACGCAGGCGCTCATGAATATGTCATCCACGGAGATGCATAAAATGGTCTTTTTGACCGGACATGAAGAGCTGAGTCTCGCTCAGATGACTACGCTGCAATCCTCCTTGGAACAAAATAATGTGCAGACGGAAGAATTACAGTTGAACCAGGCCGGGAAGGTCCCGGAAGATGCAGATGTGCTCGCCATTATTGGTCCACAACGTGATCTCAGTGATTCGGAAATGAAAGCCATTCGCACCTATCTGAGTAATGGAGGCAAGCTGTTATTATCCCTTGGATTTGTGGAAGATATGAAATCCAGTTGGAAAAACATCGATGCCCTCATGGCTGACTATGGCGTCGTTGATGAGCATGCAGTCATGGTGGATAATCAGCAAGCCAGTACGATGGGGCCACTCTGGGTGGTGCCGGAGTATGGTACACATGCAATTACGGACAAACTTGCTGCAAGCCAATTGTATCCGATGTTGTCGTTGTCGATTGCGCTGACCAGCAAAGAACAGGATAAATATACCCTTTCACCGTTAATGCATTCTTCGAATGACAGTTATGGGGAAACAAATATCGGCGGCTTATTGCAGAATGAAACAACCAATGATGCCGAAGAGGATATTCAAGGACCCGTTGAATTAGGATATGCAGCCGATACGACGGATGGCAAACCGAAGGCGGTTATTCTGGGCTCGTCCATTTTCATGCAGGATTCAGAAATTGCGAATGGCGGCAATCGGGACTTTATTTTGAATACGGTAAACTATTTGAGTGAGAAAGAAAATGGATTGACGATTCGCCCACGGGTACAAGCCGGGTATGAGATGGCATACCTGAATGGCGAACAGGCCAGAACGATTTTCTTCGTGGCTATTGTAGCGTTCCCACTCATCTTTGTTATTATCGGTGTACTCTTATGGTGGAGGCGCAGACGCGTATGAGAAAATGGGTTCCAACAATTCTGGTGGTCATCGTACTAATTGTGGGCTGGGTGTACGCGGCCAGTCAAAATTATTTTCGAGAAGAAGAAGCGGTGCAAGCCAAGTTGCTCGGTATTCAATCCGGGGATATCCAGTCCATTACAATACATGACACAACGGAGGAGACATCAAGTGCAGCAGCATCTTCGACTTTGTCGCTTGAAAATGGCGTATGGCACATGGTTGAGCCGAAAGCCTACCCTCTGAACGGTTACAGTGTCAGCAGTTGGTTAGATGCTCTGAGTGGTGCGAATCAGGAACTGGTGGTGGAAGAAGCGCCAACGGATCTGGATAAGTACGGATTAGGAACAGATGCTACACTTATGGATATCAAACTCAAAGATAATCGGGAGATCAAATTGGCTATTGGTGGCCAGCTTCCAGCAGATGATGCACGTTATGTGCGTGTGGATACGGGCCCTGTGGTTGCCGTGCAGACAGAGACGATTACCAATATAGCCTTGTCACGTCGTGATCTGTTGGATACTACACCGTTCAACATGGATGAGACGAATGTTGGGTCCCTAGAGTGGGAAGGTGAAGCAGCTACCTGGATGTTAACATCGACATCGGAGAACGATGCGGCAGAACAGACCTGGACACTGAATGGGAAAACGATTGAAGCCACAGATGCCGTATCTCTTATCGGCAAAATCAAAAACCTGTCGACAGCAGATGATGTGCGCAAAGCGTCCGAGCTGAAGAATTCGGTTCCCCGATTCACCTTGTCTGTTGAACAGACGGTCAACGGGCAACAAGTTCGAGATGTGTATCGGGGACTTACGGTGCCATCCGAACCGGATCAGATCTGGGTCATTACGCCGGACGGTCAATGGGCATATGCCATGGATGTGACAAGTCTAACGGAAGCAGAGAAATTCCCTGATACCATTAAAACATCGACAACTTCTTCGGAAGAGTCATCGAGTTCTGCAAATGACGCAACAACTTCCTCATCAACAGACGGGAAATGAGCGGGGCGGAAGATAAGTGATATTATTGTGTTGAGATGCAAATATTATTTCGAGGCAGTGCTGCGAACAAGCAGCACTGTTTTTTTATTTCATATAGCGAAGAAACACGGTCCACTGATCAAAACCAAAGATCAAAAGAAGAACCAATTTTACAGGGTAAGGTACCATATCCTTTCAGCATATCGGTACGTACAGAAGCGCATCCTATCTTTGTGACCAAAACCAACATACATTGGAGGATGAGTACATGCCAGCAGTCAAAAAGGCAACAGCTATTACGTTATCATTATCTACTGCAATCTTTGTAATGGCCGGTTTGACAGGTTGTGGCACGAATCGGGATACCAACAATATGCATACGCAAAGTGTTCGTCAGCAAGCCAACGGCATTAACCGTTATGGTGTAGAAACAAATGGCATGGATGGCATCCGTGCGAAAAGTTATCGCATGCATAATGTGACTGACCTGAAATCCAGTGAAGAGCTGGCAAAACGCATCACGGAGATGAAGGAAGTGCAATCTGCCCGTGTCATGTTAACGGATCGTAATGCTTATGTGGCGGTTCGTTTGGCAGATGGTCATGCAGGTAAGTTGGAAAGCAAGTCCAATGGTCGTACGAGCATGCTGAATGGAACGATGCGTAATCATGCCAGTGATACCATGCGTGGGGGCAACATGAATCACGATATGGGTGGTATGCGTGTGAATGGCGGTACGGGCACAATGTCTCCGTACAGCACTAGCGGAATTGCTCCAGGACTGAACACAAATTCAGCAACGGATCGCAGCCATATGGGGAATGACCGCAGCATCTATGGAACCATGGGCACAGGCACAATTGGTATGATGCGTGGTCTGACAAACAGCGGCAAAGCACATGGGACGGACGATGGGCATTATGGTATGAAAAGTGAAGGACAACGTGTAGATAGCACGGACGATAACACATCAGCTGAGATAAAGGGTAAGATTTCAGCCAAAATCAAACAGTTTGCACCAAACATCGAGAATGTATATGTATCAGCCAATCCGGAGTTTGTGGAGCATGTCGAGAGCTATGCCACAGATATTCGTAATGGTAAGCCAGTCAGCGGCATGATCGATACGTTCCAATCGATGGTGGAGCGCATTTTCCCAACGAACGGAACAGGTATGAATCACCGCGATGGCATCCTTGACGATGGCCTGATGAACCGTAATCACCATGATGGCGGCATGATGAACCGAATGAATCGGTAGTTTTTTTAAGACATGAACAAGTGTGCCTTTGCGCAGATGGTAACATCCGCTGCAGAGGCATGTTTGTTTTACATGATCCAATACATATACCATTGCATACGTTCTCTTTGGACAATGAATCACATGTTTACTGCCCATTTTTCTTATAAAACTGAACCAACGCCCTTGACCTAACATAAGATGAGTTGACTGTATCCCCTTAACCTTGTTACACCAACACAACCCGAGCAAGGAGGGGTGAACATTGAAGGGTATCGATCATAAAAGCAAATTTTTGTTGACCCACCGTGAACGCGAAGTATTCGAATTACTGGTTCAAGACAAAACAACGCGTGACATCGCAGGGCAGTTATTCATCAGCGAGAAAACGGTGCGTAACCATATTTCGAATGTGATGCAGAAACTCAATGTTAAGGGTCGTTCGCAGGCAGTTGTCGAGCTGATTAAGCTTGGAGAACTGAAGATTTAGTTGCGAATTACAGTTAGGATTAAGTAGCAGCATGAAAGCCTTTCTCTATTCTTTGTCATGAAGAATGGGGCAAGGCTTTTTTGCTGCTGATTTATAGTTTATTACATCAGATGATCCGCTGTTACGGGATTGAGTCACACAACTATGGTGTACAAAAATAAGCCACGCAACGACAACCATCCAAAGGTTATCATTACATGACTTAATTTAAGAATTGAACATCCATTAATTCAAAGTCGACTTTGCATGAGGCTCCTGAGAAAAATTCCTCTACTACCTCAACATCGCTTCTGCTCGTATGAAATACATATAACTCGCGTGTCGGATGGAGCTTGTGCAGTTCTTTATAACCGCTCCAGGCTTCTTGAGGATTATCATAGTTTTGAATAAATGCTATATCCTCTAGTTGACGGACACGGTTGCTGGAGCTTGCCTTGATTGCTTCCACAAGCACAAAACGATCTGGGTGTAATTCAGTAATCTCTCCCCATTTCATCGGCGTCACCTCGCTTGGATAGTTGTATTTTTATTATAGCATAGTCGTTTAAGGGTGTAGGAAGTAAGCGTGTTAATTTCGATTATGTGGTACCTTGTAGTTATCGAGAGACCTATATAGCAACAGGGCGGGGATGTGATTATCTCGTTAACCGTTTCGGCCCGAATCAATGGTTTGAAAAGACATTTGAATCTTAAACTGCATTAAAAATGAAAGGATGAGCTAAATGGACCACTTTTTAAGTGAATTCGAAGACCAATTTCGAGCGGGGTTTCTACCCGATCTGGAACAAACGCTGGCTAAGGTAGAGCATGAGAAAGTATATGCTTGTGCATTTGGAACAGACAGTGATTGGGTAACGCTATTCATGGCGGTAAATACAGAGGAGTCATTGAGCAAACATATCACCAATATGAAAGAGCAGGGGTTGTGCGACAGCGAGCAGGACGAGATCTATTACAGATGGGGCTGCTCCGAATATCAATATGGCGAGGATACGCACTTTAACCATATCAGCCGATTGTTGTATGCAACAGAAGATGTCCAGAAGTATAAGGATGAGATCATTCGAATCATTGCGAAAGTTGTGAATGAGACAGCAGATGACGTTCTCGCCCGATATGGACAAACCAAAGCAGACATTACGTTCTTCGTTTCTCTCACAGATGACGATCTGGCGGAGGAGATTGAGAATCAATCGGTTCATCAAATGACAGACCCCAGCTTAGTCAGCAAGTTTTTAAAACGATATGATGGCATGAATTAGAACAAGTTAACTTGAGTTGAGGGTTTAGTTGAATGGAAATGAATCAAATTGAATTGAATCGTTGTACCGCGAAAGTCTTTCCTATTCTTTTATCTAAAGAAGGAAGAGGCTTTTTTGTTTTAGCGTGAAAAAATGAAACAACCGAATACATATCACTTATAGATTCCTATTTGTTTGAATGAACATCTTCCATCTTTTCTTCGATAAAGGCTGATAAAAGAGCCGCTCCAGTTCCTCGAACTGTGCTTCATTCAGATGAAGATGGAGCGCTCTTTTTGCTATTTTGGCGGCAGGCTGGGAAGAAGATTTCCGGCCTCTGGCTTTTCGTTTGATCGGAATATGAAATTGCAGCAAGTCTTCAAGTCGATTCCAGCCTTCCCAACTGAGCCTACCTCCGCGTTTCCAGTCGATGGCATAGAGGGCATAATAGGCATGTCCTTCTGTTTGTTTGGTAGCAATAATCCAGGTGGAAGGAATGAACTTTCTCCGTTGTCTTTGATTCATTGAATTGCTCCTTCTTTTGATATTACAAAAGCCATGTGAAATTCCTCTTGATTTGCATCATCGTCTTGATTAAAATGAAGTTATAAAAATGATTTTCTTGATTTATTAAAAATAAATAAAAATAATTTTCATAAAGCGAGGTCCTCATGGCAGCCATATTACGTGCGTTGCAGCAAGAGTTGAATAACCTTCCGTCTCAGGAGCGACGTATCGCCGAAGTCATTATGCAATCTCCATCGGACATTCCAGGCTGGACGATTAGTCATCTGGCAGAGCAGAGTGGCACAAGTGCGGCGACGGTAACCCGCTTTTGCAAGTCGTTTCATTTCAAAGGTTTTCCTGATTTCAAAATGAAACTCGCCGCAGAATTGTCCCACGCATCTGATGAAACGGCGTATCAGGATATTGTAGCGGGCAATTCACTCTCCAAAATTGTTGAAGCTATCGAAGCCAACCACCTCGCGTCTATTGCAGATACCACCCGTTTGCTGGATTTGGGCAGATTGGAGCAAGCCGTTCAATTATTGTGCCAGGCTCGACGCATCGATCTGTACGGTGTG